>NZ_JALAAB010000004.1:0-319578 GCF_037546705.1 Vibrio sp. 2-Bac 85 | reverse complement strand
CTTATTATACAGAAATATTCCATATTTCTGGTGGAAATACGGAATATCTTAATTTGATAAAATTAATCGGACATTACACTTAAAAATTGATATATCAATGCATTACGGGAAATTATCAAATACTCGTCATGTAAATAGGCCGAATAATCCCGCATTATCGACGGAAAGGCGGAATATCGACGACTCTGTATATAAAACCACTTATATACCATGAGGAAATAAAAATAAAATCTTCATTTTAAGTGCCGTTGCTGAAAAATCAGTTTAAACTTTTATGCAGGAAAACCATTTTTTGCATAAAATTGCTATGCACTTCAAGGTTGTATCTGCCTTATCTTAAATGACAGGATATTTTTTATATGATTTTAACTACATGCTATTAATAAAATAGTATTAACTAACTACCCTTCTATTTTAAAAAAATTTTAGCGACTGTTCTGTTAAACCTTCTGATGTATTAAGCGAAAAAATAGAGAGTTTAAATATTTGGACATTAGGATCACAACCTATTGTTTTAACATCTTGTTATACCATTCATATGGTAATTACACAGTTAAAAATGATTTAATATTTTGATTACTCAGAACTATATTCAATGACGTATTAGTCAACTCGATATTTTTGATTAGTTCCCCCAATAAAGGCATGGGAATCGGCAACGACGCATTTAAAGGCCAAATAGAAAACTAACGGGTAAAGTATGCATCCAAAGAAAATGGGGGCGCTCTTTTAAGGTATAAGGTAATAGAATAAAGTTTACTCTGCCCCCGCTTACCCTTTGAAAATATTACAATTTAATCAGAAAAAATTACAGTTTTACGTTATCACAGTCTTATTGAACGGATAAAAAAAAGTAATGCATATATATTGTTCTCCAACATTTACTCACAAAAAAATAAACGTAACCCATTGATATTAAATTAAATCTAAAAATCAGATAAACAGCTCTTTGTTACTTTTATAAGGTTGGCATCCATTTTGTAACTAGTTAAATGAATTCACGTAATTAACTAGGAGTACCTTATGAAAAATACGATTCTTACTTTAGCTGGACTTATTTCGTTAGCCTCTGTTAGTACTTTTTCTCACGCTGATGACTTCAAGAAAGACGTTGCAGAAAATGGCGTTTATGTCGGCGGTAATTATGGTTACCTAAAAGTAGATGGCGAAGATGACTTTGACGACGACAATGATGTTCTCCAAGGCATAATCGGTTATCGCTTCAACAACTACTTAGCTCTAGAAGGTAGCTATATTGATTTTGGTAGTTACGGCAACAATTTATCTAGCGCTGAAACAGATGGTTATACCGCAGGATTAAAGTTGATATTACCGATTGCTGATCGAGTAGAGTTGTATGCTAAAGGTGGTCAGTTATGGTATTCCACAGATTATAATGTGGTCGGGTTTTCTGGCAACAAAGATGATGAAGGTGTATTTGCTGGTGCGGGTGTAGCGTTTAAAGTAACAGAGCGTTTTTTAATTAATGCAGAGTACACTTGGTATGATGCAGAAATTAATTTGGATAATGTATCTAACGGTTCCGATACAGAAACAGACTTTAAGCAGGCTAGTATCGGTGTTGAATATCGTTTCTAGTGATAAGTAGAATGCTTAAATTAACGATTTAAAAGTAAAGTCCAAAGGGTGTAATACAAATTGTATTACACCCTGACCAGAATAAACCTCGCTTGCCCAAACCTAATTAATCATCTGTATCCGAGTAACGTTTTTGAATATTTTCCTCAACCAGATAAATCTTAATATTAAACTCTTAGCATTAAGTTTTACTTTTGAATTGTAATATATTCTAAACATTCACTTACTGCAGTTACTTAATTTTTTTGAATGAAAAAATTATTAATACACTTCATCAACCTTATTGCTGTCGGATATTATTAAATGACTAATGATCTACTTTCACATTAACTAGTTGTATCGTTTAATATTGTTTTTCGAACCAAGACGTAAAATCAATGGTATCTGCTCTTAAAGTATCGTCACGAGCTTCACCAAAATATAAGTAACCTTGCTCAATCTTAAAAATGTCTATAACTACGTCACCATTTTGTAGCATGATATCGATATTCCTGATTTCATTTCCTAATATGGTGGTAGCTTCCTCACCTAAGGTATATGTTGACTCTAAAGGCGTGGAAGTAAGTACATTCTCACATGAGCTAGTCGAATATGAAGTAAATTGTGAATTAATTGTTTTCTCTTTAACTTCCAATGTAGTGATAGTGTACTCATCACTATCATCGAGGCATCCAGTCTTCCATGTTCCCAACAACTCATTTACAACAGAGTCATCTTGTTTATCATCACTACCACAAGAAATTAATAACAAACTAAATAAAATAGTCGCAAGTGTACATCGAATCAATTTAAACTCCTTTTAAAATATCGCTGCATTAAGCGGAATATGCCTCTGTTGGTTACGAATATTGAAGGCCAAACATTTAATGTTTTTAACAACAAGACGATCGAGAACCAACAGAGCAACTAGCTTCAATACGGATAATCAGGGATGCCTACAACGACTATCTATAATACCTGCGAGAAACGAGCCTTAAGCACATTTCAACATTTACTTTACATGGAGGAGCTTCAAAATGAAAGAGTATAATATTGATAATATTGCTGTTTTAATCGGAATAGATTGCGCTAATAAAAAGCATGATATATGCGAACATCACAATCATACTGAGATATATAATTACTCCATCATTAAACATAAACCTCAAGCATTAAACATAAACCTCAAGCATTACATGAGTGGACAATGGATCTCAACAACGCTATCCAGAACAAAAAATCGCTGTAGTTTGTGAACTCAAAAAAGCCCTATTTATGTATTAGCTAAATATGAACACCTCACATTATTTACAGTAAATCCATCTATCATAAAGAATTTACGCCAAGTGGTGCAAAACAGTGTTGAGTTATACAATAAAATAATGGCGACATTAAAGAATTATTACCCACAAGATTCGATATAAATTTAAACAGACTACCCATAATAACTCGTTATAAATATCTACCAAGTTGCACTTTAGAATAAAACATTCATAATTCAATCACTTTTGGTTCAAGCTGTTGTAATTCATCCATTATGAAAAATATTTTTATTATTGTTTTATTCGTTCTAGCCGGACTTTTTGGTTACAACTATTTCACTTCTAATCCGAAAAAAGCGGAAGTTGTAGTAGAGACCACAACAGAAGCTTCAGTACAGGGGCTTGTTAACAACTGGGATGATATCGCTCTTCCAGAAGAGATTAGAAATTATTCAAGTATCGAAGCGTGTGACACAACAGAAGCACGAGTTTGTTTTGGCTCAGGAGGTCGGTTTTATAAAGAAACCGACGATCTGACCGTAGCTAATTTAATCTCAACAGCTGAAACCTCTCGTTACGGTGTTCAGGTAAAAAAAACAGGTGAACTTTTTATATTTTCTATAGTAAATGAGATTCCTAACGAAGCATTTGATTTTGGTAATATCTCTTGTTACCGATACAAGGGAAGTGAAGAAGGTGTTACTGAAACTCGTGAATTGAAATTAGATATTTACGGCACAAAAGTAACCGGTATAAAATCAGGTTATTCTCAATCAGCAGAATACAGCGTTGGATATGAAGGTGTTGTTGAAGGAGTACTGAATAGTCTTGGAGGAGATACTGTAAACGCGATCTCCACACTTACTATTGCAGATGGGGGAGAAACTAGCCAAGAGGAAATATACATTTTAGGTGAAAACTCAATTACTGAAATGCGGTATCGTTTAGTCGATGATTTTGAAAACAATATTTTACGTATTGATAAAAGCATAAAGGAAGCTGTAGAAGGTCAGACTTTCCCTATTGAGTATAAATACAATAAGGTAGATTGTGAGTAAAATTCAAACAGGCTCGCCATAATAACTCGTCATCAAACTATTCAAAATGTCACAGAAAAAAAGCTTATGATGTATGGTCTTATACACTTTGTGATAATGGTTTCGTCAACGTTGGTGGTGTCTATTTTTGTGGTGTTTTGTGCAAGCTGAGCATGTGATTCATAGATTCAAATAACAACTGACCATAATTTATATTTATTTTAGATTCAATCAGTTATTCTATTTTCATTCACTGTTTGGTTAAATTTCTCCACCGTGAGATCCAGTATCACATTAACTTTTTTTTAATTAAGTTTTCTGAACGCCTGAACGTGCAATTTAAATTTCATATAACGGCTAATATTTACAGAATTTTTATTATTGTTAGCAATTGTTTTAAAATAGCAGTCTTCATTACTAACCCAAATTAAAATATAGAGCATTTTGTTTTGGTAGTGAGTGCTTCAAGCACTTTCATTCCTTTATAAGAATTACCTTTGGCATTTAACTTTGGGCTCCATACTGCAATACAAAATTTACCAGGGTGTATGGCTACAATGCCACCACCGACACCACTTTTACCAGGTAAACCGACTCTAAAAGCGAACTCACCAGCTTCGTCATAAAATCCGCACGTCAACATCACTGAATTTATCCGTTTTGTTCTCGTAAGGCTAATAACCCTTTCATTTATAATAGGATTCATACCACCAGAAGCAAGGAACATAAAAGCGTTAGTCAATTCTTTACAGGTCATTTCGATTGAGCAAAGGTAGAAATAGAGGTCTAAAACAATATCTACGTCGTTATGAATATTACCGAAATCTTTCATTAAATTGACTAGTGCATAATTACGATAACCGCATTTTTTCTCTGACTCTGCTACTTTTGAAGAATAGTTAATACTATCAATACCTGATATTTTTCGAATAAACGCAAGTAAGTCATTCTTTGGGTCATCCAAACAAGTAACCAAAATATCACAAATAACAATCGCGCCAGCATTGATGAATGGATTTCGCGGGATGCCCTTTTCATATTCTAGCTGCACCAAAGAATTAAAAGGTGAACCCGACGGTTCAACACCCACTCGATTCCAAAGATCTCCGCCCATAATTTTCAAGGCTAATGTCAGTGATAATACTTTTGCCACACTTTGAATTGAAAATGGTTCGTCAGCATCACCAAATGCATAGTGTTGGTTATCAACAGTAGTAAGGTGAACTCCCAACTTAGTTGGATCGACCTTACCTAATTCAGGTATATAGTTTGCGATCGCACCAAGGTCATCAACCTCTTTGAATTCAGATGCAATTTCAGAAAAAATATGATGGTAATCGATAGTATTAATCATTTATGCATTGCTCCAATATATAATATTGAGTAGCCTTTAGGCGTGTTATGAAATTGAACTTTTAGTTTTTAGTTATTAGTTATTAGTAAATAACAACTATTTCACCAACTAATGTTACACCAGTAATGAATTCACCGTAGCCACATTAAAAGGTTTGCTCGTTAGCAGTTAAATTATTTTTATAATTATATTTAATATTAATCACCGCCTTCGTCCCTCTTTTAAAGGTTGCGCTTTTTAACACTCTCGAGACAATAAGAGTACCCATTCACAAGCTTCTTGATTTGTTAATTTATATTTTAATTAATACTCATTTCTGATGCTTTCACCAGTTGGAGATTCGACACAAGATTTGATTACCTTAACCAGTTCGTAATTTCATCATAAAATTAATAAATAGCCATTAAATTCTGTACACAGATTCGATTTCTTTGGTTGATACTGTTTTAAAAAAGCTACGACAATTAACCTTTGAATCTCATTTATGGTGTATTCGATACTTTGTTGATGACATACCTCTGGCATCCATTAAATTTAGCAAAACTGATTAGTTCTATATCAAGTGCTTCAAAAAAGGCTTCTTGGTTTTTAATTTAGGTTCTAAATGTAAATGGTTAACGTTGAGTACATTTTCTGTTTTATCTACTTTACAATCGGCGCGAGCAACTAAATTTCCATCCCATAAAATAGGCAAACAAAAATAACCAAATTGACGTTTAGCCTCTGGTACATAGCACTCTAATAAATAATCAAATTCAAAAATAGTACGGGCTCTTTTTCGTTGTATGAGTAGATTATCGAACGGAGAAATAATCTTTGCCTGCTTTTTATTGAGCCTATCATTGAGTAAATTTAAAGCACTATCACATGTAAAATAAGGCGTTTTATTAATAAGTATACGCTCTATTGCCTTCGACTCTACTAACTCATTAAGTGCTTGGGTTATTTGTGCTTTACTATTTTTTAGTAAGTAAGTTATTTCACTTAATGTGCCAAATCCATGTGCTTTTAGATAATTTAAGACTAAAAACTGCCCATGTTCTTCATTGGTTGGGATTGAAGTATTTATTGTATTAGGGAGCACTCGCGATGTTAAATCGTACACCTTATGAAAATTTTTACGCTCGGTGATCATTAAATCCCCCTGCATAAATAACATTTCTAACGCTTGTTTTGTTGGCTTTGCTCCCCAGCCATTACTTTTAATATTTTGCGATGCAAAGTCTTTCGCCATCAATGGTCCTTCGTTCTCTATTCGCGTAAGGACATGACTCATCATTTTTTTATCTTTGGTGAACCAGTGTTTTTGTTCACCTCGTTTTAGGGCTGCTTTTCGTAGCAAAGTAAATCGATAATTTTGCATGGGTAAATAGGCTGCTGCATGCGACCAGTATTCAAATACGTCTTTATTTGCCACCAGTTGATCTAAATGATCGATGTTGTAATGAGAATTGCGGCTAAAAAGCGTGTGGTGATGTGCACGTTGCACCACTGAAATTGTATCTATTTGCACATAACCAAGCTTATTAAACACAGCTAATGTTTTATCTCGCTTATTACCCGTCTTTGAAACTTTTGAAAGTAAACCTTGAGAAAGTAATGATAGCTTTTTAGCTTGAGATAAAGAGAGTGATTTCATAAATTTCTATTTAGATGTTTATTTACAAGAGCATTTAAGAGATTAACTGAAAATATCTAAAAAAGCGGTTAAGAGAATCAATAATCAATAATTAGTAATTTGTAAAAACACTATTGCTTTTATGCTTATCTTACTTGCTTATAGTGGTATAGCTTGTAGGTAAGTAGCTTTATTAATCAGTGAACAAATGAATTATACAAATATGAACGCTGTGTTGTTGTGTAGAAAGATGTAACTTACACATAAAAATAAACTTATATTCAATTTTTGGTCTTTCTAAAAAATATACAGAAAAGATTTAACTACAGATGAAGATTACCTTTTTGCACAGTAAGTATTACAAAAAGGTAATTTGAAGTTTAAACGCCCAAACGATTTTTATCGAAAGCCGCCTATTCATTAATTGATAGTAGGCTAACAAAAAATCATTTAGCTAAGCATTTAGCTACACATTTAATTTCAGCATTTTAACCATAAAAAGCTTCAACTGTGCCTTTTACTGTTTTCATTAGTGGGTGTCCACGACGGTCTAATGCTTTATGTGCAGGTACTTTTACCCAGCCTTCGCTAATGCAGTATTCTTCAACATCGAAACGTTGTTTGCCGTTTAGTTTGATGCCGATTTCATGTTCAAAAATTTCAGCTACATGATGTGGACTGCGAGGATCAACTGATAGGCGATCTGGTAAAGCGGGTAAAGATTTAGTGTCGTTCATGATTAAGACCTTTGATAAGAAAAAATAAAACTGCGCAATTGTAGTCAATATAACGACCACGCTCAATACTTGTCATGATAAAAAACCATGTTACTTTACATTGCTATGGCGCTATTACTAGATTCGCATAATAACTTGGTTACTTTATTGTAATTTAAACTGAATTAAACATGCCATTAACAAAAACTTGATCTAAAAAGACTTATTTTTTTTAGAGTACTATTCTAGTTAGTTTAATTAGTTACATAAGAAATGCATTTTACTATTTACTATTTACTATTTACTATTCTGCCACTCTATTTTTTAGGGATAAACGGTTGTTGATTAGAATCGCTTAAAATATCCCTTAAATCCTTCCAAAGCAGAGGCTTACTGAATAAATATCCCTGAAGCATATCGCAGCCCTGCTCTAATAGGAATGCGTATTGTTGATAGGTTTCAATCCCCTCTCCGACTGTCTTTAATTGATATGACTCTGCAATTGAAAGAATCGCTTTGATCATGGTTGATGTTGTTTTATCCGCTGAATTTAGGTTATCAATAAACGTTTTATCTATTTTTAAACAACTTACAGGGTAGTTAATCAATTGTGAAAATGCCGTATACCCTGTTCCAAAATCGTCCAATGTGAGATGAATACCTAGATTGTGTATCTCCTCTAGTGTTGAGACACTCATTAGATCCGCTTCAACCAAACAAGTTTCAGTTATTTCAAGTTCAATTGTTGTTGGATCTATTTGGTATAGAGACATTAACTCAGTAAGTTGTTGTACAAAAATTGGATTATGTAACTCTACAGATGAGATATTGATACAAAATACTAAGGGATGTGATTGTAAAAACGTGGATTCTTTTGTTATTTTTTTAAACGTTGTCTCAATAACCCATAAATCGATGCTTTTAATTAGGTTATATTCTTCTGCTATAGGGATAAAAACATCGGGGCCAATCCCTAATAATTCATGCGTATTAGCCCGAATTAATACTTCGACACTGACTACTTTTAAGCTTTTAGCATCCAATATAGGCATAAAATTTAAATGAAATTGGTCGTGGATAATGGCATTTTTAATTTTTTCAGCAGTTTGTTTACGGAAAAATATATCTTGTGAAACTGTTTCGTTAAAGACTTTGAAACAATTCTTACCTTCTTTTTTTGCGTAATACATTGCTGAATCGGCCCTTGCTAATAAACCGTCAAATGTTTTTACATCTGCACTTAATTTAGCAATACCCAAACTTGCACGGGCATAAGTTTCATGTTCTTCGAGCGTAATTGGAGCATCCCAAACCCCAAGTAAATTTTTAGCAAACGTTTTTATTTGATGATCTTTTAAACCTATAACCACTAATGCAAATTCATCACCTGATAATCTTGCAAAGGTAAATTGAATACCTTCGATTGAATCTAAATAATTTTGTACATAATGTGAAAAACTAATTAATAACTGATCCCCTACTTGGTGGCCATAGGTATCATTGACTTTTTTAAAATCATCTAGATCCAAATAGAACATATGAAAACGTTGTCTAGCCATCCCCATGAATATTTTTTTATTGGTCCAGGCACTGATACCTTGACGATTATATAACCCAGTTAATGAATCGGTAATCGATATTCGTTGTAAAATATTACGTTGTAGCGTGACCAAAAAGATGATCGTGATTAACCAGATTAATAAAATTAATTTGAGTAAGTTCGCTTCTGAGATTAATTTTCCATATAAATCGATACGTTGGATTTCGATATTATAATCACCAATAACATTCATACTGTCAGTTAATATCTCTAAATAAGAAACATTGGTTAATTCAACTTGGCTATTGGTGAAGCCAATTTTGTATTGATCAACCCACCAATTATCAACTTGAAGAGCGTCGAAAGGAATGTCGACAGGAAGTTTATGTCTATTGGGATTATATGAAATACTGTTAAATTTTAATGACACCGAGTCTTCTAAATTGGAGTACTTGTCGTTAAAATTTCTGAATGAAATTTTTAATTTGGCATTATCAACGGGTGCGGTATATTTTATTGAAACTGACATTCGGTTGTATACACTCAAATCTAGACCATTATTTCTTATGCCATCGGTCAATGGTATCCCTACACCACAAAACTCATATCCATCTTGATTAGTTAATTTACACTGTAAAGATACTCCCGCATTATCTATAAAATGTGAATCGACATGCGCACTTTTCAACAGTAGTTTTACAGAATCGTTGCTTTTAATTAATAGAGGATACTTGGTATCAACAATGCCTAATCGGTGGGATAAAATTGCAACTATAGATAAACAAAATAATCCAATAATGACCTTTACATTAATATCTGCAAACACAGCGGATCCTTTTACTAATATGAAAGAATAAATAATAATGAAAACCTGAGTAACCGAGCCTAGCTTTATAAAATAAAACGCCTTAACCAATTTCATGAAAATATGACAATTAATATACATGAGTTAAAGTGTCTTTAATATCATTGATATAGATATATGCTATTTACTGAGTAAAATTGACATTAATTTCTTCCTTCTCTTAAGAGGTATGCTCTAATATTTTATAAAATGCCTGAATATTCATTAACTTTTAATTTATATGCCACCAATTGCTACACAAAATAAACTAATAGATTAGGCCATAATGAAATGAGCCAACCAATGATGTTAAAGGTTTTTTTTATCAAGGTAAGTTGATGAAGTATTCTTAATGAAAGTACTGTTGATCGAGGTAATACTGATAATAGTGAAGAAAAATGCTATTACAGACATTATTTACCAAAATTAAATAGGAAAATTTTATTCAAATAAAATGGTAATTTATTTGAAATTTGATGTAGCTAACAAGTCGCGACTAACTCTTATGCTGTTGTTATTATTCATGATATAAGTGTATCACTTATAAGTTATATTATTGATGCACCACAATTTTGCCTATAGTCCCCGAATATTTTGTTTGTTAAACAATTTTTTTGAAATGATTAACCGTAAATTCCTGTTTTACGGTTAATCATATAGTCTTCCAACAATACTGGTTGTTGAATACAAGGGATATACGATGAATGGCCAAGGAAGGAAAAGATGTTATTAGTTATTGCAATGGCCGATGCTTATGGTGCCGGATTTGAATTTACTGAAACAGATTATATTGAAGAAAAACATTGTCTTACACAATATCATCAACCCTGGTTAGATAACCGGCCAGCTGGTTCTTATACCGATGACACGCAGATGACGCTCGCCATTTGTGAGCTAATGCTTAACGTACAAAACACGTGGAACGAACTGTTAGTTGCAGAGTATTTTTTAAAAGTATTTAAACGAGACCCTAGGCAAACATACTCAGATAACTTCTATCACTTTTTATTAAAAACAAAGACTGCCGATGAATTTATTGACACTATCTATGCTGATAGTGTGCGTAATGGTTCTGCCATGCGTTCGGTACCATTGGGTTTAATAAAAGATAAAACCGAGATGCTGGAAAAAGCGCGCATTCAAGCGACTGTTACACACAACACTCACGAAGGGATAATAGCCTCTCAAGCCGTGGCGTTAGCTGTTTATTATTTCGTTAACAAACTAGGTAGTAAACAGGGTTTATTTGAGTATGTCTGTTTACAGACCAATGAGTTCTTTATTGAAGATAAAGTCGATCGAACGGAATGTGATGCCATTGATACTATTGATGCTGTATTAACCGTTTTATCTCAATCGAGCTCCCTTTCGGAAGTATTAGATAGAGCAATCATGTTGGGAGGAGATACTGATAGTGTTGCTTCTATTGCTTGTGGTATTGCATTTTTCAGTGATGAGTATGATAAAGATTTACCTGAATTTCTGTCACGAGATCTTGAAAATGGCCCGTTTGGTAAAGATTATTTAATACAATTAAACCATCAACTTTTATCACGTTATTTACCTTAAGTAATATCATCCCGAAAACTAAAATTAAAAACAATAGCCAATACAATCTAAGGTTTAAAACGACAGTTGTGCGCAACTTATGATTAAAATCTAGGCATTACAACGACCTTTTCGCTTTAAAGAGAAGAGACAAAACATCAATGTAAACCAAAGTTTAATTTCGATGTCTACTTGACCATAGGTATTGATTTATGCCTTTTTCATTCAATTAACTTCTAAAAATCATAAAGATAACACTGAGCCTTTGAGCGTTACTGTTATATAGTGACGGGTCGGCTTAAATAATTGTCTAGCTGGCCCTACTCAAAAAAATTTTTGTATTTATTGCTTTACATAAAAAAGGATAACGATGGCTGGATTAAGTTTATTAGCGTTACTAGACGATATTGTTGCAGTACTAGACGATGTTGCATTAATGAGTAAAGTCGCGGCTAAAAAAACAGCAGGCGTTTTGGGCGATGATCTTGCTTTAAACGCACAACAGGTTTCAGGCGTAAAAGCCGATAGAGAGTTACCCGTAGTTTGGGCGGTTGCTAAAGGTTCTCTATTAAATAAAGCTATTATTGTACCAATTGCATTATTGCTCAGTGCTTTTTTCCCTTCAGCCATTACTTTTTTACTAGTCATTGGTGGATTATATTTATGTTATGAAGGTTTTGAAAAAGTAGCGCATTCTTTGTTTACTCTTCATGAAAAACAAGACATCAATCAGCAAGTTAAACAACAACGTATCAAAGCAAATGCGGATAAAAATATCGACCTCGTGGCTTTAGAAAAAGATAAAATTAAAGGCGCGATTCGCACGGACTTTATTTTATCCGCTGAAATTGTAGTAATTGCATTAGGTACTATTGCCGATGCAGACATATTAACTCGCGTATTGGTGCTGATTGCTTTAGCCATTGGTTTAACTGTTTTTGTTTATGGTTTAGTGGCTGCGATCGTCAAACTTGATGACTTAGGGCTATATTTGCTTAAAGGTGCAAATACTGAAAATGAAAACACATTAAAAACGATGCTAGGTAATTTTCTATTAGCTTTTGCCCCATTATTAATGAAATTTCTAGTCATTGTAGGCACCATCGCGATGTTTTTAGTCGGCGGTGGAATAATCGTTCATAACATCTATTTCATAGCAGAGTTTGTGCATCATATTGAACATTACTTCTTTACTCTTAGCTATCTTTTTGAATATATTGCCCCAACCATATTAACTGGGCTAGTCGGTATTGTTGCGGGTGGTGTATGTTTATTATTACTAACGTTAGCTTCAAAATTACTATTATTATTACCTAAAAAATAATGAGTCAATAATGAAAACCTTACGTTATTTTCACAAAGTGCCATTACGCGTTTTGCGTATCGAAAAACTCTCGCTTAGATTAAAAACTAGGCGTGCAATGATTAAGCTAAAAATTGCTCTAGCACAGGAAAAACAAGAAACGATCTTGATGTTAACCACCTATAAAAATTATACACAAGGCCAAGCTAGCAAAGCAGAGATGAAAATGGCCAATGAGCAAATGGTCAATGTATTAAAAGGAATAGGCTTAGGAGTGTTTGCAGTTTTGCCTTTTGCCCCTATTACTATTCCTATGATCATAAAATTAGGCCGTTTAGTGGGTGTTGAGGTTCTGCCCAGTGCTTTTATTGCCAAGAAAGAAGTTGTTAAGAAAGAGATTAATAAAAAAGATAAAAAATAATAATTAGCAGAGATCTAGACTCACTTATTTCTAAAGTTCATATATGAAACATTAAAAAGGCCAAATGAGTGGCCTTTTATATTTACAAAAAACTATGCAGAAAGTTATGCAGAAAGCTATACCTGATCAGATAGTCAATTATAACTTGTAGGTATTCATATCAACTTGGTAATCTAATAAGGGTTCAACGACTTTTCCGTTAAACATACCTTCAAAAATAACCTTAAGTGCATTGTTTTCATTGACCGACTCTCCCTTAAAATAAGTATGATCGGTGCCAATGCCGTTGACATCGGTAACGTCTATATACGCGGCATTGGGACTATTTAGTTTTTTCAGATACGCACCTAATCGCGCTTTTTGTTCTTTGCCCGGTTTGATACGTGATGCTCTCAGTGCAGAATCGTTTTCATTAATAACAACATACACTCTTTTCCTTACATCAAGTTTTTCTACCCAATTAGCATGCTCTTTATTGTTAGTATCAGCAGCAACCAAGCAGATATTATCAAACACCAATCCTGAGGTTTCGTTTTCACTGGTGGAAAGCGTATGTTTTAGAACGTAGTTCCCCATACTGTGGCATAGTAAATTGATTGTAACGGAGCAGTCTGCTGCCATTAGTTTGGTAAAAAGAGAAGCTTCCGCATTTGGGTTATCCGGATGTTTGTTAAATGCCTCTTTTTGACGTCTAAGTTGTAAAGAATGTGTCAGTAATAAATGCAGTTGTTGAATAATGCCAATGGTGCGATTAAGTGCACCAGCTGAAACTCGTGCATCAGATTTATCACTAAGATACGCGCCTGTTCCTGAAATAACACCACCTCCATTTGCAGGCCAAGTAAATGGAACAACAATCACATTGTATAAAGATTCAATCTCATAGGCGGCTTTTAAAACATCCTCAACGTCATTGTTATAACCATGTACAAAAAATAAAATGGATTTTTGCTCTGTGCTAGCACGTTCAAAGAGTTCACAGGCGACTTCAAGACTCGCATACCAATCTTTATCAGTATCAATATCAAGGTGATATTTTGATTTTAGTTGTTTGACTTTACTGGCAGTTAGTTTGTCATCAAGCGGCTCTACTTTCCATCCGTTGTCTAATTTTTCGACCCTAACTAAACGTAATTCATTAGGTCCTTTAACATTAGGGGATTTCCCAAAACATTTTAAACTGCTTGCTTTAGATAATTTACGATTAGTAATTAAGTACATAGCACTCTCCTTATGATTGTCTTTAATTAAACTAATATTTTGCAAACACAAAGAGCAGGCTCATATCTTCATTAAATAACTATTTTGACTATCATCTACGTTATGTAGTCACTGTCAGCATAATATGATTTTTCAACCTTTTTATAGCAACTCCGACGATCTACACATGCAACTTACGGATCACTGTCTGCACTGAAAACCTACACCTATCAACCATCAAGTACAGATTACTAGGTCACATATAAATAATTAATATGTGACTTTATATATACATTTAACGTTTTCACTTCAAAACACTACTTAAATAGGTAGAAAATATGATTAGCTAAAGAGCACTAAAGTGCAGTTATTGATTAAAATATCGAGTCATTTGAGTAAATTTAATTTAACAGGTAAAAAGTAAATCATGAACAAAGAGCATGGCAAGATTAATTTGTTAATGTATAATGAACGAGTGTTCTATTATTAATTTAAGAAATCGATATGAGTAAAAATGCTAAGTTTGATCGTACAGAGGTCATTGAAAAAGCGACTAATTTGTACTGGGAAAAAGGTTACCATGGAACATCTATGCGTAACTTACAAACGGCTATTGACCTCCGCCCAGGTAGCATATACGCAACTTTTGGCAGTAAAGACAATTTATTCAAAGAAGCAATAAATCACTACGCTGCGCAAACAGGTAACTTATTACAAGATTGTTTAGATCAATCTGCAACGCCATTAACAGGTCTAAAATTATTTCTTAAGAAACTTATTATAGATAATCTAGATGGTAAACCTAGTTGTATGTGCATGATTGTAAAGTCGCTGTCTGAATTAACTGAAAGTGATAACAAAGAGCTTTTAGATGAAGTAAAAAAAATACTCTCTAATATAGAAAATAGACTGGCTGGCATTATTACAGATGCTATTGATGCCGATGAGTTAGACCAAAGCAAAGATGCAATGGAACTCGCAAGTTATCTGCAAGTACAAATCATCGGGTTAAGAACTTATGCTCGGTTAAACAATAACAAAGAAATAGTTAACAAGTTTATTGATCAAATATTTGTGGGTGCACCTTTCCATTAATATGCGCATAAACTTTTAAAGTTCATTAAAGCCTGTTTAGTAATTAAACGGGCTTTTTACATTACAGCACTTATTTTTTAAGTACTCCCAATACATTCAACTATATTTAACTATATTTAACTATATCAACTACCTTAAATATTATTAAGATGCCTTAAACTACATTAGCGAACAAATCCCCACTGCTTTTTACTTAAGCTCATAACTTAAACCCCAACGTATTTCTCTCAAGCCAGTTAGCATTTTTATAATTATTACAATATGGATGCGAATTAAAATGCAAATAAAACGATAAATAAGTATGTTTTGCCCCTTAATTTGAACGATTATAGTAGTCTCACTTAAGAGAATGAACTTCTCATTAAAAACTAATTTCGATAATGATTAATCACTAGAGAGAGTAAAAGAATGAGCGAATTTAAAATCCATACAGTAGAAACGGCTCCATCAGACAGTAAAGCAATTCTTGAAGGTGCTGTTAAACAAATGGGCGTTGTGCCTAATCTTTTTGGCACAATGGCTGAATCTCCAAATCTTTTAAAAGCCTACACTCAGCTTAATGAATTATTTACAAACACTTCTTTTAATGCAGAAGAATTGACTGTTGTATGGCAAACAATCAATGTTGAGCATGAATGTCATTACTGTGTTCCTGCACACACAGCAATCGCGCATTCAATGAAAGTAGATACTGCCATTACAGACGCTTTACGTAATGACACTGCTTTGCCAACTGCAAAACTACAAGCATTAAAAGACTTCACATTAAGCATGGTACGTGACCGTGGTAATGTGCCAGCAGCTGCAATGGAAGCATTCTTCGCAGCAGGTTACGGTCAGCAACAAGTATTAGAAGTTATTCTTGGTTTATCTCAAAAAGTGATCAGTAACTATGTAAATCACGTTGCTCAAACACCTGTTGATCCAATGTTTGAATCATTTGCTTGGAAGAAGTAATTACAACGTTAACGGTTTGAAACTTAGCAAACTATTGCTTTAGTTTTAGGGTACTTGTTGTTATCAACAAGTACCCTTTTTTATAGCCAGATGTAAATGGGGATTTTATTAGACTCTAAATAATACCGTTCCTTGCTGTTCACCAATATCGATACAATATCTACACTGTAAGTAAGTGGATAATAATTGGTTTTTCGCCCCCTCGCACTTAAACCAGTAACCCCCTCATATAAAACACATCACGCATAAAAATTTACAATGTAAAACCCATGTCTATTTTACCAATATAAGCTTAGTGCTACCTATTCAATTGATTAGTTTATTATAATTGGTAGAGTGTGATTTAATTAAATATAGGTTAAGCAAAAAACATACAGTAAAAACATATTAATAATATTGTCACGATTAATACGTTACTATCAAATGAAACAGTACTTAGATTGAAATTATAAAAATGAAGGTTTATGATAAAAAACAATAAGCCAGTGAGAATAACATTGGCACATATCAATGATACGCACTCTTACTTTGAACCCCAGGCATTGCAGTTACAACTTAATATCGATGGAGAAAAGCTTTCTCCCTATGTTAGTAATGGTGGCTTTTCACGCATTGCGACGCGGGTTAAACAACTTAAAGCTAACGCATTAGCACATGATCGAGATTTTCTATTTATGCATGCCGGTGATTGTTTTCAAGGGACATTGTATTTTTCTTTGTTTAAAGGCAAAGCGAATGCCGAAATGCTCAATGCATTAGGTATTGATATGATGACGATTGGCAACCATGAATTAGATATGGGTAACGAACCAGTTGCTACCTTTTTGGATCGGATCACGTTTCCATTGTTGGCGGGGAACTGGGATTTGTCGAACGAATTAAGCACTAAGTCTCATCGGTTAAATGGTCTTTCAAACTTACTCTCTTATCAACCTAAGGATAAGACTGCACAGTGGATCACGCGTATTGTAGATGGCGAGCCGATTGCAATATTTGGTCTTTCAATCGACAAGATGGCTTATATCGCAAATGTAGACTTAGATACACCCTTTGTTGATTCTTACCAAACAGCCATTAATACTATTAAATCAATTCAATCAACGGGCATTAATAAAATAATATTATTAAGTCATCTAGGTTTTGAGGGTGATTGTGATTTAGCAGACAAAGTGGATGGTATTAGTTTAATCGTCGGTGGGCACACTCATGTTCTGCAAGGCGATTTAAGCGATTTAGGGTTTAAAAAAGAGTCTGAGTACGGTTTAAAAATTAATGATACTTATATTGTTCAAGCAGGATGTCATTCACAGGCACTTGGTCATTGTGAAATTGACTTTGCCGCCGATGGTTCAGTCACTGCGTTTAATGGAAAAAATGAGTTATTAATAGGTCGTCGATTATGTATTGATAAAACCCTGTTAAGCACTCATGAGGATCAACTCTATAACAAAGCCAGCCTTTACCTTGCGCAACATAAAAATGTGGTCGTGTGTAAAAAAGATCTACAACTGCAAAGTTTGCTACTTGATAAATATATCCCCAGAGTCCGTAAGTTACAAAGTACCGTGATTGCAACCATCTCTGACAATATGCGCCATATTCGCATACCGGATGTGCAAGGAGGAAGCGATATTGCGCCTCTAGTTGCAGAGTCATTTGTTCATATGATGAATCATAATGGGCATCAAGTTGATTTTGCAATCCATAATGCTGGCGGCGTAAGGTCATCTTTAAACAGCGGTAATATTTCAGTAGCAGATATTGCAGGTAAGTTGCTGCCTTTTGTTGTGCCTATTGGTGTTTATCGTATCAAGGGGAAATATATTGCGCAGGCTTTAGAGGGTGCAATTAATAATGCGACCAATAATGGTGTCATGGGAAGCGGGTCTGGAAGTTATCCTTATACTCATAACCTGAGTTTTCGCTATTATAATGAACGACCTATGGGCCAACGTATTGCTAAACTGGTTATCTATACAAAAGCGAACGGTTGGCAACAGATTGACCATGAAAGTTTTTATTATGGCAGTTCTTCCGCTTATACCATGAAAGGTAAAGAAGGCTACGATGCATTGACTATGATGGAAGGTGAAGGAATTATTACTCAACATTCAATGGCAGACTGCTTTATCCATTTTATTAAAAATAGCGCAAACAGTCTGCTCCTTAAGTCTGCAGCAAAAGAGCAGTAAAGAGCGGCAATAAAAGAAGATTAACTCTCTTTTTAATGCTTGCTTAGCAATTTAAGGCTTAATTATTTACATGGCTAACTTCAGTCAAAAATATTTAAGCTTTAATTGCAAGTGCAATACCGCCGCATATACCAGCATTATCACCCAATAGTGGAGGTACTATATAGTGATCAATATGCGTCAAAATTTCTGCTTTACTAACATAACCGTTCAACATTTCTTTCACTTTTTGTCTAATTAAAGGGAATAAATGGGCTTGCTTCATTACCCCACCTCCCATAATTATCTTTTCTGGGGAGAGGATGAGAATATAATTAACCAGCGCTTGTGCTAAGTAATAAGCCTCCATTTCCCAAGCTTGATGTTCAACGGGTAATGTATTTGCTAACTCACCCCAACGCTTTTCTATAGCGGGTCCTGCTGCTAATCCCTCAAGACAATCACCATGAAATGGACAAGTACCTTGATAATTATCATCAGGATGTCTTCTCACAGAAATATGGCCCATTTCAGGATGTAATAAACCATGCACCCTGTTACCTTCGGTCACCGCACCAGCACCAATTCCTGTACCAACAGTAATGTACAATGAAGATGATAACCCTTTTGCGGCCCCCCAATTTAACTCACCAAGCGCAGCCCCATTAACGTCAGTATCGAAGCCGATGGGTAAATCAAAGTGTTGTTTCAATACGCCTATTAAGTTGTAGTCGCTCCAATTTGGCTTAGGCGTTTTTGTAATGTATCCATAGGTCGGTGAATCAAGGTTAGGGTCAATAGGGCCAAAAGAACCAACACCTAATGCTTGAATAGGTTTATCTTTAAAAAAAGCGATCACTTGCGCAAGGGTCTTATCTGGAGTAGATGTTGGAATAATTACTTTTTCTAAAATGTTGCCTTGTTCAGTACCTATTGCACAAACAAATTTTGTACCACCTGCTTCTATTGCACCAAATAACTTCATGGCAACCTCTTCTGTTATGTATCAATTTAATTTCTATTTAGTTTGTCTTTGTTTTTTACTTTTTATATTTAATGTTTTGTGAATATTGAAACACAGACGCTTTGGCCAGTCATCTAACATTGCAGCTAAACTTGAGCTTTGCACTTATTCTTAACATTGTAATCTGAGCGGAGTAACTATTCTGAGTACTGCAACTATTATGAGCGCAATAACTTTTATTTTTTATGGCTAACAATAAAGAATTAGCATTAAAAATTTAATTTCTATGATGAAACATCACTTAACTAATCTGTAGTTAGGTTAAACTCTGAAAAAATAATATCAGTTACTATTCCTTAATTTACAACTGATTGCATTAACAAACTCCCGAGGTACTACAAGCTTAGGCTGGATCAATAATCTTGCAGTAACCTACACACTTTAGATGTTTTTATTACAAGGGTTTTAGATGATTTCCGTCGCGTTAGTTGATGACCATATTATGGTAATGACCTTTTGAGTCATAGGATTTTGATCTTCTTCAGCTAAAAATCAACTAATTTTTCTTAACTGATCGGCATTATGCTATCGGGATGTTTTTTTTCAATTGGTTTCTTTGTATTTGGCCCTCAAATGATGATTGGAATGGCAGCCGCTGAATGTTCACACAAGAATGTAGCAGGGACTGCAACTGGGTTTGTAGGTTTATTTGGGTATTTAGGCGCAGCACTTGCTAGCTACCCACTTGCTTTAATTATTGAACGATTTAATTGGGAAGGTTTTTTCAGTGTCATTACTTTATCTGCAGCTTGTATTGGCTTACTGATTTTACCTTTTGTAAAAGCACAGGATGTGCGAGATAACGCGAATGGGTAGCCGTATTGTTGTTACTTGCTAACGCTTGTGTTTTCTTGAAAAGAAAATTTAGAATGTTTTAACACCATTATTCATATTTGTATTAGCAGAATAGTTGAACGGAATAACGAGACTAAATGCTTTGGCATTATTTATTCACATAGTGAAATATTAGTTTTTTATTAAAAAAAGGAAGGGAAAGAATATGAAAATTAGCACTCAACGTACTTTATTAGCCGCTTGTGTTCTAGGCTCCACAATGACCATTGCACCACAAGCCGTTGCTGAAGGTCGACTTGTTGTTTACTGCAGTGCAACCAATGCAATGTGTTCTGCAGAAACCAAAGCATTCTCTGAAAAATATGATGTTAAAACTTCATTTGTACGTAACGGCTCTGGTAGCACGTTTGCTAAAATTGAAGCAGAGAAAAAGAACCCTCGTGCCGATGTTTGGTATGGTGGCACGCTAGATCCACAATCTCAAGCGGGTGAAATGGATTTACTGCAACCTTATAAGTCTCCTCAGCTTGAATTCATTATGGATCAATACAAAGATCCAGCTAAGCGTAAAGGTAATTACTCATCTGCCGTTTATATGGGCATTCTTGGTTTTGGTGTGAATACTGAACGCCTTGCAGAGAAAGGGTTAGAAATCCCACGTTGTTGGAGTGACCTGACTAAACCAGAATACAAAGATGAAATTCAAATTTCTGACCCACAAAGTTCAGGCACTGCATACACTGCATTAGCAACCTTCATCCAACTTTGGACTGAAGATAAAGCGTTTGATTACTTCAAAGCATTAGATAAAAACATCTCTCAATACACTAAATCAGGTGTAACACCATCTCGTAACTCTGCACGTGGTGAAATCGCAATCGGTGTAGGCTTCTTACATGACTATTCACTTGAACAATCTAAAGGTGCACCATTGGAGCTTATTTCTCCTTGTGAAGGAACCGGTTATGAAATTGGTGGCGTGAGTATTATTAAAGGTGCTCGTAACCTAGATAATGCAAAACTTTTTGTTGATTATGTATTATCAAAAGAAGGCCAAGAGTTAGCTTGGAACAAAGGTCAATCGTTCCAAATTTTAACCAACACAACCGCAGAGCAATCACCTAATGCGCTGGACCCTAAAAAACTAACTTTAATTAATTACGATATGAATAAGTACGGATCATCTAGTGAGCGTAAACGTTTAATCGATAAATGGGTAAACCAAGTAAAAATGGGTGAATAACCTTCACTTAGATGAGCAGTATTAGTACTGCTCATCTTCCCTTAATATTTTATTTTAATTCTATTATCAATCACGATTACAAATTACATTTCCACTTCCTGCAGTTCGGGAATATTTAATCTAACAAATTGATTAAAAATAACTTTTTATTAACTCGGTATTTTACAATGAATGATATAACAGATAAATCATCTACTCGTCACCGGCCTACTCCTGAACATCGAGATCCTATTTTTTATTGGGTTTTAGTGTTACTTGCCGGCTTTATATTCCTCCCCAGTTTTTCACTCGATTATGGGGTGTTCGATTCCACTTTTGAAGAAATTAACATGGCTATGGGCTGGAGCTCAGCTAATATTTCTTGGCTATGGTTTATCTTACCGCTCGGTTTATTAATTCGCCCTCGTAAAATACAAAACAAATACGCCAAAAAACAACATTGGTTCGATATTGTTTTTTCTATTTTCTGTATGTTTATAACGCTACTTTCATCTTGGTATACTGAACAAGGTTTAGGTTACTCCACGATTGTTCTATTCATTGGCCTTGGCGCAGTAATGACACTCGCCTTTTCAAGAATGGAATACCTTGGTGGTGATGTGTTTATTATTGCATCACTCATTTCCATCATTATATTAATCTCTACTTTTATCATTTATCCAAGTATTGCTATTTTTGTACCGATGTTTCAGGATGATGCTGGCAATTTTGTACTGTTCCAGTTCCTTGAAATACTCACCAAATCGCACATTATACAAATTATATTAAACTCGGTTATGTTAGGCACATCAGTTGGTATCGGAGCCACTTTTTTTGGTCTCATTTTTGCCATTTATACTACGCGTATTGCAAAACGTTCTGCATTTATTGCGCGCATATTTTCTATTCTACCGATTGTAACTCCACCCTTTGTTGTGGGTTTAGGCGTCACATTAATGTTAGGTCGTTCAGGTTATATTACTGAATTAATGGCCGATTGGTTCGGTTTAGAACAAACTAACTGGTTATATGGTTTTACTGGTATTTGGATGGCTCAAGTACTCGCTTTTGCACCTATGTCTTTCATGATTATTGACGGTGCAATGAAATCTTTACATCCTTCATTAGAAGAAGCGTCATATACATTACGTGCTAACCGTTACCAAACCTTCTTTCAAATTGTGATGCCATTATTAAAACCTGCATTGGCTAATTCCTTTTTAATCATCTTCGTACAATCTCTTGCTGACTTCAGTAATCCATTGGTACTGGGTGGTAGTTTTGATGTATTAGCAACACAGATTTATTTCTACATTGCGGGTGCTCAACTTGATTATGCTTCGGCAAGTACTTTAGGTGCAGTGCTACTGTTATTCTCTTTAGCTATTTTTGTAGTGCAGTATCTATGGATTGGTAAACGTTCATACGTGACTATTTCAGGTAAGTCTTACCGTGGTGATGTTCAACCACTACCACCATCGTTGAAACTAGGTGTATCGGGTCTTCTATATTTTTGGATGGCCTTTAATGTGCTTCTTTACGGTAGCATCTTTTATGGCAGCTTTACGGTTAACTGGGGTGTTGATTACAGCCTGACATTTAATAACTACATCAACCTATTTGGTATGGGAATGAGTGAGGGAGCTTGGCCTTCTTTAATCACTACCATGACTTATGCTGGTATTGCCGCACCAATAACTGCTTTCTTCGGTTTATTGATTGCTTACATAGTGGTTAGACAACAATTCCGTGGCAAAAAAGTCATTGAGTTCTCAACCATGCTTTGTTTTGCTGTACCTGGAACAGTTGCAGGTGTGTCGTACATACTAGCCTTTAATGATGCGCCAATTTATCTAACGGGAACGGCCGCGATTGTGGTGATATCAATGGTGATGAGGAATGTGCCCGTTGGGATACGCTCTGGTATAGCAGGACTGGGACAATTGGATAAATCATTGGATGAAGCTTCATTAAGTTTACGCGCTAATTCTTTAAAAACGATTATCCATATTCTATTTCCGTTATTAAAACCAGCTATTTTATCGACACTGATTTATAGCTTTGTGCGTGCAATGACCACAGTAAGTGCCATTATATTCTTAGTTACACCGGAAACGCGTGTTGCCACTTCTTATATTTTGAATCGTGTTGAAGATGGTGAATACGGTATCGCTATTTCCTACGGATCAGTCCTGATCGTGGTGATGTTAGCAATTATTTTGATTTTTGACTTCCTTGTTGGTGATACCCGTGTATCTCGTTCTAAAGCAACCAACCAAGAATAATGACTGGAGTAACGATTAATGGAAAACAGTAAAATGGAAAATGAAAACTTCGTAGTATTAAAAAATATCTGCAAAAAGTTTGACGATAAAGAAGTCATAGGCAACTTAGACTTAGAGATCAAAAAAGGCAGTTTAGTTACATTATTAGGTCCTTCTGGTTGTGGGAAAACAACAGTATTGCGTTTAGTGGCTGGATTGGAAAAGCCCACCAGCGGTCAAATATTTATTGATGGTGAGGATGTCACCAATACTTCGATTCAACAGCGTGATATCTGTATGGTATTTCAGTCCTATGCACTATTTCCTCACTTATCATTACACCAAAACGTTGCCTATGGATTAAAGATGCTAGGCATCTCTAAAGCTGAAACTAAACAACGTGTTGATGAAGCATTAAAATTAGTAGATTTAGAAGGCTTTGGGGAGCGTTATGTGGATCAAATATCCGGTGGTCAACAACAACGTGTGGCACTAGCCCGTGCGCTAGTATTAAAACCAAAAGTGTTGTTGTTTGATGAACCTCTCAGTAATTTAGATGCAAATTTACGCCGTAGCATGCGAGAAACCATTCGTGAACTACAGCAACGTTTCAACATCACTTCTTTGTATGTAACGCATGACCAAACAGAAGCATTTGCCGTGTCAGATACCGTGATAGTAATGAAAGATGGCAAAATTATGCAGCAAGGTTCGCCCACTGAGCTTTACAAAAATCCAGCGTCGATGTTTATGGCAAACTTTATGGGTGAAGCTAATATCTTCCCAGGTGAGTTTGATGGTGAACAAATTAACATTAATGGTTACAAGACCCCTGCCGATCCGACCATGGTTGAAGGTTTTAAAAGTGGAAACTATTTAATTGGCGTTAGACCTGAAGCGATCCTATTAACTAACCAAGGTGATGAAAGTCAACGTTGCCAAGTGAACAAAGTTGCTTATATGGGGGCTATGTACGAAGTGAGTGTAACTTGGCAAGAGCATGAAATATTATTGCAACTTAACTCTTCACAATTTAATGCCTCTTTAGCTGAACGAGCATTTTTAACGATTAATCCAACGGGCTTATTTTTATTGCCTGCCGATGCTAAATAGTTAGATTACAAAATATAAAAAGGCCAAGTAGGAGATTATCTTACTTGGCCTTCTTCTATAAGCACTTATTTAGCACTTGCATAGTACGTACGCCCACTCGACGTTTAAGCTTTAAACCTATTTTGGTTTTTTAGCTAATACTGCATCAATATCTGCAGCTGAATGACGCTCAGGAACTTGTTCCCAATCCTCACCCCAAGAACGGTTTATTATACGCCCTCTTTGTACACCTTCTCGCGCTTCAAGCATTTTTGCCCATCGTAAAACGTGCGTATAAGTGTCAACTTGTAAAAACTCTGCAGCATCATATAAGTTCCCAAGTACTAGATTTCCATACCATGGCCATATTGCGATATCAGCAATCGTAAACTCTTCACCCGCTACATAAGTATTGTTAGCAAGTTGCTTATCTAATACATCCAGTTGACGCTTAGCTTCCATTGCAAAACGATTGATTGGATACTCAAATTTTTCATCTGCGTAAGCATAAAAATGACCAAATCCACCACCCAAGAAAGGAGCTGAACCTTGAGCCCAAAATAACCAATTAAAAGTCGTTGTTCTCGCCGCACCTTTTGTTGGTAAAAAATGCCCAAATTTCTCTGCTAAATGAACTAAAATTGAAGCTGATTCAAAAACATTAACAGACTGATCACTCGATTTATCCACCAGCGCTGGAATTTTAGAGTTAGGGTTTGCACCCACAAATCCTGAAGAGAATTGCTCACCTTCACCAATATTGATCAAGTAAGCATCATACTCAGCTTCTTTAACACCTGCGGCCAATAACTCTTCAAGAAGAATAGTGACTTTTTGACCGTTAGGTGTACCTAATGAATAAAGTTGCAGCGAATGGTTACCCACAGGCAATGCTTTTTCATGAGTGGCACCAGAAACAGGACGGTTAATGCTCGCCCATTTATTGCCACCTTCGGTGTTTTCAACCCAAACTTTTGGTGGTGTATATTGTTCAGTCATATTAATTCCTTAGCAATGTAACGATTAAACCTTAGGATAGTTTGATGGGAAGAATGCCCGTTTAGCTTCTTCATCAAACTCTTTCTTAAATGTGATGTTTTTACCCATTTCTCTAGCTCGTGCTGCTGCTGGACGACTATTAATACTATCAAACCAACGTTTAATATTAGGGTAAGGTGTTAGCCCTTCTTCGCCCAATACTACTGGCGCTTTATCAATCCAGCCCCATGCAGAGACATCGGCAATAGAATACTCTTCGCCAACAATATATTCACGCCCAGCTAAATGCGTATCTAACACTTCATAATGACGTTGCGCTTCACGTAAATAACGGTTAACTGCATAATCATTACCTTCTGGTGCCGCATGACGGAAATGTACACATTGACCAGAATATGGACCAAGACCAGAAGCAATAAACATTAACCAAGAAAGCATTTCAGCACGATCACCTGGTTGGCCAGCCAATTTTCCAGTTTTTTCAGATAAGTACATCAAAATTGCATTTGAATCAAAAACACGTATGCCATCATCCTCAATGGCTGGTGCTTTAGCATTTGGATTTATTTGACGATATTCAGGTGTGTGTTGCTCTCCTTTTAAAGTATCAAGTGCAACTAACTCAAAGGGAAGCCCTGTTTCTTCTAAAAACAAAGCCACTTTCATTGGGTTTGGTGTGTGGTGAAAATAAAACTTGATCATGTCATGCTCCTTTTTATGATGATAATATTGAAACACAGACAGAACGATCGTTCAATAAAATTTTAATAGATTATTAAAAATTAATATTGAAAGTGATACATTTAACATTAACTGTATAAATAAACAGTTAAGTGATAATGCAATGAAAAGCGGATAATCATAATAACCTACTGATTTAGTATAATTTGTTCGATTAATAAACATTAATGCTTCAAATATGTGTTAAATGTTTGAGGGTTTACTATTAAAAACAAAATTACTCATTGAACTGTATGTATATACAGTTTTCATTGCAATTTATGACGAGTGTAATATATGGCATTAATCACTAGGTATTAATGATTAGTTAGTAGGTATTGAACATTGTTAATTAGGAATTGAATGTTAAACATTAACAGTGATATTTATTAACACTAGGATTTGATATTAACCGCTATCACCCTCTTTGGAGATAGCGGTTAACTTATAGATATTAAAATGTAGGTCTTAAATTGTAGAGTTTATGTTATGGAAGTTAACTTCATAAACTTAATTTAAATTTGAGCAGCTACAACCTCATCTTCAGTTCGAGATAATCGATAGTTAACTAAGCAAACCATCACAATGATCGCGATCCCAGCTATATTGATATAAAGATAAGGTACTAACATAGTAAACCCAGCAATCAATAATAACCCACGAGCAAGCAATGGTAGCTTAGTGGCTAAGCGTCCTTCTATAGTGCCTGCAAATGCAACGATTAAACCAATGGTTAATACGATAGCAATAACAAAGTCGATATTTTGACCTTCCATCCAAATCAATCCAGAAAAAGCCATCATAATAGGAATAATGAAGAAGCCTTGAGCTAACTTAAATGCTTGAACAGCGGAACGCATCGGTGATGTATTAGCTATACCTGCAGCGGCAAAGGCAGCTAATGCAATTGGTGGCGTGACATTAGAAGTTTGCGATAGCCAAAATACAATCATGTGTGCCGCTAGTAAGCCAACACCTAACTCCGTTAAACTTGGCACCGCCATAATAGATAAAACGATATAAGCTGCGGTTACGGGTAATCCCATTCCTAGGATTACCGCTGCGATCGCAATCAGACCTAATACTGACCATAAATAACCGCCTGATAATGCCATTAAGAACTGTGTAAATTGCAATCCAATTCCTGTTTGTCCTACGACACCGACTACAATACCAGCAGTACCACAAGCTACAGAAATAGGTAATGCTAATAGCGCCCCTTCCTTCATGCCTTCAAAGAAAACCGCTATGGTTATACGGCTATGCTTTCTGCACATAGCAGCCACCAAAATAGCCACACAGCCTGAAATACCCACCAATATAGGTGAATAACTCATTAACAGTAAACTAGTGATTAAAATTAATGGTACGAGGAAATGCCAACCGTTTTTTAACACCACGGAAATTTTCTCAGTGATTTCCATGCCTTGTAAGCCTAATTTACACGCCATTAGGTGGACATAAAGCAAGGTACAAGCAAAATATAAAATAGCAGGAGCTATCGATACTAATAAAATTTCACTATAGGGAATGCCCGTAAACTGAGCCATTACAAACGCACCTGCACCCATAACAGGAGGCATGATTTGACCACCTGTGGACGCCGCCGCCTCTATACCTGCAGCTTGCTCTGGTTTATAGCCTAATTTTTTCATCATAGGTATGGTCAATGCGCCAGTGGTTACCGTATTAGCAATTGCAGATCCTGAAATTGAACCTAAAGCAGCTGAAGCAATAACACTCGCTTTTGCTGGGCCACCACGATATTTTCCAGCAATTGAGAAAGAAGCATCGATAAAGAATTTACCCGCTCCAGTTACCTGTAAAAAGGCACCAAACAATACAAAGATAAAAACTACACCAGCAGCAATTGCGAGTGGCGCGCCATAAACACCATTGGTTGAATATATATGGAATCTAATGATCTCCTCAACAGCAAAGCCTTTACTTGCCACAGAGCCAGGTAGGTAATTACCAAAAATCGCATACACTAAAAATAATGCGGCTATAAACACCATGACTAAACCAACCGTACGTCTTGTTGCTTCTAGTAATAGCACTAAAATAATCAAACCGGATATTTGATCAAGCGTTGTTAATCCATCTAATAAGAATGAGATATCGTCATAGTCAAAGGCAACGATATGATAAGAAGCCCAAGCTATCGCGGCAATAAAGATTAAGTCTATGACACGCCCCATTAGGTATAAACCTGTCGAACGTTGCGATTTAATTAGTGGTAGGGTAAAAAATACTAGGATTAATACCCAGCTTAAGTGAATAGGTCTAAATATGGTAGCGGCTAAGTCGGCTGTTATTCCTTGCCATATTTGAAAGATTGATAATGATATAGCTGCTAGTGCAGCAATTAATACTATTTTGTCTGAAATCCATTTACACGTAGTAGTAGATTCACTCATGCTATTCTCCACAGGGTCACCAAATATTATTAGATTTATAGATTGGTTCTTGATTACGTTAGTTATTACGTTAATGATTAAATCAAGTTAAAAGGCTGATGTTAAAAGTTGTACTTACTGTTATTTGTTAATTGCTCCTTGCTTAATTGTCCCTTGGTTAATTACTACTTGGTTAATTACTACTTGGTTAATTGATACTGGGTTCCTTGTTATGTGTAAACTATTCGTTGCCATGCATAAAATAAAACGGCTAATAAAGACCTATTAACCGTTTTTATAATGACTCTCTCTAAGATAATTTACTTTGAACTTTTTCTCTAAGCGAAAGCTGTTGAGATTATTGCATTTGTTCTTTTAAGTATTTCAGTGAACCTGGGTGTAAATCAATCCCATCTAATTTGTTCATATTTTCTAACGTAGTAAATTTAGTCACACTGATCACTTGATTAATTTTGCTCATATTTTCAAAGGCAACTTTAGTCATCTTGTAAGCTAAATCAGTATCTAGGTTTTTATTAACTACTAAGATGTTCCACACTGCTGGTGCATTAAATGCGTTCACACCTTTATAACTACCTGCAGGCACTTCGATTTCTTGATAAGAAGCATTACTTGCAGAAACTGCTTTTAGTTCTTCAGGCGTAAAAGATAAAATACGAATGTTATGAGTAAAAGCAAGCTCAGTAATCGCGCCAACACCAATGCTGCCTACGATAGCGCCGGCATCAATTTGTCCTGCAGAAATAGCACTGGTAGTCGCAGTATAGTTAAGCGACTGTGCATCAATATCTTTTTCTGTAATGCCTAGAGCAGCAAGAATATTAGTTGAACTCACACGCGTACCCGAACCTGGTGCACCTAGAGAAATACGCTTACCTTTAAGATCTTGAATAGACTGAATTTTAGAATCAGCAGGCACAATAAACTGCACAACATTTGGATACAAAGCAAATAAGACAGAAACATCCATTTTACGTGGGAAAGGTTTTACACCTTCATGTGCTTGCAATACCACATTCCCCATGGCAATACCTGCGAGCTGTTTGTTTGTCGACACTTTAATCGTATTTTCAACAGATGCTGCCGTTACTTCAGCACGCATATCAAAGTCTTCTATGTTTTCACTCCAGATTTTAGCAAGTATGCCACCGAGAGGATAATAAGTACCACTTTGGCTACCAGTACCGATGGTGTAGTTTTCTGCCATTGCATTAAATGAAAATAAACACGCTAATCCAATTATTCCTTTTTTAAAAATATTCTGCATTTTTATAGTCCCTTTTAGTTCATTAAGTTGATTTGTATCTTGTTATCAATTTGTTATGGGTTTGTAACCTGCAAAAGACTACCATTAAAACTCAACTTCACAATGGTCTTGTGTCACAAAGTTGCAGTGTGTTGCAGTAGTTACCGTTAGGGCCAACTATTATTTGTAGTTAATAATAAGCAGTGAATAAAAGTGAACAGAGTAAATGCCTTCAGTGTTGAATTTAGCAGTTGGTTTCGCTCTGGTTCTTATAAATGGTAAGAAAGTGAATTCATTTTAGCCTCAAGTCGTCTACTGCTCCCAATATGCATTCTCACCAAAATATTGTTTACAATAATCAATAAAAGCACGAATTTTTGGAGCAACTTGTCGAGCACTCGGGTAGATAGCCCATATCGCAGTATCAGTTGCAAGTGGATAATCCGTCAGAACAGGGATTAGTTGATTTTCCTGTAGTTGTTGATAGGCAATCCACTTAGAGCAAACCGTTATGCCTAGCCCATTAACACAGGCATCACGAATAGCTTCACCATTATCAGCACTGAGGTTTCCTTTTGCTTTTATCACCATTTCTCCATTTTCTCCTGCAAAGCTCCAATGATCCAAACCAGTTAAAGAAATACATTGATGATTTTTTAGATCTTGCGGAGAAACAGGAACGCCATGCTTTGCAAGGTAGTCTGGGGATGCACAAACAATACGACTATCGGTCGCTAATTTTCTGGCGATCAAACTTGAGTCTTTCAGCTGTGAGTTGCGTATCGCAATATCAAACCCTCCTTCTACTAAATCGACTATGGAATCAGATAACTTTAAATCAATATTCAATCCTGGGTGCTGTGCTAAAAAGTCCGTTAAAGCAGGGATTAGATGCATTCGCCCAAACGAAGCAGGTGCAGTTAAGCGTAACGTCCCTTTCAAAGCATTATCAGTAAACCTTAACGCAGCTTGTGCAGAAGCTACGCTTGCAATAACATCTTCGGCATAGGGTAAAAAGGCTTTTCCCTCTTCGGTTAACGAAACTTTACGTGTTGTTCTATGAACCAGACGAACCTTTAAATTCTCCTCTAGTTTACTTATATGATTACTTGCAACCGCTGCTGATAACCCTAATTTTTGTCCTGCTAAACTAATGTTATTTGTCGCAGCAACGCGTAAGAATAATTTTAAATGTTCGATATTCAAAATTGTATAACCTCTATCATTATCAACATAAGATATAAAGTGATTCACTGTTTAAGTATATTATCAAGATTGTCACTAGGTCATATAATTATTTAACTTAAACAACACCAACTAGAATTTATGGGTTAGCTTTTAAATCCACTACAAATTATAACTACCCCTTAACCTGGGCATATTCAATACAGGATTATTATCATCTTTCTTTTTATTTTGGAGCTATATAATGCATAAAACAATTTTAATTACGGGTGCTACAGATGGTATTGGCTTTGAAACAGCAAAGAAATTAGCATCTCTAGGGCACGATTTAATCATTCATGGTCGTAACAAAGAAAAATTAAAGTCTGCACAACTTAAACTACTTGTTTTAACGAATGTGTCTAAAGTAGACACCATGCTCGCAGATTTATCCGATCTCGAGGCAGTGAAAGATCTTGCCGCTACGATATTAGCTAAATATAAAAACATCGATGTGCTGATCAATAATGCAGGTGTATTTAAAACATCAACAACAAAAAATAAACAAGGATTAGATGTTCGATTTGTTGTTAATTGCATCGCTCCTTATTATTTGAGTCAATTGCTGACATCTGTTTTGGGTACAAATGGTCGTATTGTTAATTTATCATCAGCCGCGCAATCACCAGTAAATATCGATGCAATGTTAGGGAGACTCGACCTTGAAGACATGCAAGCTTATGCACAAAGTAAATTAGCCATTAGATTATGGACACATTCATCCAGCCTTAACAGTGAAAGCCCAGACTGTATTTCGGTCAACCCAGGATCATTATTAGCCAGTAAAATGGTGAAAGAAGGCTTTGGTATTGCAGGAAACGATTTAAGTATTGGTGCAAACATAGTGAGTGAAATTGCATTATCGCCAGATATGGCTGAGCACAATGGCCAATATTTTGATAATGACCTAGGCCACTTTGCAACTGAGCCTTTATCCAAGCAACAGCTAACGATGGCGGTTGATATTATTGATACAATGCAACACATCATTAATAATGGTTAATTGCTAATGAATGACAAAGCTGCCTAATAATTAATAATAACTTTTGATTTAACTTTACTTGGTATTCGTTACAATCCTCTTCATTAATTGATCAGAGACGAATACATGAGTAAGGTTTTTATTATCGGTTTACCTAGAACTGGCACGACTAGTATCAGCGTTGCATTTTTAAACTTAGGTTTTAAAGTGGCGCATACTGCTTTCACTAAACAGACCTTTGCTCTTGCCGATGTAGTAACTGATTGCCCATGTTTTTCAGATTATAAACAATTAGATAAATTATTTCCGGGATCCCAGTTTATCTATTTAACACGAGACTTAACCGCTTGGTTACCTTCCGTTCAACGTTTATTACAAAGAATGTTGCCACACCTAACGCTTAAAACAGGTCAATTTAGTCCCGTATTAAAACGTTCATTTGATCAAACCTTTCAGTTATCCCACCCTGATTTATTAACCGATGAACATCTAACGGCTTGTTATCAAAATCATAAAACAGAAGTAATGGATTATTTCTCAGGCAAGTCTTGTTTTCTATCCATTGATATAAGTAAGCAAAATAGCTATCAAATGCTTTGTGATTTTTTAAAAATTTCTATTGATGAAAAGAATACCTCATCGCATGTCAGTTCTTCACCACATGACAGCTCCTTTCCTCATGTAAACTCCTTTCCTCATGTAAGCTCCTTTCCTCATGTAAATAGGGGCGCACAGGTTGCACATTGGAAAGCAGTAAAACACAGCAATAAGATAAGCAGTTTTAGTGCAGGTAAAGACCATAGACAATTTTTTGATTACACCTAACAGGTTAAATAAGTTAAAAATAGCTTAACCTACATTTTCAAATAAAAGTCTTTGGTAAGTGCAATAAACTCCTTTGAATAACCATTCCCTTCATTAATTGTTAATATCTCAAATTGGGTTTCGTGTTTGCTCGCCATAGTTGCAAGAGCAGTGTTAATTTGCGGATCAGGCATTTGTGACAAGGTTGTTTTAGAATCTGTTATTTTAGAGTCAGCTACTTTAGGTTCAGGGAGTAACGACTTAGTTATCTCTATTAATAAGCGCGTTGGTTGTTTATCTTGGCGCGTTTTTACCAAAGTCAAACGTGATAATTTTAGTACATTACTACTAATAATATCGCAACTATCCAATAGTGCGATAAAATTCATGCCTTCGACTTTAGGTAAAATAAAACTAGCAGTGCCCCCTGTAATTAGTAAGTCAGAACAAGCATTAAGTAATGTTTGATGTGATAAACCCGAAGTATGCCTAGCCAAGGCTCTTTGTGATAACAGTGCTTCTTCACCATTATTAAAATAAGGTGGATTACATATAATGTTTGAGAATGTTTGAACATTTGTAACAAAATCCTGTAACGAGCTATTTTTGATCGTAATTCTATCAGACCATGGACTTTGCTCACTATTATCCGTTGCCGCACCCACCGCATTTTCTTCTATATCTATACCTGTAATAAACGCTTTTTTATTGCGTTGCGCACACATAATAGATAATAAACCTGTACCACAACCAATATCTAAAATACTTTGTGCATTACTAATATTGGCCCATGCACCTAGTAACACACCATCGGTGCTGACAGGCATACCACAAAGAGCGGCATCAATATGAAATTGTTTAAATGTGAAGCCTTTAGCCATTTAACACTTTACCTATTTTGTTAATCATTTTTTCGTTTTTTGTTCTATTGCTTAGTAATGAGTTTATTAGTATCGGCACCCCTTTGAGTGACTTGAAATTAATGATTTAAAATCACCTCATCTATAGATAATACAAAACTATAAGTACTCGATTACAGTTATTTTTATAAGTGCTAGTCGGTCTATTTATGCAACTTTTAGTATCAGGAGCTCCGCTTAGATAAGCTATTCTATTAGTTTTTTATTATAATTATCATAAAACTTTTTACATACAATCTGCTATCATCCTGACTTTATTATTTTTTGCAGAACTTTCTGCTCACTTTGACTTTTTATAGGATATTTTTATGAGTCTTGCCGACAAAGTATTAGCTGTAAACAACGATTTACCAATTCGTACTGACCAGCCAGTCCACAGTGGTAAAGTGCGTTCAGTTTATTGGTTAACAGCTGACGATAGCAAACGTTTAATTGAAGAAAAAGGTTACGATGTAGCAGCAGATGCTCCACTAGCCATCATGGTGATCAGCGATCGTATTTCTGCGTTTGATTGCATTTGGCACGGCGAAGGTGGAATGAATGGCGTACCAGGTAAAGGTGCAGCATTAAACGCTATTTCAAATCACTGGTTCAGACTATTTAAAGAACAAGGCTTAGCAGACAGCCACATTCTAGATATCCCACATCCTTTTGTTTGGATTGTACAAAAAGCTCGTCCAGTAATGATTGAAGCGATTGCACGCCAATATATTACAGGTTCGATGTGGCGTGCCTATGAAAAAGGTGAACGTGAATTTTGCGGTATCGAAATAGCAGAGGGTTTATCTAATAATACAAAATTACCTGAGTTGTTAATCACTCCTTCTACTAAAGGTATTTTAAAAGGTATTGAAGGCGTTCAAGAAGCTGATGACGTAAATATTACACGTAAAAATATCGAAGATAATTTTGCTGCATTTAACTTTACTTCAGCATCGCACATTGCTGATTATGAAAAACTACTAAAAGAAGGTTTTGATGTGATCAGTAGTGAGTTAGCTAAATTGGACCAAATTTTTGTTGATACAAAATTTGAGTTTGGTTATGTCACGGATAAAGCGGGCAATGAAAAACTAATCTATATGGATGAAGTCGGTACTCCCGATTCATCTCGAATTTGGGATGGCCCAGCCTATCGTGAAGGTAAAATTGTTGAAAATTCTAAAGAAGATTTCCGTCAATTATTACTTAAACATTTTCCTGATCCTGATATTCTTTTGAATAAAGAGCGTATGCCAGAACGTTTTGCATTAGCACAAGAAAATGCCTTACCTGAATCTGTATTAATGAAAATTTCTGAAACCTACATTGGTATTGCTGAAAAAGTGATTGGTAAAAAAATAGTACTTTCAGACAATCCAAAACAAGAAATCATCGATATTCTTCGTGAGCAATACAATCTGATCGACTAATACTAGCTAATCTACAGGTAAAGGTTAATATCGAAGCAGAACTAAGTTCTGCTTTTTTTATATCCATCGGAGAAATAATTATGTCTACAGGTTGGGTGATCTTTATCGTGGTGATTGTATTAGGAATCATCCTTAGCAATATATTACTGTTAAAACAAAGCGCGAATATGAAACTACCCGATAGTGTATTGAAAGCGATTAAAGAGAAAAAAGAAAAAGAGGCATTAGAACAGCAAAAACAACTTGAAGAAGAACAGGCACAACAACAAAAAGATCAAGATAATAAATAGTTTTAAAAGTTAAAAGATAAGGAGTGTTATTAGTAATAAAATTTTTAATGCTTACAGTGAATAGAAACAAAAAAGCCTAACTCATCACAAGTCAGGCTTTCAATATCTAAACACTATTCTTATAAAGGTTTAGTCTGAATATCATTTTCTAAAATAACACTGCGAATATTATCAGTGATACTTAAATATAACTCAGTCACTTCCTGTTCAGAAAGTTGTTTTTTATCAGAGTTTAACCAAGTTAAAGATGTATCCCCACCGGTTAATTCACCTAATTGAACAAAGTACTCGCCTTCTTCCAGGTTAATTGGATTCAAGTTTCTTTTCTGCCAATATTGTGCATCTTGAGATTCAAATTTTACTAGGAAATAACCTAGATTCTTATCATTATCAACAGGACTAAAGCTCATTAACTGCAATAAGGCAGGCAGTTTACGCCAAACTTCTGTAAATTCTGCATCAATAATCCAAGCCGTTTGATGACTTTCATCAAAACCAAGTTTAATTGGTAAAGGCTTATTGTCAGCCGCGATTAACGCCTCTGATTCTTGCTTCAAATAAGCAAAATTGAGCATGTCGTTGATAAAGCGAATTTCTATGCTGCGTTTATTGCGGCCTTCTAAAATTTCTTTAACCGGCTCATTATCATTTAACTGTTGATAGCTTGTCGCGTCAACAGATAAAGAAATACTTCGCCCATCTCCGCCTTCCGCTAATTGTAATTGATATTCACCTACTTCACGCACTGTATTTTTACTTAAACTGCCGTAACTACGTTGGTTAACAACAACACCAGTATCAATAGATAGCGCTGATCTGTCTGCAACAACATCCTTCGCATCTTTGGATGCTAAGTACTGTAGCGCTAAGTCCCACACTTTTTGTTCAATATTGGTTTCTTGTTTAAAAGCATTAAACCAAACTTTACTCTGTGTAAGATCGGGGTCGAGTAAAACACCATCAAGTACAGCCATCAATTGACTTGGAGGGCGAACATCTACATCTTTACCACTTAATCCTAGCTTTTCTTGTTGCGTTGAAAGCCCTTGAATATCAAAAGTAGAACGATTTTCTAATGTTGAAAAATCTCCACTATCAAATTTTTCTATTAGTGTAGCTTGTAGATAATCATCATTACCTTCTGCTTGTGTTCTGGTATCAAACCTAGCACAGCTAGTGATCGCTGAACTTAGGATCACCAAACTAGCAATTTTAGTCAGTGCGTTGTTTTTAATCATGACAGTAATTTTGCTTCTATTAAGGCATTTCGAACAGTACCCTGATATTGCTCAGATAATGTTGTTAATGGCAAACGTAACGTAGCCGTAGGAATTAAACCTAGCTCCGCACAGGCCCATTTAACTGGAATTGGGTTCGCTTCATGATAAAGGTTGGTATGAATAGGCATTAATTGAGTATTGATTGCTTGTGCTTTTTCAACTTCACCTGCCAAAGCATATTCACACATTTCAGCCATTTCAACGGGAGCAATATTGGTTGATACAGAAATCACACCATGACCTCCTTGTAACATAAAGTCACAACCCGTTGCATCGTCTCCACTATAGAGTACAAAGTCTTCAGGCAAGATTGCTTTTAATTCAGCAAGGCGTTGTAAGTCACCAGTTGCTTCTTTAATACCAATAATATTTGGAATTTTAGCTAAACGCGCAACCGTTTCAGGCAACATATCAACCGCAGTTCTACCAGGTACGTTGTATAAAATTTGTGGTAATTCGCACGATTCTGCAATCGCTTTAAAATGAAGGTATAAACCTTCTTGCGTTGGTTTATTGTAATAAGGAGTTACATTTAAACCTGCAACAATGCCACTATTAGTAAATAATTTGCTTAATGCAATTGCTTCAGATGTTGAATTAGCGCCATTACCAGCAATCACAGGGATTCGACCCGCAGCATAAGTGATAGTACGTTCAACAACTTTAACATGATCATCAACACTGAAAGTTGCTGACTCACCAGACGTGCCTACTGCAACAATAGCTGCAGTTTTTGATTTAATATGGAACTCTACAAGTTCTTTTAATGCATTATAATCAATTTCGCCGGTCTCATCCATTGGGGTTACGAGTGCTACGATACTACCTGTTAACATGTAAATGCTCCTTTTATTGAGCGTCTAATGTTACTTTTGCAAGCCTTTAAAAACAAGAAGAAAAATCAACTCATTACTTCTCAAAGCGAATATTTATAACATTGTTGCTGATGCTCACCTTTTTATACGTTAATCACTTGATAATAGCGCTAATATCAAACGCATAGTCTTTGCTGTCCAACAATCTTCACGTATCATTGGCAAACATTTCGTAGAATATTTAATAAAGAGGAAAAACCGAATATGCAAGCAGATATATTTGATGTAACCGTGCAAGATTTTCAAACTATTATTGCACAAGGTTCAGTGAATAAACCTGTGCTGGCTGTTTTTTGGTCAAGCCAATGCACTATCTGTCGTTCTTTGTTGCCTTTACTTGAACAACTACAAAGAGAACATGCTAATGGCTTTACACTCGCGAAAATAAACTGCGAGACAGAACAGCAAATTGTGCAGCATTTTGAAATAAAAAGTGTTCCAACTGTTTACATGTTTGTTAATGGACAAGGTGTAGACGGTTTTGCTGGAGAGCAAAATGCTGACTTCATCAATAACTTCATCAATAAACACCTTCCCGACCCAGCGCAATCGTTGTTAGGTGATGCTCAAACACTATTTGCTCAAGGTAAATTAGATGAAGCGAAAGCAACAATTGTGCAAGCGCAAAATCTTAATCCTGAAGATAACCAAATTAAACTTGCAACGGCACAAATTTATTTAGCATTGGGTGAGTTTGAAAATGCAAAACCTATCTTAGCGGTGATTCCTATGGCAGATCAAAATATGATTTATCATAGCTTGATGTCAGAGTTAAAACTCGCTGAACAATCAGCACAAACGCCAGAAATAATAGCGTTAGAAAATGCGTTAATCGATGCTTCGAATAAACAACCGATTCAATACCAACTTGCGATTCAATACCAACTTGCGATTCAATACCATCAAAACAAACGCTTTAGTGAAGCGCTTGCTCTTTTATATAGTCTGTTATGCCAGGACTTAGGTTATGAAAATGGCGATGCAAAAAAAACCATGTTAGATATTTTGGCCACAATAGATGATGCGGCATTAGTCTCTGAATACCGCCGTAAACTTTATAGTTTACTGTATTAAAGTAGGTAACATCCTTTTTATATCGCTGTTTTAAAATTGCTGGAACTTGTATTAAATAGATCAAGGTTAGAATAACGAGTAACTATCTAGTGCCGTGAATATAATTTACGGCACTAGAATAAAAACTATAAATATCGGCAGAGCTAATTTAAACAAACACTACTTAGAGTAAGTAACTTATAGTCATCGATATTCATCAAGTATGTAATAAATCAACATTTAAAATATCAAATAAACCAGTTTTTAGTATTAATAGTAGATGCTTATGGTTGTTCTAATGATCTCTACTTATGGTAATAGCTGTACAGTTTCACCCACGCTTAAAAATACAACAATTGTAGGATCCGGGTTTTGCCCGCCTATCACTGTAGTTTCATCCTCAATTTCTGTTTCAACATTAAGATCAAGACTATCCAGTATCAAAGTTGCTTGTGCCAATGTTTTTCCTACGACATTAGGCACTGGGCGACTATTTTCAATTTCACTTGAAGGCGGGATGGCCACTATATCGAAAATAATTTTTGCACTGACCTTACTTTCATAATTATATTGATTTTGAAAACCTGCATCCACAGGTGAAGCATAAAGTTTTGGTACAACACGTCGTGTTTGAGAAATGTTTAACGTTTCCAACTTATTTTTTAAATTAATGTTACTACTTGGAGCCATAACCTGGCGACTAACAAGGGATTGATTATTTATTCCCTCGCTTTGTGACGAACCCGAAATAGTAAATGCAAGGTTAATTTCTGCACTCGCTTTTGGAATGGTATAAAAGGTCGGTCGATACCCCAACTCCCGTAACGCTTTTAAATGGGCTTGATCGGAATAAAGATCTAAATAGGCTTGAATTGAGCTTTCGTCGAGCGCTTTTTGTGCTTCGGCAACACCGCGCCCAACCGATGCGATAATATCACCCAGTGGTGCCGTGGCAATATCTTGAGTTAATTTTTTAAAATCACTCATATTTTCTGCCCCCCTCTTTTAACCGCCACAAAAGCCGAAATAAAATTTTCTCCCAAAAGGATCTCTGTTCCAGGATCTGGTTTTTGCATAAAAATTCCCCCAGTTGGGCTGGTTGATTGTTCCATTTCAATAACGCGTAATTTTAATCCCAAGGGTAATAAAACACGGTTCGCAGTAGCGGGTGTAAGCCCAACAATATCTGGCGCCTTTTGCGATGAAGAACTGTCATTATTGGTGTTGCTTAGAGTAAAACTAATTTCACTTGCAGTTTCTGGATTAACACGGGCTAACTCAACAGCATCAAGCGCACGAAAACTCCTGCCACCATTAGCCATGTACCCTTTAAGTTTGACATTAGCTGTTGAGATTTTATAACCCGTACTTGCACTATCAATTTGCATCGCTTGAGATATTTCATTGGCTATGTCATTAATTTTAGGTGCTTCAGCCCCCCCTTGTAATATTTCAAGGTCACTTTGGAGTTTTTTAACTTGTACATCACCCAACTCTTTGGCTTCAATTGCAACTATTGCATTTTTTCTAACCAAACTCAGTTCTTCCTCAAGGCTTATTTTAGCCACATTTAATTCAGATACTTTTTTGCGTAAGCTATTTTCTAAATCGTTAGAAGGAATCGAATCGACAACGTTATTTACCTTTACTATGGAACCATAAAATGATGTGTCAGCTTTTTCATGGATCGTAGATATAAGCTCAAGAGGTCTTTTAGGGTCAATAAAAATAGTGCCAAAGTTTAACAAAAAACTAGTTTCTCCTTTCACAGAAATAACAGGCGATGTTAATAATATTGCAATTTTGTTGTCGAGCTCTGGATGCACAATACGCAGTCTAATTGCAGGGAAACTTGTTAGCTTGATGAATGATTCGGGGTTAACTTTATGAGAAAACACACCATTTTTATCAAATGGAAGATCAGAAACTTTAATCCAACCTTTAGGTATTGAAAAGCACTCTAATACAAATACCATTTCAACTTTTTGTAAAGGTATGTCACTAATAAACTGGCCTTCAACTACGATTACTTTGATCATGCTAATGCTCCCTTAGTGACCGCAATATAACTCTCAGTATTCCCACTAGATATACGTATGACAATCGGTTTGGTTGCATGTAACTGTGCCGTGACAATATCTATTTGGGCAATGCCGCCTGCATCTGTCAAATACTGTTGAGCAACTAAAAGAGATGTCTTTTGATTTGATGTTGGTTGTGTTCCACCTGCTTGGACCGTTAGTTCACTATCGATCTCTACACTAATCTGTGTATTGGTCATCATCTCACCAGCTTCATTTATTAATGTTGCTATTATTTTTTGTGATGCCAACTCAATTAATATTTCAATTTTAGGTAAACCGGCATTAGGAGGAATAGATACAATCCTGCCTGAAATTTTTGCACTTGTTTCGACACTACTCGATTCCCTTGGCCCCATTTTAAAGCCAACACCTGGTTGAGTAGACTGGCTAGCTTCGATATCAAAAGTAAAATCTAAGTGTGGAATATGGTAACGCGGTAATTCTCGTCCAGCTGCATCATATGCTGCCATCGAAGATAAATGAGCCTGAGATGCTCCTAGTGCATCGGTAAGCGCTGTTAACATATCTTGTATCCCTTGCGCAGTCACTTTGGTCGAATCTGGCATAGCTAACCCCTCAATCTATTTTTAATGCTATTCAATCTATTTTCGTCTCGATTTTTATCTCGAGAAGCATCTCGATCTTTCATTCCATTATCCACACCTGTTTCAGCCATTTTTTCTAAACGTTCAGAAATCAGTTTTGCTCTTGCATCCAAATCACCCGATCCCCCGTTGATAACTGAAAGTAATTTATTCCTTCTTGACTCATAACTTTCCTTAGCTTTAGCTGCTTTACGAACAATCTCTAGGCTTTGTTCTTTAGCTTTTTTACTCAATTTATCCTTTGAAAATCCATTCTTTAGTGTGTCATCAATCATTTCATTACCAACACTGTTAAGTTTTTCTTGTAACTTGGTAAGTAATTTATCTTTATGTTGCTTTAATTTTTTATCACTTTCTAAATTTGTTTTGTCTCTCAAGCTTTGCAGAGGTTTTTCAATATCAAAATCTTTTAGCGAACTACGTTGCTTGAAAGCAGTTTGCCCTGTTCGTAATTTTCTGGCAGTCCCAGTTGCAGTGGGGTGTTGTGCTCTAATAAGTTGGCGTGATGATTGCAACTCTGCTTTTGAAAAAATTTCCTTACGTTGAGCAAGCCAACGGGCATCCTCATTACGCCGTTGGGATAACGTTTGTACCGGAAATCGAGGGTCGGAGCTTGAATCATTTTCACCATTTTTTTGGGTTAGGAAACTCATCTTTGCTTCAAGATTTTTACGTTCGAGGAGCAGCTTAGAAATTTTAGAATCTTCTGTAAGCAATTTTCCTATTTCTTTTGATGGATTTTTTTCAAAATCTTTCAAGGGCTCATCAACTTCATCAAGAAGATGTTTCCAAGATTTAAGTGTCATAGCATCAAACTCCTCTGAAGTTAAATTGAAATATTAGGCTTCACCATCTGGTTTAATTACTGGTTTAACATCTCGATCAAGAATTTGACGAATGCGTTCTTCTAGCATTGGTGGTGGTGGCACAGTCACGAGTTTGGTTCGCATCAATGAACTTCCTTCTGCTGAATACTGGTATTTGCTTGAAAAACTTGCTGAAACCGATGACGCATTTACCGATGCTTTAGCGGAGAAAAAACCAAGTTTTCCTGACATATTCACTTGCCCTGACTTTATCTTCTTCGCCCGCGTAGTTTCACGACTCATGGATATTGACATTTTCACTTCTATCAAAGTATCAACAAACTGATAGAATGTTGGTGTAAATCCAAGCTCCAGTAGACTATATTCATCGTCTTCTTTAGGGCCAATTTTTACCAGGTTAGTGCGTTCTCCAGTTGTAGAAGAGTTTCCATTCTCATCCTCTTCGATATCATATCCCCCCATCAACCTTGCAATTTTCATCGATGTTAAATCAAGTTCATATTGCGCTTGAGCAATACCAACTCCCATTGATTTGACCATTTCGGGAAAGGGTACGTTTAATAGATCTTGTCCAATGCTCATGTTAACTCCTTTCTATTTATGAGCCCTCACGATTGGGCACGAATCCAAATGAAAATTAAATAGTTAGACGATTGGTCTGGGTGCGCTTATTTAACTTTCATTTGTTTTAGGTTTATTGTTCTCTATTTGCTGTGCTAGCAATTCGGCCTCGATATCCATACGTTGACGAATACGATCTTCTAACACAGCAGGAGGTGGAATAGGCACCATTTTGGTACGCAATAAAGTAGCCCCTTCAGCAGAATACGAATATTTACTTGAATATGTGGCATCTACCTGTGTAGTTTGCACACTATTACTAGTTGTATTGTTTCTAGCGGCAAGTAAGCCAAACCTCAAACCTTTAATACCCGAGAACTTTAGCCCTCTCGTTTTATCGGTACTTGAATCGTTTGTAGATTTTGATGTGGTACGAGAATAGCTAGATTCACGAGTCATTTTGATGGCAATTTTTACTTCAATAATCGTATCAACAAACTGATAAAATGTCGGACTAAACCCAAGTTCCATCATTGATAAACGTGTTGGAACTCGAATGATTTCATCTTCAAATTCCTTCAAAGCTGGTGATAACTTCCCACCATCATCCACAACATCACTCCTATCTGTTTTTGAAGTACCTGTTGAATTATTTTTATCTGCAAAAGTTGCAATGACATCGAGAATTAAATCTTTTAATTTCAATGTGTCATCATTTATTTCGCCCGTTAGTCCGTCGTCGAAAATTGCATAAGCTAATGCTTGTTTGACAGTCATATATTCATAACCAAAGAATATTCTACTATCATCAAAACTTATTTTACCTTCTTCGTCATAAACCGTTTGCAACCCTCCCATCATTTCAGCAGTGCGCATACTGCTTTGATCGAGTTGAAATTGACTGTCCGCAATAGCAAATGCCATATCTCGGATCATATCACCCATTGGTACGTTTAATAGATCTTGGCCAATACTCATTATGCTCTCCCTTTACTCTTATTGTTGGTTAACGTTCAATCACTGCATTTAGTACTTTTAAAAATTTTTCAGGTGGTGGCAGCGCGACTAATCGTGCAGCAATTGATGATGAACCAGAGGCTTCTACACTGAACTTTCGTGCATAACTAGCAGACACTGTCGCAGCAACTACTGCGTAAGAAATGGTAAGCTCGCCTGAAATCTCTGTCTCAGTACTTTCATTGATTGTATAGCTCAACTTCGCTTCAACTGTTGCTTCTGTATAGGCGTAAAATGTAGGTAAAAAACCTAGCTCTAGAAGATTGTAATTCTTACCATCAATCTCTATTTCAGTGGTGGTTAAGGTTTTTGCGATTTCTGCAGAATTCAAATCAAGCGCGAATTGTCCCTGCGCAATCGCAAGTCCAAGACTACTTACAATGTCAGGAAGTGGTGCTGAGGACATTTCCCGAACAGTTGCGCCTGCGCTACTCATTCTCCTAACCCATTTTGATATTCTTTGATCACCTTAAGAAACTCAGGAGGCGCCGGTATTGAAACCAATCTTGCAGATATTTGTGAGTTACCAGTTACTTCCATTTCAAATTGTCGTGAATAACGCGCATCTACCGATACTCCAATAGCAACAGTAGAATTACTCTGAGAATTTTCTTCGCTGTTTGTGGTGGATGATGTAGAACTATTAAAATTCTTTGTAACTTGATATGTTTCGTTACTTGTTAATTCAGCACTTTGGTCAACTTTTGAAAATAACTTAACGCTATAGGTATCGGTCGCTTTCATAATTCGTACCGTCGCACCTGTTCTTGAGGCGGCATACCCTGGCAATGCATTTACTGCCAGCGTTAAATTTTCAGCATAGGCATTTGCATGTCCCGAAGCAATGGTATTAACTGACCCACCACTGTAAGGAATATTTGCGGCACCATTATCAATATTTAGTTCCTCTCCCGAAATACTTAATGCTTCCGTTGGTGCAAGATAAAACCATCCATTTTGCAGGTTAGTATCGGTGATGGCGTTAGGTGCAATCTCTGCACTATCAAGAATGGTATTTGTAGATTGCACTTTTAATACATAGGACTCAAGTGTCGGAATATAGACAGACGTTTTACGATAATTCGCATTTGCCGTACCGTTGTTATCACCAGCCTCAGCAGCAGCGGCTTCTCCTCGACTAGGCCGTATGATAATTGAGTTTGCATTCACACCATGTGCAATAAAAACATCCTTCATCCGGTTTGCACGACTTTTGCCAAGTTCCAAATTTTTAGCAGTACTTCCTACACGGTCAGTAAATCCTTCAATTTCTACGGGTAAATTTATATATTTAGCTAAATTTGCCAACAGCACTGCCTCCTCAAGTGCGTCGCCTTCTAACTCAGCAACACCTGTAGCATATGCAACAGAGTTAAACTCATCCCCCTCTTGTGCCATTTGCGGGGTGAACATACTAACAAAGTCGTCCTGATGGGTGAACGCTACCCTAAAGCTTGCTAACACTGATGTCGCATACGTCCCTAGATCAGCGGCTGATACAGTGGGAATTGTTGTTGTATCGTTAATTATGTAATCAGTATCTTGGTTTGCTTTCATCCAAATAAAACCATAGGGCACCGTTGTTTTTAAAAATGTCACAAATGGTGATTGTATAAGTACTTTATCGTTTGTGGCTAGAGTACTTAATACAGGAGGAGTGGTAATGGGAGGCTCATATACTAAGCCTTCTATATTGGAGCTTGTGTTTCCTAATAATTGATCTCGAAGATTTTTAAGCCTTAAAGCAGGTGTCGCCCCAGTGGCAGTATAATTTGTACCGTTTAAAGACATAGTCCCAGTCTCAGTGACGTGGTATTTCATTTCGGCTGTGCGGTTAATACTTGTCGTACTTGATACAGACTCTTCACTATTTTGATTTAAACTTTCTTGCGAAGAAGCATTATTTCCATTGTTAAAGTCTAAACTTGCCTGACCACCTATTTCAAAACTTTTTCCGACCTCAAGTCTAATTTGCATAGAACAGGAAATATCAGCGTATTGATAGTGATAAAACGCTGGCATTAAACCAAGTTCAAGCAAAGATCTGTTCCCAAGCCCTTCGCGAGGCAATGAAAATTGCCCAAGTTGACTAATAGTATTTTCATCCAAAGCTTGTTGTGCGGCGGCAATACCCAACCCTAAGCTAGAAATAAATTCAGCAACACTTGCATCTGCTAGGATTTCTCCAGGTTTCATTCCATCATATTTGGCCATCTGCATTTACCCTTTTAAGTTAATGTTTTTGTCCTATTTCCGCTCGCTTTTTATCAACATTATCTTTGCGCACGGTGTAAAATTTATGGTGATTCAATATTTGATCTAACCACCTTTCGGGCATCGATTGACGTCGGACTAATGCTTGTTTCAATGCAAGATATAAGGAGCTATCTGCATACATTGTCGAATCCAGCTCTGAGACTAAAATCAAAGCCTCTTGGTGCTGTCCAAGCTGACATAAAACAATCAGCTTTCGAAATAGAAATGGTGCAATCACAACAGGACTTTCATTGCCTTTATTTGAAATTGCTTGGTCCAACAATTCAAGCGCAGCATCAAATCGTTTAGCATGCTGTAAACAATCTAAAATACAGTCTACATAGTGGCGGGCAAACACCTGGGGAGCATGTTGTGAAGCACACATAACCATGGCATTTCGATATTTTTCAAGTGCATCATCAAAGCGCCCTACAATATGCAATAGTTTACCTGACTCACAAATTCCTAAATGGAGATTATTTTGCGATTGTTGTTGATTGTTTGCGTCCGTCATTCAACCATCTCCTGTTCGAAACGATAGACCAACCCCATTGCATCAAATTGTGGCGTTAATATTTGACACTCAAGTTCAGAAAAACCGCTTTTAATTTTAGCGGGTAAACGGTTTGGCAAAGCAATATCATAAAACTCTTTTAACTCCGCAATGCTTGAGTGATGACGATATTGATCTACATAGAGAGAGTATTGTTGAAAATTATAGAGTCGATTAGTCAAGTTAAGGTTCGACTCTTTTGCGAGTTCACACATTCGAATAGATTGTTCATAATCGAGTGCTTCTGCCACAACAATTGGCGTATTTTGCATAATTCGCTGTACAATTTTTTCTGGCATATCAAGGATTTGAGCAAGTACCCTAATCGCATCAGGATCATGGTTTTCACTTTCCAGCACTAGGTCATAACTGAGTAATTTTCTTTGGAATATTCTTGAGCTATTGCCTTTTGGTAATTTAACAAATAAGGTCTTTGCATCATCATAAGAAACGCCTAGTGGTATATATCCTCGGCTTTTCCCGTATGTTTTTTCTAAACTAGTCTTTAGTTCATGAGGCAAATATTGTGTATCTTCGACAAAAATATCGTAGATATCTTCATGGGCCTTAGCAAATAGTAACTTTGCATTTTCACCTAGTCGCTTTTGCAAAGCATCAATTAAACCGATCCCGACTGAGCCAATTATGATGCCAGGAGGTAATGACGACAACGACAGTATTTTTTGAGGTTCAAGTCCAATGACGTGAGAAATGATATCAAGCGTTTCTTTTAAGTGAGAAACTTCAAGGTAACGAATTGCAACATCATAAAGCTGGCAATTTTCGATGGAAATATTGTCTTCACTGTCTACGACAGTATTCAATCCAATAGACTTCAACAATTGGTTTATTTGTTCTGCGCTTTCAAAATCAATTTCAGAAATAAGCACAGAAGGTGCTTGGCAGACTTTTTTTGCGATTTGATTTGGTGGCGTCCCAAGGCCGGCTGAAATCTGAAGAATAGCCTGAATTCCAGCAGAGCCAATATCTTCAACCAAGATACAATAATTTCCAACCGTAGCTACCATATCGACTCCTTCAGCATACGAACAACATATGATTTACTGTTTGTTTTTTAAGCTACCATGCAGATATAAAAAAATATACATTAACAAACTCTAAAAGAGACTTTAAACGGCTTTTTAATTTATATTTATTTGATCCAAAAATTAAATGGTTAATAAATTGATAAATTAGAATGTTACAGTTATTGGCTAAATCTAACCCAAGTAATAACTTAACTTTTTGTATTGGTGTGTTTATACCTAGAAATACTACTTGATCACTTTTACGAACTTATGATCTGAATCCAAGTTAGATAAAAAGACTCAATTTCCATAATTTGATAAAGTATTTTGTTGCTCATGAATAGGCCTTTAATGAGCAAAAGTAGTTATGCAAAAAAAGGATTGAATCTAGCGCACGAATTATTTGAATCTAAGTTTAAAAACAGATCCTTATATTGGTTTAAGACGTATTGCAGCATAGATAAAATTTCTAGAGGCTACTATGAACATATTTATATTAGATAAAGACATTAAACAGTGCGCTCAATACCATTGCGATCAACACGTTGTAAAAATGATATTAGAAAGTGTGCAACTACTTTGTACGGCATTAAATAAAAAAGGATTCGTTACCCCATATAAATCGACACACATGAAGCATCCCAGTGTATTGTGGGTAGAAGAATCCTACGATAACTTCATTTGGTTACGCGATTTAACTGTGGCTTTAAATGATGAGTATAAGTACCGTTATAATAAACAAAACGACCATAAGTCGATGGCCGTTTTACCAAGTATTGAACAATATGCTTTTCCTGCTATCGGTTTAACCCCCTTCCCCCAAGCAATGCCTGACATTTATAAAGTCGATGGTGACGCTGTTGCTGCTTATCGACAATTCTATCGAGGAGATAAAGCGAAGTTTGCAAAATGGACTAAACGTGCTGTGCCAAGTTGGTTTGAAAGCATCTAAATGTTAACTGTTTATAATTAACATTATGTAAAGTGATAGGTAGATGGACTAAATAAGCTAAATAAAGGTTACATTGATATATTGCGACAAATTCTGTTGTTCAATATTATCTAAATAAGGTATTTCAGCAAGTAATGGCGCATTAATGAAACTTGTTAAGGTGCCAATATTTTGTTGCACATAGGGCATCTCCGCTTGAAGATGATTGGCAATCCAACCAGCGATATTTAGCCCACTCTGTTCAATACTCTGAGCGGTTAATAACGCATGGTTTAAACATCCTAGTTTTAAACCCACCACTAAAATAACTGGTATTTCATTTGCAACGACCCATTCTGAAAATAACTGATGCTTATTAATCGGCAAATGCCACCCTCCCGCACCTTCTACAAATAAGCATTGAGGCAACTGTTGTTGTAAGAATGTTAAACCTTGATCTACCGTAGCGAGACTAATAGGCTGATTAGTTTCATTGGCAGCAATATGTGGGGCAATAGGTTGCTGGTAAGCAATGGGATTGACCGCGGCATAGTCAACTTGCAAGCTACTATTTTGCTGTAAAATTAACGCATCATCATTGCGTAACCCTTGTTCAGTTTGACTACAACCTGCAGATATAGGTTTATAGGCCAAAGTGCTTTTCCCTTGCTCATTGGCTGCTTGTAATAATGCTTTGGTGCAAATAGTTTTACCGACGTCTGTATCAGTTCCAGTGATAAAATAGGTAGTAGAAGCAAGATTTGTGTTGATTCTAGTAAGCATAGTGGGTTCAGTTATTGGGGCTAAAGTAGATTCTGACATTGATTGTTTACTCATTTTTTAAAAGGATGTTAAAAAGCGATGTTAGAAATACAAGCATTAGCTTATTTTTGTGCAACAATATAACAAACTTGATAACTCAAATTATAGTAACCGTCTTGGTCTTTAAAAGGTTGATAACCAAGCTCTAATTGATTTAATAATTGCCTATTTGAAGTTTGCTTGTTGTTTCTATCATGCACATGATTAGCCCCAATTCCTTTTAAAGCCTTAAGCACGCTGATAACATCGGGGTATTTTTTTATACGTGTTTCAATGAATATTTTAACCTGTTGATAACCTGCTAGTTTTACAGCAGTCAAAACTTGTTCTTTACTTAAAAAATGATTAACGTGTACCGCGCTATCAATACTTTTCCAAGCTTGTTGAAGTTCAAATAGAGATCCATCGATTAAGGTAGAAAAGCACAAGTTACCATCGTTGTGAAGGGCATGATTAGTTTGTTGTAATGATAAACTGAGTTCCTCACTCCACTGTAATACTAGATTTGAAAAAATCAGATCAAATTGCCCAGCAATAAATGGCTGAGCATCAATATCACCTTCTACATATTGGCATGATGTCAATTTTCTTTGTGCAGTTTGCTGCAACATCTGTGGAGACAAATCGAAGCAGGTAAGTGAAGCTTTAATATTCATTTCACGTAACAAAGCAGAAAAATAACCGGTGCCACACCCCAAATCGAGTATAGAACTCGATTGCTTGACGTTAACAGGCATCAGGTCGTAAAGGTGGTGACCTATCTCTCTTTGTAAATCCGCGAATTGATCGTAATGACCAGCTGCTTTTGAAAAAGAGGCTTTGACCGCTTTTTTGTTAATGGTCTTTTTGCTTGTATCAGTTGAAGCCACGTTTACCTGGTTAACAGAATTTTTTACAGACTGTTGCTTTAGGACTTTTTTATTGGAAGTTATTTGCATCAATAGCCTGTTTAATCTGTTTGACGAGTATTTCAATATCTTGTTTTTGATGCTGACTGGTAAGGGTTACTCTTAACCTAGCACTTCCCTTAGCGACTGTTGGTGGGCGAATCGCCGTTGTCCAAAAGCCTTTATCTTTTAAGTGTTGACTAACCGCTAAGGCAGTATCACTCGCTCCAATTAATACCGGTTGAATAGCGGTGTTTGATGGCATTAAAGGAATTTCGTAGTGTGCTGATAAGTGTTTAAAGTAGTGAATTAATTCGCCTAACTGATCTCGACGCCATTGCTGCGTTTGTGCTAGATGAGCAGCCTGACCAATGCAATACACCATTGCCGGCGGTAGGCCTGTGGTGTAAATATAAGGTTTTGAAAAGTTATTAATATAATCGATAAGTTGTGATGAACCCGAAACAAAAGCGCCGCCCACACCTAAGGCTTTACCGAAAGTGGCCATATAAATATTTACATCGCTATTATCAAGTTGCTGGTCAACAATCGTGCCTTTACCCTCTTTGCCTAATACGCCTAAACCGTGTGCATCATCAATCATTAACCAAGCATTATGCGCTGTGCATTGTTGTTTAAGTGCGTTGATAGGTGCACTATCGCCATCCATGCTGAATACCCCTTCTGAAATAATCAGTTTGTTTTCAGCTCGTTGGTGGGTATTTAAAATGCTGTCAAGGTGTTGCATATCATTATGCTTAAAACGTTGCATTTTAGCAGCACTAATGGAGCCGGCTTCCATCAAAGAGGCATGATTTATTTTGTCTTGTACTAATAAATCATTTTTTGAGAGTAGTAACTTTATCAGAGCTTGATTAGCTGAATAACCAGAGCTAAAAAGTGCAACGGCTTCTAACCCTAACCATTCTTGAAGTTGTTGGGTCACATCGTGATGCACTTTATTATACCCAGTCACCAAATAGGAGCCACCACTGCCAATACCAAATAAATCAGCACCTTTTTTCCAAGCATTAACTAATAACGGGTCTGAAGCTAAGCCCAGATAATCGTTGCTAGAAAAGTTAAGGTATTGTTTTCCGTTAACTTCAATATAACGAGCTTGTTTACCCGTGATGGGGACAGAAGCACGGTGCAAGTGTTGCTGTTTACGCTGAGCAAGCTGCTCAGCAATAAAGGAAAAGGACATGTTTATACTTTACTGGTTGCATCGTAAAATAATTCATCTTTCTCACTATGACGAATAATAGCGGCATCTACTGTTTTTTCGGTTTCGTAAGGAGATAGGTTTATTTCCTCTTTATTGATACCTAACTTATTAAACAAACGCATATCCGAATTTTCATCGGGGTTTGCTGTGGTTAGTAACTTGCAACCGTAGAAAATAGAATTCGCCCCAGCCATAAAACATAATGCCTGTGTTTGTTCTGACATATCTTCGCGGCCCGCTGATAAACGCACATGCGATTTAGGCATCAAAATACGTGCGATAGCAATAGTTTTAATAAATTCAAAATCATCAAGATCTTCTACACTATCCAATGGTGTGCCTTTGACTTTCACTAGCTTATTAATCGGTACACTTTCAGGTTGTACGGGTAAATTAGCTAATTGTACTAATAACCCTGAACGATCTTTCCCTTCTTCACCTAAACCAACAATACCCCCGCTACATACTTTCATACCAGCGCTACGCACATTGTCCAAAGTATCTAACCTTTCTTGATAACTACGCGTAGTAATAATTTCACCGTAATATTCAGGTGAAGTATCTAAGTTATGGTTGTAATAATCTAAACCAGCGTTGGAGAGTTGTTGTGCTTGGTTATCATCTAACATACCTAAGGTCATGCAAGACTCTAAGCCTAACGACTTAACTTCTTTAATCATTTCTACAAGATAAGGCATATCGCGTTGCTTTGGGTTTTTCCATGCTGCGCCCATACAAAAACGGGTAGAGCCCGTCGCTTTTGCATCTTTAGCAGCCTTAATTACTTTTTCGACTTCCATTAACGTTTCTTTTTCAAGACCCGTATCATAACGTGCACTTTGCGGACAGTACTTACAATCTTCTGGGCATGCACCGGTTTTGATAGACAATAAAGTACTAACTTGAACTTGGTTATTTGGAAAATGAGCTCGGTGTATTGTTTGTGCTTGAAACATTAAATCCATGAAAGGTAATGCATATAACGCATTCACTTCTGCAACAGACCAATCGTGACGAATTTGTGTTTTATTAACTATGTTATTTGAAATAGCATTGTGCATTGTTATAACCCTGAGCAGAAAAATATTTGGTTAGTTTAATGTTGAAAGTTACACTGTCAACTTTAAAACTCACTTTTACTTTACATGTGGTCACAAAATGAACGATAAACAGATAAATAAGCAAGAAATCGACTTATCTTATGATAAACAGCATATTTGGCATCCTTATACTTCAATGACATCACCTATTCCTTGTTATCCCGTAGACAGTGCAAGCGGATGTACTATTTCACTAACGTCAGGTGAAGTATTAGTCGATGGCATGTCATCTTGGTGGGCTTGTTTGTTTGGTTATAATGTTAAAGAATTAAACGAAGCCGCTACTCAGCAGCTCGCAAAAATGTCACATGTGATGTTTGGCGGCTTAACTCATCAACCAGCTGTTGACCTTGCAAAAACATTAGTAGAAATAACACCAAAGGGTCTAGAAAAAGTATTCTTTAGCGATTCAGGTAGCGTTGCTGTGGAAGTCGCCATGAAAATGGCACTTCAGTATTGGCAGTCACTCGGGCAAAATAAAACAAAATTTATTGCGCTTAAAAAAGGCTATCACGGTGATACCTTTGCTGCCATGAGTGTGACTGATCCTGACGGTTCGATGCATGAACTATATCAAGATTTTGTTGCTAAGAATTACTTTACTGAGCAGCCTAGTATTAACTTTGACCAAGCTTGGCAACAGAGTGCAATGGATGATCTATCTACTCTTTTAGCAGAAAATCATCAACACATTGCAGCTTTAATTCTAGAGCCTATTGTCCAAGGTGCTGGTGGCATGCACTTTTATCATCCTAATTACCTCAAAGCAGCAAGGTCTTTATGTGACCAATATGGGGTGCTATTGATTGCCGATGAAATTGCCACGGGGTTTGGTCGAACCGGAAAACTATTTGCCTGTGAACACGCCGATATAAGCCCTGATATTTTATGTTTAGGTAAAGCTATCACAGGTGGATACATGAGTTTTGCTGCAACACTTGCTACAGAAAAAGTTGCCACGACAATTAGTGAGGGTAAAGCCGGTGTTTTTATGCACGGCCCTACTTTCATGGGGAATGCATTAGCTTGTTCGGTTGCAAACGCTAATCTTAAAAAGCTCTTAAACATAGATTGGCAAAAATTAGTGTTCTCTATTTCTTCGCAATTAAATATTCAGCTTTTACCCTGTGAGCGATTACCAAGTGTTAATAAGGTGCGCGTATTAGGTGCGATCGGTGTGGTTGAATTACATAAAGCGGTTGATATGGTTAACATTCAAAAACAGTTTGTAGATTTAGGGGTTTGGATCCGCCCATTTGGTAAGCTTATTTATGTCATGCCGCCCTACGTAGCATCCAAGCAGCAAATTAATAAACTATGCGATGCTATTTACCAAGTATGTAAAAAAATCGATGGATAAAAATCGAAAGTAAAAATAAATGAGCTAAATAACATTAGCTTCAACTATTTACTTTACCTTTTATTTTAGTCTTGTATTTATCAACTGAATTAAACCCCACTAACAGAATAAAATCCTGTGGTTAGCGATGCAGGCTATTTAATGCGCTTTTATAGGACAATATTGGCATTAATATAGAATGAGAGACTTGTATCTAAAACTGGCCAAGGTAATATAAGCAGCTATCAATATTTTTAGTATAAAACAGTTAAGACTGTGATTATGGAGCACTATTTAAGATGTCAAAAACACCAATTGTTGATATTTTCAACAGCAAATTTGCATTAGGCAGCCAAGTAACAGTAAAAGGTTGGATCCGAACTCGTCGTGATTCAAAAGCTGGCATCTCTTTTCTAAATATTTATGACGGTTCATGCTTCGATCCAATTCAAGCAGTTGTACCTGCTGAATTAGAAAATTATACTGCCGATGTATTGAATTTATCAGCAGGTTGTAGTGTTGCAGTAACTGGTGAGTTAGTTGAAAGCCCAGGAAAAGGCCAGCAGTTTGAGCTACAAGCAACATCTGTAGTAGTGCATGGTTTTGTACAAGACCCAGACACTTACCCAATGTCAGCTAAACGCCATAGTATTGAATATATGCGTGAGCATGCACACCTTCGCCCGCGTACTAATATGTTTGGTGCTGTTACCCGTGTACGTAACTGTTTATCTCATGCAATTCATAACTTCTTCTATGAGCGTGGATTTAACTGGATCAGCACGCCAATTATTACAGGTAGTGATGCTGAAGGTGCAGGTGAAATGTTCCGAGTTAGTACATTAGACTTAGAAAATTTACCTAAGAATGATGCAGGTAAAGTAGATTATAAAAATGATTTCTTTGGTAAAGAGACATTTTTGACTGTTTCTGGTCAATTAAATGCTGAAACTTATGCTTGTGCATTAAGTAATGTTTATACTTTTGGTCCAACTTTCCGTGCTGAGAATTCAAATACAACTCGCCACTTAGCTGAATTTTGGATGGTTGAGCCTGAAATCGCTTTTGCTGATTTAGCAGATGCAGCTCAATTAGCAGAAGACATGCTTAAATATGTATTTAACGCGGTATTAACAGAACGCGCTGATGATATGGCCTTCTTTGCAGAACGTGTTGATAAAGACGCTATCAAACGTTTAGAGAAAATGGTGAGCTCTGAATTTATTCGCATGGACTACACTGACGCAATCGAGATTTTACAAAACTGCGGCAAGCAATTCGAATACCCTGTTGAATGGGGTGTGGATTTACAATCTGAGCATGAACGTTACCTTGCCGAAGAACACGTTGGTGCACCAATCATTCTTCAAAACTACCCTAAAGATATTAAAGCCTTCTACATGAAGTTAAATGCAGATGGTAAAACGGTTGCTGCAATGGATGTATTAGCACCGGGTATTGGTGAAATTATCGGTGGTAGTCAGCGTGAAGAAAACTTAGACGCGCTAGATAAACGTTTCGAAGAAATGGGGTTAGATAAAGAAGAATACAGCTGGTACCGTGATTTACGTAAATACGGCACGGTTCCTCATGCTGGCTTCGGACTTGGTTTTGAGCGTTTAGTTTCATACGTGACGGGTGTTCAAAATATCCGTGACGTTATCGCATTCCCACGTGCTCCAGGTAGCGCAGAATTCTAAACACGTCAGTAATTGGCACTACTAATTATTCTAGTAAAAAATTTAAACCAGCTTAATCGCTGGTTTTTTTATAGCTAAAATAAATCTATTAACAATTTGCCAGTAATATTTACCTACAAATAAGCTATCAATAATCTAATTAAATGCATGATCAAATATTACGTAGAGGATAGATAACATAATTTTTAAGATGGATTTTTCATTGAAGCAAACACTAAAAAGCACAGCCGAAGCTGTGCTTTTACATGACTCTAAAACAACTAATCAATAGGATTACGATTCGTTGTACATTTCTAAGTTAGCAATTTCTTCTTTTTGAGTTTGGATTTTCTTCGCATCTTCACTACGTAAACTTGCTAAATAATCAAAATATTCTTTATTGATACCCGCAGTAACGTACTTACCATCAAATACTGAACACTCAAATTCTTTAATCGATGGGTTTTGTTTACCAACCGCATCTTTTAAATCCTGTAGGTCTTGGAATATTAATTTATCAGTACCAATACAATCGCTGATTTGTTCAACATTACGACCATGTGCAATCAACTCTTCAGGTGTAGGCATATCAATACCATACACATTTGGAAAACGCACTTCCGGTGCAGCTGAAGCTAGGTATACTTTTTTAGCACCCGCTTCTCTTACCATTTCTATGATCTGCTCTGATGTTGTGCCACGTACAATTGAATCATCAACTAATAAAACATTTTTACCTTTAAATTCAGCAGTAATTGGATTTAACTTACGACGTACAGATTTACGACGTTGAGTTTGTCCCGGCATGATAAAGGTACGGCCAATGTAGCGATTTTTTACAAAACCTTGGCGATATGGTAACCCTAATTCAACAGAGATTTCTAATGCGATATCGTTTGAAGTTTCTGGAATAGGAATAACCGCATCAATTTCTAAATCTGACCACTCACGTTTTATTTTTGCACCTAATTTACGGCCCATTTCTAAACGTGCTTCATAAACAGAAACACCATTTAATGTTGAATCTGGGCGTGCAAAATATACATATTCAAAAATACATGGCGTTAACGATGTTTTCTCGGCACATTGCTGGGTGAATAATTTTCTGTTTTCAGTGATGTATACTGCTTCACCCGGTTCAACGTCACGTAAGAATCTGAAACCAATAGTATCAAGACCTACACTTTCAGAAGCAACAATGTACTCAATATCACCTTCATCTGTTTGACGAGATCCAAGTACTAAAGGACGGATACCATCTGGGTCACGAAAAGCAATTAAACCATGGTCAATGATCAATGCAGTCACTGCATAAGCACCACTGATTTGTTTATGTACTTCTGAAATCGCATTAAAGATATCGTCAGCGGATAAATGATCTGTTTTAGTTTTACCTAATTCAGCAGCCAGTGTATTTAACAACAACTCTGAATCAGAAGTGGTATTAATATGACGACGCGACTTGATTAATGCAGCACGTAATTGCTTGGCATTAGTTAAGTTACCGTTATGTGCTAGAGAAATTCCCCAAGGAGAATTAACGTAGAAAGGTTGTGCTTCAGCAGCGCTAGAGCTACCTGCAGTAGGGTAACGCACGTGGCCAATGCCACTATTACCTTTTAGACGTTGCATATGTTTAGTTTCAAAAACATCTTTAACTAAACCGTTTGCTTTACGTTGTTTGAAGTTACCACCATATGTAGTAACAATCCCCGCTGCGTCTTGCCCGCGGTGTTGCAATACGGTCAATGCATCATAAATACTTTGATTGACAGGAGTTGAACCAACGATACCCACTATTCCACACATAAGTTAAAGCCTTTCTATTTTTGAGAGTGTTCACAAAAAAGTACAAATTAATGTACCTTAAAATTGAGTAACTAATTTAAATCAACCGCTAAATAGTGGTCGATTTAATGTTTTTTAGAAAACTTGACGATCCTTCCAAATGTTCAAAAAACCATTCGATTACAATCCCAAACTCAGGGATTAAAGTAGATTCTTTCCACCAAGTGCTGTCATGGAATGAAGTAAAGGAATCAATAAAAAAGAGCACTGCACTGACAATTAAAATGCCACGTATTGCACCAAAAATCACACCTAACAAACGGTCTGTTCCTGATAACCCAGTGACAGCAACAAGGCGATTAATGATGTAATTAATTAAAGCGCCAATTAATAAAACCGCAATAAATAGAATGCCAATAGCAGCAATATTACGTAGTTTATCGTCATTGATTTGAGTTAAGTATTGTGTAACTTCAGGATAAAAATTGCTGGCAACAAAAAATGCAGCAAACCAAGTAACAAGTGAGATGGCTTCTTTGGTGAAACCGCGAACTAAGCTGATTAATGAAGAAAAACCAATTACACCGAGAATGGCGATATCAAACCAATTCATAAGAACCCTAATTTGTAGTAAGTATTAAACGCGCGCATTCTAACAGAGATTTTTTTGAAAGGCTTCAAAAACTAAGGCTCAATCGGTGTAAACGGTACTAATTTTCCGTTTAAACTGGTCAAGTTTTTTAATCTAGGCAATTGACTTTCAAGCTTTTCTTTGGAAACATCTGGACCAACAAATACACGGGTTAATTGCCCGTCCATCACAACTTTTGGAATGGTATGTGCCCTAAATCCAGCTTTATTAAGCTTTTTCAATAAGGCATTAATATTGGCTTTATTTTCAAATGCACCGAGTTGAATAGTCCATGCAGGGTCAGTAAAGTTCACTTTTTCATAATTTGCAACAGCATTACTGTGTTTAGTAGGTGCCGCAGTCTGCTTAGTAGATGCTGTTTCTGTTTCTAAGACAGCAGCAATTTCTTCTACTTTCCATTCTGCATTGTTGGTTTTTTCTTTAACTGACGGAGAATTTTTTTGCTCAACAGTTTTAATAGATTGAGAGACTTTGATGGGTTCGACAACCAATTTAGGATCATTAATGCTCACAGGCTCAGCGAAAGTTTTAGTATGAGGTTGTAATTCTGGTTTGATAGGCGTTGCAACAAACTCTTGTTGGTATGATGTTTTTTTACCATCAATCAATGAAGGTAAAAAGATCACCACAAGGGCAACTAAGATGGTGACGCCTACTAAACGGTTTTTAAACTGAGTTGCCACGTTTTACCCTTGCCAATTAGTTAAAATATCAGAAACGGTATGAAAAGAACCGAATACAATAATTATATCAGAAGCTGCTGCACTTTTGACGACTTGATCGACAGCACTCTGTACATTTTTATAACAGGTCACATTATGCCTATTATTGATATTGCTAGTAGTGTCGTTATTAATGTTGCTAGTAGTGTTGCTAACAATGTTGCTAGTAACATTATTATAATTTTGACTGTGTTGATAAGCTTCTAAAAGTAATGCTGAAGATGCGCCTCTCAAACAATTCAAATCAACAAAACTATAATCTGAAATAAATAAATTAGTTTCTGCTAGCGTAGCACTCATATCTTTATCAGATAACATGCCCACGACAGCATGTACTTTACAATCTTCGCCTTTGTCTGCTTTTAATCGTTGTAATTGTGTCGCTAGATATTGTGCAGATTGCGGATTATGTGCCACATCAATATAGAAGTCACAAGGATAACCCGATAATGCTTGTAGACGCCCTGCTAACGATGCCATTTCAACGGATTTAATGAGCTGTTGAGGAGCAATGTCTATCGCTAACGCTTCTATCACAGCTAAGGCAGTCGAGGCATTTTGCATTGGCATCAATGTTTGTTTAATGGGAGACAATTCTTTTTGCCCGTGCCATGACCAATTTTTATCATCAATAACCAAAAAGTTAAAATCTTTACCGGCTAATTTAAGGTCAGCTGAAATAGAAGCCGCATGTTTTAAAATGGACACTGGAGCATCTAACTCACCACAGATAGCAGGTTTGTGTGCTCTAAATACTCCGGCTTTTTCAAAACCGATCACTTCTCTATCACTGCCAAGCCAATCAATATGGTCGATACCGATGGTAGTGACTACACTCAAGTCAGATTCAACCATATTGGTTGCGTCTAGACGACCACCTAATCCTACTTCTAATAAAATATAGTCACAGTGCTGCTGTTGAAGTAAGTATAAACAGGCTAACGTAGCATACTCAAAGTAACTTAATGATATATCTAATCGAGCTTGTTCAATAATGGCAAAAGCTTCACAATGAGCTTTATCATCGAGTTCTTTTAGATTAATACGTAATCGTTCGTTGTAACGATGTATGTGTGGAGAACTATAAACACCCACTTTAAAACCGGCATCAATTAATATTTTTTCTAAATAAGCACAGGTTGTACCTTTACCGTTGGTACCAGCAACCGTGATCACTTTAGCATCGAAATGAATTAAGTTAAGACGTTTACCCACTTCAGTAATACGTGTTAATCCTAATTCTATTGCATTTGGATGTAATTTTTCTAAGTGCGTTAACCATTCACTTAATGTTTCTGAACTGAAAACCGGTTGTATGGTGTTATTAGTCATAATAAAATTGCCACATTAAATATCTAGAAATAAAGGCCCACAAGCAGGTCTCGGTAATTCAAATCTTTCTGGGTAATCTACTTCTACAAGATACAAACCACCGGGCTTTGCTGTTGCAGCCGCTTTTGAACGATCTTTGTAATCGAGTAAAGTATTTAACCAATCAACGGGCTGCTTACCTTGGCCAATTTCAATTAAACTACCCGCAATATTACGCACCATGTGGTGCAGAAAAGCATTTGCTTTAATATCAATAACGATAAAGTTACTACGTCTTGTTACATTTAAATATTCAATGGTACGTACAGGGCTATTTGCTTGGCAATGTAACGCTCTGAACGATGTGAAATCTTGTTCGCCAACTAATTGTTGTCCGGCTAAATGCATTTTTTCAGCATCTAAATCACAGTGATAATGGCTTAAGCCTTTACTTAAAATACCAGGACGATAAACACCGTTATAAATAATATAGCGATAGCGTCTCGCCGTAGCGCTAAAGCGGGCATGGAAAGAGTCATCAACTTCTTTTACCCAACGTACTGCAATATCATCGGGCAATTTGGCATTAACACCTAAGGTCCATGCACCTATCTGGCGGTCTGCATCGGTATCAAAATGCACGACTTGCCCCGTACCGTGAACACCTGCATCGGTTCGACCTGCACAATTGACACTAATCGGGTGATTGGCGATATTGGATAATGCTTTTTCAAGTTCTTCTTGTACAGAATTAACTTCTTTCTGTCTTTGCCAACCGTAATAGTTAGCACCATCATATTCAATACCTAAAGCAATGCGCATTTGAAACCACCCTTTTAAAAAACGCTAGTATATACAAATGTTTAAAAAATTAAACAAGCAAGCATACTGAAGCGAATAACATTCTTACTAGATGATGAAAAAACAAGCACTAAGCTAACGCTATATCTGGAAAAGCAATAATAGGCAGTAAATACTCAGTCACCTTTTTAATTAGTTATAAAATTCATCAGATATAAAAATGGCAGCGAAAGCTGCCATTTTTAATTCAAAGAAAAGTTACTTTTTAGCTTTCACTTTTTTAGCCACTTTCTTCTTAGGGATCTCTTCTACCCATTTATTATCGATATATTTTGCAGTCCAACCTGTTGCTTTTTTATCGATTTCGGTCATTACATATTGTTCTTTATTTTTTCTGCTATAACGAACAATTGCTAAATTTCCATCGGGATCTTGTTGTGGCGCATCAGCTAAATAGTAAAACTTTTCAGAAATTCTATCGCGGAATTTTGCTAATTCAACCACTTTAGGTGCACGTGTTTCTCGCGAACGAGGGAATGTACTCGCTGCTAAAAAGATACCTGCAGCGCCATCACGTAAAATAAAGTAAGCATCACTTTGTTCACATTCTAATTCAGGCAAATGAACAGCATCTTCTTTAGGAGGAGCAACTTCACCACTACGTAGAATTTTACGCGTGTTCTTACATTCCTCATTAGTACAGTCCATATATTTACCAAAACGACCATCTTTAAGCTGCATATCAGAACCACATTTGTCACACTCAACAACTGGGCCGTCATAACCTTTAATTTTGAACTCACCGACTTCAACCGTATGTCCATCACACAATGGATTATTACCACAAACGTGCAATTTACGGGTTTCATCAATTAAGTAGCTATCCATCGCGGTATCACATTTAGGACAACGATGTTTTGCCATTAATGCAGCAGTTTCAAGATCTTCTGAACTTAAAATATCTTCAACTTCTTCACCATCAACTAAGTTGATGGTTGTTTTACAGCGCTCTTTGGGTGGTAATGCATAACCTGAACATCCTAAAAATACACCGGTGCTTGCAGTGCGAATACCCATAGGACGCCCACAGGTTGGACATGCGACATCATCAATGATCACCGGATCATTAAGACGCATGCCACCTTCTTCTACGGGTAACTCGGCAGTATCAAGTTGAGTGGTTAAGTTTTTATAGAAACGGTCTAACTCTTTATGCCAATCAGCTTTGCCTTCGGCAATAGCATCCAGTTTTTCTTCCATTGCCGCAGTAAAGTCATAGCTCATTAAATCGGTGAAATTTTCTGTTAAGCGATCCGTTACAATTTCACCCATTTTGACCGCAAAGAAACGGCGTTTATCGACTTTTACATAACCACGATCTTGGATAGTAGAAATAATGCTCGCATAAGTTGAAGGTCGACCAATACCTTGCTTTTCAAGCTCTTTTACTAATGCCGCTTCAGAAAAACGCGCTGGCGGTTTAGTAAAATGTTGTAAAGGCTCAAGCTCAACTAATGTTAATACTTCACCCACTTTTAAGTCTGGTAAATTAACTTCATCTGCTTTACTTTTTGTAACAGGTTGAGCTTTTGTCCAACCCGCAAAACGTAATGTACGGCCTTTTGCACGTAATTTGTAATCACCTGCTTCAATGACCAAGGTAGAAGAGTCATAAAGTGCAGGTAACATTTGACATGCAAGGAACTGACGCCAAATTAATTCATATAAACGTTTTGCATCTTTATCGGTTACATCAATCAGCTCAGCACGTTGTAATACATCCGATGGACGAATGGCTTCATGGGCTTCTTGTGCTCCGGCTTTACTGCTGTAAGAAACAGCCGCTTCCGGTAAATAATTACTACCAAACTCTTTTTCTATAAAATCACGAGCAGAGGCAACCGCATCTTTACTCAAGTTTGTAGAGTCAGTACGCATATAGGTAATGTAACCCGCTTCATACAGACGTTGTGCTAACATCATGGTTTTTTTAACACCAAAACCTAAACGTGTACTCGCTGCTTGTTGCAGTGTAGAAGTAATAAAAGGTGCACTTGCTTTACTTTTAGTTGGTTTATCTTCACGTGCATGTAACGTGAAGGTTGCCTCTTTTAAGGCATCCACAGCAACTGCAGTTTCTTGTTCTGTCACTGGGGCAAATGTTTTATCGTTATGTTTATAAACTTCTAAGCGAAGTTGTGTTTTATCTTGCGCAACTGTTTGTGCATGTAGATCCCAAAATTCAACGGGATTAAACGCCTTAATTAAACGTTCACGTTCAACTAATAGTTTTACTGCAACAGACTGAACGCGTCCGGCAGACAAACCACGTGCTACTTTTTTCCAAAGTAAAGGGGAAACCATAAAACCAACAAGTCGGTCTAAGAAGCGACGTGTTTGTTGTGCATTAACACCATCAATATTTAGTTCAGTTGGATGCTTAAAAGCTTCTTGAATCGCAGATTCGGTTATTTCATTAAAAACAACACGTTGATATTTACTGTCATCGCCACCTAATATTTCTCTTAAGTGCCATGCAATTGCTTCACCCTCTCTATCCAAATCGGTTGCGAGATAGATAGTAGGAGCGTCAGCAGCTAATTTGAGTAACTCATCGACAACTTTTTCTTTACCAGGCAAAATCTCATAATTTGCTTCCCAGTTTTTATTTGGGTTAATGCCCATACGCGTAACGAGTGCAGCTTGCGTTCTTTTCGCTGTTTCTTTTGCTTTTTGCGCGGGTGTTAGGCCAGCTAAAGATTTTTTCTTTTTAGCATCGATTGATTTTTTGGCACTGCCACTTGTTGGTAAATCACGTACGTGACCAACACTTGATTTAACAATAAAATCTTTACCAAGATATTTATTGATTGTTTTTGCTTTGGCAGGTGATTCTACGATAACTAGAGATTTGCTCATATTGCTTTGATACCTAAATAGTCTTGTCTTAGACGGAATGTAAACATGTCCACTGAATTTCTCTTTTTATATAATCCAAACTTTTAACGAATAGCAACCTATTTCTTTCATTTTGTACAATAAAAATAAAAGCCGACTGGTTCATAGTCGGCTTTTGCAATTATTTCAAGGTGAGCTATTTAAACAATCTAGAAATATTAGTATGCATAATTTGTAATAAGCTGGATTCTACAGAGGTTGCGACACTCTTACCTATCTTTTCAGCTAATTTTTTACTTTTTTTGTATTGTACTTGCACAATATGTTTAGATTCGAGCTGTTCGAGTAAATAATCATCACTGGTTTGAATCTTATCGACTAACTCTAAATCCAATGCCTGAGTGCCATACCAATGTTCACCCGTTGCAATTTTATCAATGTTTAATTGCGGGCGATGCTCACTTACAAAGAGTTTAAATAATTGGTGTGTTTCTTCAAGCTCTTGTTTAAATTTTTCACGACCAAGATCATCGTTCTCACCAAACATAGTTAACGTACGTTTGTATTGTCCTGCCGTTAATTGTTCAAATTCAACATCATGTTTTTTAAGTAACTTATTAAAATTTGGAATTTGTGCAATCACTCCAATTGAACCGATGATAGAAAAAGGCGCCGCAATCACTTTATCTGCTACACATGCCATCATATATCCACCACTTGCTGCGACTTTATCTACAGCAATGGTTAATGGAATATTTTTGTCTTTTAAACGTTGTAATTGTGAAGCAGCTAGTCCATAACCATGAACCATACCACCACCACTTTCAAGTCGTACAAAGACTTCATCTTGTTCTGAGGCAACACTCACAATAGCGGTGATTTCCTCTCGCAATGACGCCACTTCTTTTGCATCGATACTACCTTTAAAATCAAGTACATAAAGTTGAGGTTTAATGGTTATTTTGGTCTCTGATTTTGCTAATGCCTTTTGTTCTTTTTGCTCAGCTTTATGCGTTTTTTTGTCTTCTTTATGTTTTGCTTTTAATTGAGCGGGTGTTAATAACTGCTCGCTTATTGATGTTTTAGTGTCATTAATTTGCTCTGATAAATCGGTAATTTCCAACTCACCTTTCTTTGCTTTTTGCTTGCTAGTTAAAGCAATAATAGCAATCAAAACAGCCACTATTGTGATCACAAAGGTCACGGCTTTGGCTAAAAATAGCCCATACTGCATTAAATAATCCAAAATAAATCCTCTTTATAAATTAATTGTGCTCATAATGACAAAAAATGTCTCAACCTACAAAAGAGATTGTGAGTTTTTTTTAAAAAAAGCTATCATATTGTTTTTTTTAACAACAAGAGAACAATAAATGGACTATATAGCGCCTGATAATTTATTAGAAAATAAAACTATCCTGATCACCGGTGCAGGTGCAGGTATAGGTAAAACCTTAGCCATCAAATGTGCAGAACTAGGTGCTAACGTTATCCTTTTAGGTAAAACAGTAAGCAAATTAGAAGCTGTTTATGACCAAATTGAAGCATTAAATAAACAATCGGCAGCTATTTTACCTGTGGATTTAAATGGAGCTTCAGAAGAACACTATCGAGATCTTGCCGATACGGTATTACGTGAATATGGAAAACTTGATGCACTTGTTCATAATGCCAGTCAACTAGGTGTATTAAGTCCATTTACGCAAGTTGAAAGTAAAATGTGGGATGAAGTAATGCAAACCAATGTTAATGCTGCATTTTTGATGACCAAGTATCTGATACCTGTATTGGCAAAAGCTCCACACGCGAGTACTATTTTTACGACATCAAGTGTTGGACTCAAAGGAAGAGCCTACTGGGGCCCTTATAGCGTGTCTAAATTCGCAACTGAAGGCATGATGCAAGTTATCGCTGATGAGTACGAGAATAGCACCTTACGCTTCAATGCGATTAATCCAGGTGCAACAAAAACCGCGATGCGAGCAAGTGCTTATCCCGCTGAAGATGTGAGTTTATTAAAAACACCAGAACAAATATTAGATGTTTATTTATATTTGTTAGGTGATGAAAGTATTGAAGTCACTGGACAACGCTTTAACGCCCAATAAGATTGGTTTTATAGCGTTTTTGATTATCTTAGATAGGCTAACAATGAAAGACAGCAAGCTGTCTTTCATTTTTTAAAACATGTGAAATAGTTTTTAAACATGTAGAATTTTATAAAATTTTAAAGAAAAAAACTGGCATTACTTTCTCCTCGCATTATCCTTGCTTATAAATTTTCAGGCCAACTTCAGGCCTTGTTTTAAATAGTTTTAAAGTCCACATGTACTGCGCCCTATTTTCATCAACAACACGTTCAATGGCAGCATTCATTAAGTCAGTATCCTTTTGCTCGTCACCACTTGGAATGTCAGTTAATGGAGCATGACAGATCACATCTACTTTACCCGTTTTGGCGTTATAAGACGTATAGGTAGGGATCACGATAGCACGCCCTAGTTTCGCTAATCGACCGATAACTGGTAAGGTTGCTTTTTGTGTAGCAAAAAATGGCGCAAAAAGACTGCTATCTCGACCATGATCTTCATCAGGCAAATAGTAGAAATGTGCTTTATCACGTAAACTTTTAATACAAGGTTTCAAACCTTCACTACGATGATACAAGGTGCCTTTATCATTAAGACGGCTAAAACGGGTTCTATAATTTGTAACAAACCAATCAAAAATAGGGTTTTTGTAATCATTAAACATGCTTGATAGAGGATAACCACGCGCAGAAATAGCGGCGACACCCGCAAAATCAATGCCATAACAATGCGGCGCTAAAAAGATGATCGCTTGCCCTGCTTCTTCCGCTTCTTTAACATAATGTTCGCCAATAAAGTTAACACGTTTTTTTAGAAATGTTGGACTACGAAATGCAATTTCACCTAAGGCAAGTGTAATTTGTGCAACTGAACGTAAATTTTCACGCATCAACAAATCTTTTTCAAGTTCACTGTATTCTGGAAAACATAAACCAATATTTATAAAAGCTATCTTTTTACGTTTATTGAGAAATTTTGCGTTATAAAAGCGATCTGCCAACCATGCTGCAAATTTATCTCTAATACCAGTCGGAATAAAGCTAGCTATGAATAGTAGGCCTAACAAAATCCATGTTCCCCAATATTTTGGTAGAAAATGTTGTGCTTTAAGGGATGTATCAAATCGAGAATTATATTGGGTCATAATTAGACCTTAAGAGACTAAAGTTGAGTAAGGAGTGTATTATTATATGGATTTAACTAAATGAGTTCAATTAACTGAATTCTAATGTGCGATTGGAGTGATGTGGGTGGTAGACCTCCCAGCAAACTCTCGGCACTTGAATCACCTACTATGGCTGCTGCCTTCCGGCTCTGACCAGGTTAATAAGTTATCAATGCGAGAAACCAAGAGGCCTACCATTGTCACTGCATCAAGTCTTAACACTTGATGCGAGGAATTATACGTAAGCCAATTGATAATTCAATAGATAAATAACAGTTTTATGTTCAAACGATTAAATAGTCAGCAGTTTATTGAAAAATAAGTATTTTTATTAAATTAGAAGCACAAAATATGAGCATTAGCAGGATCAAACCACTCACTATGAATTTGTGTTGTGAATAAATAATTAAGGTAGCAATGATTTTTGGGGAATATGGATTAATTTTATGAGTATTGACTTGTTATGAAAATAACAATACTGCCAGTGTGTCCTAGTAAAATGGAGGGAATACGGCTAATAATTAGAATTGGAACAGTCAGCGAACTATCTAATTATTATATTCAGTTTAACTATTTCACTCAGTTTAATGATTTAGGGGAGCAAAAATTAAAACGTCATCACTGTTAGCTTAAACGACAACGTTTGATTAGGAAATATCTTAAATGATACCTTTGATTATCTTATCTGCTTTTAATCTTCTTAATCGAGAGATAAGTTGTTTAACTTTATCAGGGTAAGTATCAATATCATCAATACCTTTATAACTACCAATTTGTCGAGTATGTTCAAGAATATTACTCAACTCCTCATTCATTTGCCCTGCTAACTGTTGATTTGGATCATCCACTAACAGTCCATTTTCTAGGTCTAAGCGCCAAGCACGAGGGTTAAGATTATGCCCAGTCAATAATGAAAACCTATGATCAGAATAAATACCTTTTAAATGAAAACTATTACTATCATGCTTCCATAAATGCAAATTAAGATGCCCTTGTAAAATAGAAGTATGATGTTTTTTTGCAAAGTTTCTTAAATTCACTTCATATAAAAAAGGTAAAGCACCAATTGTTTTAAATGGTTTATCTTCAGGGATATAGAAATCATTCGCAGTTTTATCACCAACAACGATAGTAATATTTACTTTGCGTTTTAATAATGCAGTTATATCACGTGACAAAGCAGTGGGTAGATTAAAGTAGGGTGTGAATAGCACTAACTCTTTCTCTGTAGAATGAAAAATGGCTCGAATAACTTTGTTTAACAAATTTTTATTGGTGCCGATCCCTGTTAACGGTCGGATAGCTAAACCATCAGTGTAAACTGGGTCGAAACGGTACCCTGCTAACTTTAAATTACGACTTAAATTTTTATGTTGTTTCTTAAAATCATTAAATTTTGGAACACTAGGCGCATTTAATTCAACCACGGCTTCACTGTTAATGATGACTTGCTGTAGGTAATCCACCATCGAATCAGCGAGAGCATGATCCTTAATCAACCAATAACGATCAAATCGGTAGCGTTGTTGTTGATGAAGGTAGATATTATTAATACTGGCTCCACTATAAAAAACCATATCATCAAAAATAAAACCTTTTAAGTGTTGGACGCCAAATAATTCTTTTCTTTTTACTGGTAGGCCAATAATTTTAACACCGCGACCTTTTAGACTAGCAATCTGCTGATACCAGGTTGTATTTGTTTCTCCGCCCTTTACAGAACCAATCAAACCTCGTTGTGCACGATGAAAATCGATACAAACAGTGATATCCATTTCTGGATGGCGTATTTTTGCCGCATATAATGCATTCAATACTTCAGCACCAGCTTCGTCTGCTTCTAAATATAGAGCTGCGATATAGATCCGTTTGGTGGCTGTATTAATTTGATTAAATAACTCAGTTTTAAATGCAGTGGTAGTTAATAAGCATTTTACTTCGTCTGCAGATATTGGCAGCTTTTTCAATTTTGTTAAAAATGAAAGACTTTGATTTATTTTTTTACTCATAGATCTCTATTATGTCATATTCTCTTTGTCTCGTGTAGCTAGATAAAGAGAATAAAAACAATATTTTGATTGCAATAATGTGCTGCTTTTTATCTTCTAGTGATCGATTCTATTGATGATTAATAAACCAACAGAAAAAATACAAAAAGGTATACATGACAGCCAAAAGATCACTGTAACAATGAAATAAATAGATGCTCAATAGTGCTGATTGTAAAAAGCGAGTTATTAGTTAACTGTTATGTGACGACAGCCCTAATTAAACTCGCTTTTGAATCTAGCTTTATTGTTGAATCACATCAATAAATCGTTATTAATTAGATAACTTTTGCTAATGCATCACACAATGGTTGCATGTTATTTTTAGTCATACCGGCTACTGAAATACGGCCAGAACCAACAATGTAAACTGCAAACTCTTCTTTAAGTTGATTAACTTGCTCAACACTCAAACCAGAGAAAGAAAACATACCTAATTGGCGACTAATGAAACTAAAGTCACCAGGGACACCTTTCTCTTTAAGTGTTGCTACAAATAAATCGCGCATTTCTTGAATACGGTTACGCATATCAGCAACTTCTTGTACCCATTGTTTATACAATTCTTTGTCGTTCAAAATTGTTGTCACAATAGCCGCACCGTGACAAGGTGGGTTTGAGTAGTTAGAGCGTATACCTGATTTAACCTGGCTAAATGCAGCTTCTGCTATTTCACTGTCTTCTGCTACCAGTGTTATACCGCCAACACGTTCATTATATAAACCGAAGTTTTTAGAGAATGAATTAGCAATCAAAAGTTCTTTATTATATTGTGCAAATTTACGTAACCCCTGTGCATCTTCTTCAACGCCATTACCAAAACCTTGATAAGCAAAATCAAAGAATGGAATAGCACCTAGCTCAGCGATTAATTTAGCAAGGATATCCCACTGCTTTGGTGTTGGATCAATACCCGTAGGATTATGACAACAGCCATGGAATAATACCAACTCGCCGGGTTCAACAGATTGCAATGAAGCAATCATGGCATCAAAGTCTAAATCTTTTGTTTCCGGATCGTAATAATCATAAGTAACAACTTCTAATCCAGCAGTTTTAAACACGTTGCCGTGATTTGCCCATGTTGGATTACTTACCCAAATCTTTTTAATACCTAATTTGCTTACAGCAAAATCAGCACCGGTACGTAACGCGCCAGTACCACCAGGAACCTGTGCAGTACGAGCACGTTTAGAAGATATTATTTCAGCGCCTTGACCAAATAATAGTGTCTGAACAGCCTCACCATAAGCTGCTATTCCTTCAATGGTTAAGTAGCTTTTGGTGGTTTCTTCAGCAAGTAGACGTTTTTCAGCTTCTTTTACTGTCGCTAGAATTGGGGTTTGACCCATTTCATTTTTATAAATACCAACACCTAGATTGATTTTATGATCGCGTTCGTCTTTTTTGAATGCATCTGTTAAGCCTAAAATAGGATCTGCAGGCGCCATACTTACTTGTTCAAACATACTTATTCCTTTATTAGTAATGATAAAATCTATACGTTGATGCTTTTATACCATTACTACTTTTTCAATCAATCAATTTAATGACTATTCTGACATTTTGCTGTCTATTTCGGCAATTTTCGCTTTCCAAATAGCAGGGCCTTGCTCATGTACGTTATTTCCTTGACTATCAACAGCAACAGTTACAGGCATATCTTCAACATCAAATTCATAGATAGCCTCCATACCTAAGTCATCAAAAGCAACAACACGAGATTTTTTAATTGCTTTAGCCACTAGGTAAGCTGCACCGCCCACGGCCATCAAATAAACAGATTTATGCTTAGCAATTGAGTCCACCGTTTGTTGACCACGTTCAGATTTACCAATCATGCCTAGTAAGCCCGTTTCTTCCAACATAAAGTCAGTAAACTTATCCATTCGAGTAGCGGTAGTTGGACCAGCAGGACCGACCACTTCATCACGTACTGCATCAACAGGCCCTACGTAATAAATAAAGCGACCTTTAAAATCAACCCCCTCTGGTAAGCCTTTACCACTGGTGATCAATTCTTGAATACGTTTATGTGCAGCATCACGACCAGTTAAGATTTTACCTGACAGCAATAATGTATCTCCACTCTTCCACTGGCTCATATCTTCTTTAGATAGACCATTAACGTTAACGCGTTTAACATTTTCGCCAACTTCTCGCGTAATTTCTGGCCATTGATCCAACGATGGTGGTGTTAATGTTGCTTCTCCTGAACCATCCAAAGTGAAATGTGCGTGTCTTGTGGCTGCACAGTTAGGGATCATAACCACAGGTTTTGAAGCCGCATGAGTTGGACAACTTTTAATTTTAATATCAAGTACTGTAGTTAAACCGCCTAACCCTTGTGCACCAATACCAAGATTATTTACTCTTTTGAAAATTTCTAACCGTAACTTTTCATCGGTATCTAAAGATTCAGGGTCAGCTTTTGCCTTAGCCTGTAACTCAAAAATATCCACTGGTTCCATTAATGACTCTTTTGCCATAACCGCTGCTTTTTCTGCAGTACCACCAATGCCTATGCCTAACATACCCGGTGGGCACCAACCTGCCCCCATGCTGGGAACTGTTTTTTCGATCCAGTCTTCAATAGAATCAGATGGATTCAGCATTGCCATCTTAGATTTATTTTCAGAGCCGCCGCCTTTAGCTGCAACCATGACTTCTACCTTATTTCCTTTGACCATTTCAACATGCACAACAGAAGGTGTGTTGTCTTTAGTATTTTTTCTTGCACCAGCAGGGTCTGCGACAATCGAAGCACGTAACGGGTTGCTTTGGTCGTTGTAGGCTTGTCTTACACCTTCATCTACCAACTCTTGTACAGTTAACTCAGTGTCAAAGGATACTTTCATGCCAATTTTAACAAACACGGTTACAATCCCCGTATCCTGACAAATCGGACGTTTTCCTTCAGCTGACATGCGAGAGTTGATAAGTATTTGTGCTATTGCATCTTTAGCCGCCGGATTTTGTTCTGCTTGATAAGCTTTATCCATGGCTTGGATAAAATCCAATGGGTGGTAATATGAAATAAATTGCAGTGAATTTTTAACGCTGTTAATAAAATCTTGCTCTTTAATGACTGTCATCAGTCGCTCCCAATAAATAGTAAACCGTTTTCAATAAAACAATGGTAATATTATTGGCCTTATCCGCCTAACTTTTTGTTATAAGAATGTTGCCTAAATACGAAAAAATGACTTATATATCAACTAATACACTCATAAAACCTCTATTTCTTTCTGAAAAGATAATCACTCTCATTAAGCAACAACTTTCTTGCTTAAACTGGTCTATGTTTTTGGAATCTGCTAGCCCTGAACATGTTGATAGTAATTGGTCTATTTTCACAGCAGATCCAATTGCCACACTCACCTCTTTAGAGAGTGATGCGATTTTTCATGACCGACTTGCTGATACAACAAGCAATATGGGAAAAGATCCTTTAACTGCACAAAAAAAGATGCGTGAACAATTATTTCACCATGATGTCCAATCCGATTATCCATTCACAGGGGGCGTAATCTCCGCTTATCATTACGAGATGGGTGAAGTGTTTGAGTCACTGCATAAACAACAACAAAATTCAGGGTTGAACTTAGGCCCATTTCATTGTGGTTTTTATGACTGGGCAATTTTATATAACCTTAAACAGCAACAATATTTTTTAGTTCAGCAACGGACAACCAATCAAAATAAAACGGTCAAAAATCTTTGGCAATCTCGATATCATTGGCTTGAACTGCTTGCAGGAGAAAAATCAGGTGTTTTGAGCTCGGCTAGCACTTTCAATTTAAAAGAATCTTGGCAGTCTAACTATACAGAGCCTGAATACAGAGCTTCATTTAATAAAATACAAGATTATATTTTAAGTGGAGATTGCTACCAAGTTAATTTAGCTCAACGATTTCAAGCACCTTATCAAGGTGATGAATATCAGGCCTATCAGGCTTTGTTACTGGAAAATCAGGCCCCTTTTGCAGCCTTCATTCGTTTACCTGAACAAGTCATTATATCCTTATCCCCTGAACGTTTTTTATTACTATCAGGTAAACAAGTTCAAACCAAACCCATTAAGGGAACAACCCCACGGCATTTAGACCCTGAGCAGGATTCAATTAACAAGCAACGATTGTTGAATTCTGAAAAAGACCAGGCGGAGAACCTAATGATTGTGGATCTATTACGTAATGATATAGGTCGAGTTTGTAAGTCAGGTAGTGTTTCTGTGCCTAAATTATTTGATATTGAGAGTTTTCCCGCCGTGCATCATTTGGTGAGCACCGTCACAGGTCAATTAGATGCTCAATATCGTTGCGAAGATTTACTACGAGCATGTTTTCCAGGCGGTTCTATTACTGGAGCGCCTAAAATAAGATCGATGGAAATCATTTGTGAACTAGAAAAATTTCAACGTGAAATTTACTGTGGCAGCATTGCGTATATTAATGGTAATGGCGATATGGACAGCAGTATTACTATTCGAACTTTAGTGTGTAAGAACCAACAGATATATTGCTGGGCAGGCGGAGGTATTGTTGCAGATTCAAATGTTGAAAGTGAATATAAAGAGTGTTTCGATAAGGTCAGTAAAATTCTTCCCGTGCTAGCCAAACTCAATCACTAATTTATCTAGTTACAGAGGGTTTAATAGCAATCACACTAATTAACCTATTTTTTTGCTTGTTAAAATAACTTACTGAATATAATTGCTACAAAATATAATAAAAGCCCATCATGGGCTTTTATTAGTTAATACTGTACTGCTAAATAATATTGCGAAACTAACGAGTGGGTAACTCGATATCTTCAAATAACTTATTTACTTCTGCGGTATATTTAAGTTGGATAGCTTTTTCAACTAAAGGTCTAGTTAGGTGTGGTGCGAATCGAACCATAAAATCATACATATAATCACGCAGGAACGACCCTTTCCTAAATCCGATACTAGTCAGGCTAGATTTAAAGATGTGGCTTGCGTCCAACACACAAAAATCATCATCCTCATTAATCGCCATAGTCGCGATCACGCCAACGCCGAGACCTAAACGGACATAGGTTTTAATCACATCTGCATCTGTTGCGGTAAAGACTACATCTGGTTTATAACCTGCTGCATTAAAGGCTTCATCTAATTCTGAACGCCCTGTGAAACCGAATATATAAGTAACGATAGGATGTTTTGCAATGTCGTCAATAGTTAAATGTTTGATATTAGCTAAAGGATGGTCTTTGGGGACAATTACAGAACGATTCCAATGATAACAAGGCAACATAATCAAATCTTGATACAAATGTAGTGCTTCCGTTGCGATTGCAAAATCTGTTTTACCCTTAACTACAGACTCACTGATCTGTGTCGGCGTGCCTTGATGCATGTGCAATGAAACTTTTGGATAACGCTTGATAAAACCTTTAATAACATCTGGTAACGCATAACGAGCTTGAGTATGCGTAGTAGCAATATTCAAGGTTCCCTGATCTGGCATAGTATATTGATTAGCCACCGCTTTAATACTCTCAACTTTGCCTAATATTTCAGTAGAATAGCGAATTATTTCTTTTCCTGCCGGAGTGACTTTAGTGAGATGCTTACCACTTCGCTCAAATATCTGAATGCCAAGTTCATCTTCCAACATACGTACTTGCTTACTGATACCTGGTTGAGAGGTAAAAAGGTTCTCAGCAGTCGCTGATACATTTAAGTTGTGATTCAATACTTCGACAATGTAACGTAATTGTTGTAATTTCATAATGTTATCAGCTTATCATTCAATGAATTAAAATTAGGGCTTATTCCATTTAATTCTATCAGAGTTCTAATATTTACAAAGTTATACTTTCCTATTTTGCATACCACCATATATTTACACTAAATATTGAATTCGCTGTTTCGTTTTGTTATTTATAACCGTTAGTATAAAGATCCAAATATTAGTCAGCTTTTACGGCCCTAGTTCTGTAAAAATAGTTCTAATTAATAATGTAACGTGAGGTATGTCTATGGATAATAATGATCAGTTAGATTTCAGCACAATATTAGCGACTAGCATCCATGACATGAAAAATTCACTATTTATGTTAATGCAGTCAATAGAAGATTTAGATCTAGCAGATAATTTGACTGCACATCAACATCAAACTGTTGCTGATTTACATTATCAAACCTCTCGTGTTAACGGTACTTTAATGCAGTTATTAGCCTTATACAGGGATGAAAAAAAACAATTACCTATTTTTATTGAAGAGAATTCAGTTAATGATCTAATGAATGATATTGTTGAGCGTCATCGACTCTACTTTCAAAGTCGTCATATCGATGTATCGCTTAATATAGATAAAGATTTATTCGCTTATTTTGATTTAGATTTAATAAAATATCTGCTCTCAGACATTTTCATTAATGCGTTACGTCATACTAAAAGTTTAGTTGCTATAACCGTTGTTCAAACGCCACCATATCTCGTTTTTAAGGTCGAGGATGATGGTGATGGCTATCCGCAGCATATGTTGGATGTCAATCATGGGACATCAAATTCATTTAATGCCAATAAGGGTCGCAGTGGTTTAGGGCTTTTATTTGCAAAAAAAATAGCAGAACAGCATATAACAAATCAACATAAAGGTTATATTTCACTTGAAAATAAACCTAACAATCGCGGCAGTATATTTACCTTACATATACCTTAATAAGATAATCCCCATGATGGGGTGGTAATGTTCTATACTCTGCCTTTCAACGCATTTTTTATTTAAGAGTTTCTATGTTATATACAATAATTTTTGGTCTGATTGCTTTATTGCTTTTTGTTTTAATTGGTTACAACATAATTGAACAATATAAACAAAAAGCTGAAGCTGAAAAACGTATTACTATGAGTAAGCAACGGGCGATCATTACTGAGGTCGACGAACTCCTATTAAACGCAACCAAAATTCCATTCACTAAATCATTGCTATTAATAATGCAAAATAGAATTAGAAATGCGCTATTAACAATGGTAAATCTGTTTCCTAGCACCCCTGCTATTAGAGAGCACCTCACTAATACTGATTCGCAAATTAAACAAATTAGAGAAAACTATACTACACCCGATAGTAATAGCTTTAGAACACCAGAAGATAACAAAGAAGCGCTGGCGTTATTGCAAGTCACTAAAAAGATACGTGCTGTGCTACGCTCAGAGCATGCAAAAGGTAAAATCAGTACTGATATATTTGTTGCAGAAGCACAACAAATTGAGATGATGCAGCTAAAAATAAACTTAGAAAATAGCATTAAACGTATTAACGAATCTAAAGCTGCACAGCAATTTGGCAGTGCGAATCAAATGATAAACAGAGTATTAAAAGCCATTGATTCTGTGCCTACCAAAGATAATTATCTGCAAAATAAAGAACAACAATTGAAACAATATGCAGAAGAAATACGATCCCATTTAGTTAAAACGAGCAATGAAGAGTTACAAGCAATACAGAAGAAAGAATCCGAAAATAAAAATGATTTAGATGCTTTATTTGCTGAAAGGAAAAAATGGTAGTCACAGCACTTTAGCTGTTATTTAAAATGAGCCTAAAAATCAAAATAGACATGATCTAAAATTGTATGCCTCTTAAGCAGATACATTTCACTTCATATTGATTAGTTAATATGTCAAAAAATAGTACTAAAAAAGATGTTCAATTTGATATAAATCAATAACTTTTAAATAATCTTACTTATTATAAGGGTACATAATAATGAGTAAGGCAATTGCTATGCAAGAAATTACAACTGAGCAGCAACATATTTTACAGCAGCACCTATTGTCTGAGTTTGCGGTGTTAAAAGAGAAAGTGAAAGCAAGATTAGCTACTTCATCAAAGTCATACCTTAATGACTTAGTTCCACAGGTAGATAATATGAATGCAGATACTTTGATAGATAGCTTAGTACACAGCGAAAGTCATTCACTTAACCTCTACAAAAAACAAATAAAAAGCATAGATGCAGCCCTGCAAGGTATGGAATTAGGGTTATATGGTTTATGTTCTGATTGCGAAACAGAATTAGACATTGATGCCCTCCTTGAATGTCCAACCAAACAGCGTTGTGATAGTTGTGAAACTAAATACCAACAACAAAAGGTAAAGGGTTTTAAACTATAAGCACATTTTATTGTTAACTTTATTAGGAGGGATGTGATAAATTGCCCTCCTTTAACGTTAACTAGAGCATACATTTTGACCAAAACTATTTCGCCTTTAACTTCAAGCAATGCCTCTAGCAAGAATGATCAGATTAGTGAGCAAATATCTCCACTGACGGCACAGCAATGTACAACACATTTTGAAGCCTACCTTAAACAGTATAAAGAAATTGAAAAGGATGAATTAGCAGAGCTCTTTCCCGACGCTGTTTCTATCGTTTCGCACTATTTAAAGTTGCCTACACCACTGTTATTAATTAATAGTCGTCACTGGTTAAGTGCAGAGCAACTGCTTAAACAGGTGATCCCTAATACATACCCTACTCAGTATCTTTTAAGTTTTAATCAAGAGACATTATTTGGACGCATATCATTAATGAATGATGGCGAGTTAAATTTTGCTGATGGACAGTTGAAAAAATCTAATGGAGGGTTACTAGTTCTTAACATTAGTCCTTTATTAGTTGACCCTGGCCTATGGTTCAAACTTAAGTCGGTATTACAACGTCAACATTTACTTGCGAGTGATGCCGTTAATGCTGAAAGAATAAAACAAGTATTACCTGATTTATCAACTCAGCTTATTACGACCAAAATCATTTTAGTCGCCAGTCGGTTGCAGCTTGAAGAGCTAATTCAAATCGATCCTGAATATACACAAGTGTCTTCATTATTTTGTGAATTAGCAAACCAAGTACCAGTGTCTCAAAAATCTGTCAATGCGATTGTTAGTTATTGTCATAATTTAACACAGCAATTAGGTTTGAAATCACTACAGGATGAAGCGTTAGCGACGTTATTAAACTTTTTTTCGATTCAATGTGAACATCAAAAACAATTGCTATTTTCACCTGAATTATTCAAACAAGTATTGCAATATGCAAACCTGTTCACTGACAATAAACAAATTACTAAACTTGATTTGATTGCTTATTTCGAAGAGATAGATCAAGCCCAGTCTTTAGCTAGGAAGTACAGTGAACAATCCTTACTTGAAGGACAAGTAAACTTGCAGTTGTCGGGAGAAAACATTGGACAAATTAATGGCTTAGCAGTTGTTGAGCTATTAGGTTATCCCTGTGAATTTGGTGAAGTATTTAGAATCTCTGCCAGTGATATGATTGGCGATGGAGAAATTATAGATGTTGAACGTAAAGTTGAACTTGCGGGTAATATCCATGCAAAAAGTACCTTGATCGTACAGGGTTATTTAAATCATTTCTTTAGCCATATCAGTGCATTCCCATATTCTTGTAATTTAGTTTTTGAACAATCTTATCAAGAAAGTGATGGAGATAGCGCTTCATTAGCTATATTACTAGCTGTTAGTTCCTGCTATGCACAATTTCCAGTGAAGCAAAATATCTTTGTAACAGGGTCATTAGACCAACATGGTAACGTACTCGCCATTGGTGGTATTAATCAAAAAATAGAAGCTGTTGCGCGTTTATTTGAATTGGGTTTGTTAGATGATCCTATTTCAATCGTAATGCCAAAGGCCAACCAAATAAATTTAACACTTAATTTAAATACTTTAGCATTAGTGGAATCAGGTAAAATAAATATTCATTCAGTTTCACATTGCCATCAGGCTTTTCCTTTATTATTAGGAAAATCCTTTGAGCAAGTAATTAAAGCAATTAATACAAGAATTGAGATCACTGCTAAAGAAGAGATGGAAGAAACATCAGCTGGCTTGTTTTCTCGGCTAAAAGACTCTATCTTCCATTAGTAGAATAAAAAACAAAATACAATCAAGGACTTTGATTATTCTTGATTGTTTTTACTAGCTCATATACAGTATGGCGCTCATTATTTCGTGGTATTAAGTTAATTTCCTCTTTAATACCTCACCTTATCAATTATCTTAAGAAAAGTGATTATGACTAAAATCGTATCCCAAAAAGAGTTGGGTAAAAACTCTTACAACAAAGAAGAACTTATTAAATGTGGTCAAGGTGAGCTATTTGGTGAAGGCAACTGTCAACTACCTGTTGATAACATGCTCATGCTGGATCGCATTATTTCTATTACTTCCGATGGTGGAGAGCATGGTAAAGGTGAATTAATTGCTGAATTAGATATTGATAAAGCTTTATGGTTTTTTCAATGTCACTTCCCTAATGACCCTGTTATGCCTGGCTGTTTAGGACTTGATGCAATGTGGCAACTAGTTGGCTTCTTCTTAGGTTGGAGCGGAGGTCCGGGTAAAGGACGTGCATTAGGTGTAGGCAATGTAAAATTCACAGGCCAAGTATTACCTACCTCGAAGAAAGTAACCTACCGCATCACAATGAAACGTTTAATTATGCGTAAACTTGTAATGGGTATTGCTGACGGTGTTGTAGAAGTAGATGGAAAAGTTATCTATACAGCAGAAGACCTAAAAGTAGGTTTATTTGTTGATACTTCAAGTTTCTAATACTAACTAATTTAAGTACACTTAAATTGCCCAAGCATTAATTAGCGAAGAAACTTTAGCTAAAAAGCACTAATTATTCAAATAATTGGTGCTTTTTTATAGTTACTATTAGTTCCTATCTGTGTTTATATCAATTTCATTAAGTGGATGGACAATTATTAACAAAGAAAAATCCATTAATTTAATATAGAAATTACGTCAAACAGCTTGTCCCCTTTGTAAAACTTATAACGCACAAACGGTGAATTTTAAGCAACAACAATGATCAGCTATTAGGCAGAATTATTTACAGGGCCGCATAAGCACCAAACCATTTACCAAAAGTTATCTAACATCTTACCTTTATTGCACTTTTAACTTAAAAAACGTTTATTATAACTACCTTATAAGAGCAATATCAGTGTGACCTAATTTACTATCACTCACCTTTTTCTCTCAATTTACATTAATCATCATTGCATTCGAAGGATCAGCTATGGCTTTTATATTTCGCTTTATTAACCAGCTTTTTAGAAAATTATTTAAACTGATTAATTGCCTCCGTTTAATCATACTTAATACCATCTTTATTTTTATCGTTTTGTTAATTGTTGTTTCATTCAACGATACAGAAGAAAAAATCTATGTTGCCGATAACTCTTATCTGCAAATAAACTTGAATGGTTATATCGTGGAGCAAAAACAACCTGCAGATCTTTCTCAAAAAATAACCGATCAACTAACCGGTACTGAACAAGAGCAGGTACAAGAATTCGAAACACAAACACTAATTAATACAATTCAACATGCACAACGAGATGAAAAAATTACTGGTCTAGTGTTAGAGCTTAGCGGATTAATATCAGGTAGTTTAGATCAACTTTCGGATGTTGGTGAAGCAATCAATGAGTTCAAGAAGTCAGGTAAGCCAGTTTACGCTTATGCAGATAATTATAGCCAAACGCAATACTATCTAGCCGCCTATGCAGACCATATAACGCTTGCTCCCAATGGATTAGTGATCTTACAAGGTTATGCCGTTAATCGTTTATATTTTAAAGACTTACTAGATGAACTATTAATCACACCGCATATTTTCAAAGTCGGTACTTATAAATCTTTTGTTGAACCTTTTACTGAAACAAAAATGTCTCAATTCAGTAAAGATGCAAACAAACATTGGTTGGATCAATTGTGGCAGGGTTATATCGACCATGTGCTAGTACAAAGAAATAATATTGACTCTTTAACTACACAATCCATCAACCCAACTTTATTTCAGCTTAAACAACAATTACAAGCAGTCTCTGGCGACGGCGCACAGTACGCAATTCGTGTAGGTTTAGTAGATGAACTTGCCTATCATGAGCAGTTTATTGCTAATTTACCGATTAAAGCAGATATGGAGAATAAACCACTAAATCGAATTAGTTATAACCGCTACGCGTCAACCTTACCTCCAGTTTATACATTTACCGGTAGCAGCAATCAGATTGCTGTTATTCATGGTTCTGGAGAAATAGTTTCAGGCAATAGCGATGCAACATCGATTGCAGATAAAAGCTTTAATGCATTATTGAAGCAAGCCCGCTTAAATAAACAGATAAAGGCCGTTGTTATTCGACTGGACACACCCGGAGGCAGTGCAACCGCTTCAGAGTTGATACGTCAGCAGATACTGGCATTAAAAGAACAGGGAAAAAGTGTTGTTGTATCAATGGGGTCAGTAACCGCTTCAGGTGGTTATTGGATAGCCTCTGCGGCTGATAAAATAATTGCCTCCCCGACCACCTTAACGGGCTCTATCGGTATATTTGGTATGTTTGCCACTATTGATAAAACTTTAAATAAAATAGGTATTCATCAAGATGGTGTATCGACCAGTCCATTATCTAACGTTGGTATAACTCAACCTCTTAACCCTCAACTTGCTGAAATTTTTCAGATAGGCATCGAGCACGGCTATCAAAACTTTTTAGAAGTGGTGGCTGAAGGACGAGATATGACAGTGCAGGAAGTAGATAAAGTCGCTCAAGGTCGAGTATGGACAGGCGTTGACGCATTGAAACTGGGTTTAGTTGATGAATTGGGAAATTTACAAACTGCGATCAACTCAGCAGCACAATTAGCGTCATTAAGTGAATATGATATTGTATCAATCCAACCTGAAATATCACCAAAGCAGCTATTCATCAATAAATTGCTATCGCAATCTATTAGCTTTTTACCGTCAGCGATCATGCAATCTTCGCCTTTAATTGAAGCTTTGCTTAGTTTAGAGAAACAAAGCAACTTCATTACACGCTTAAATGATCCAAAGAACCATTTTATTTACTGTACCCAATGTAATATAGATTAAACGTAAAATAAAGCATGCTTAAACTTGTCTCATCATCACTTATTGAAGTAATGGTGAGGCAAACTTTTTAACTCCACAGTCAGTCAAAATTGTTAAGGCTTATTTGTGCAGCGATAAATTGCTTACCAGCTTTAATACTTGATCACAAATTTGGTGCGTGATCAAAATGTCCTCAGCAATACTTTTATTAAACAAACCAATCTGTAGTTGCTGTAACCAATCTTCAATTAATGAAACGAAACCTCGCTTATATAAAGTTTGCTCCCAATCATTAAACGATAAACGTTTGAATTGTTGTTGTTGATAAACCTCACCTTCATTCAAGTTGTCAACCTGCCAACTACTATCTTTAATGGTTGCCGATATTCTTTCTTGATTGATTCCAGCGATACGGTTCATATTGGCATTCACAATTGAAAATTGGCTCTGCCACGATACTTGTAGATTTGCTAATGAATCGGATTCAAATTGAGCCATTACATTTATATTTTTGGGATGAAAATTAGACTCACCTTCTAAGTAACGCACAGTATCAATAACATGTATAAAGTCGTCAAAAATAAAAGTTTCAGCTGCAGCAGGCAAATTAAATCTATTTTTTTGTACTGTGATATCTTTATTTGCAGTAACATTTTCACTTAATGATGATTTAATTTTCTGCACCAGTGGCGAGAAACGACGATTAAATCCCACATAAATTAAAACATTATATTGCTCTGCTAATTGTATTAATAAATTAACTTGCTGAATGTTATCGCTTAAAGGTTTATCTACATAGACTGCAATATTATGCTCAATAGCAAGCTTTGCGAGATGATAATGAGCAGATGTTGCGGCGTGGATCATTATCGCATCAGGTTTGCTTTTAAGTAACATCTGATAATCATCAAACACTTCTTCAATTCGATATTTATCTGCTAATAATGACAATGTGTTAATATTTCTAGAACAAAGTACGGGCGTTATTAGTGGATGATGCGCAATGATCGGCAAGTATGCTTTTTGAGCAATATCACCTAGCCCGACCATCGCAATGCGTTTTTTAATTAGATTATTTTCGCTCATTAACAATTCCTATTAGTATTCACCAGCACTTTCAATAATAATGAGATAAAAATTATTGAGTCAGCTATGAAAAAACGTTTATATGCATTACATCATTATACAGAATCCGGTGATTTAAAGGCGCCTCCCATACTGTTATTTATTTTGTTATTCCTTTCTAGGACATGGGTATTATTAATTATCTCTGTCGCTTCACAACAAACAGGTAATACACTACTACAAATTTTTTATCCTGAAAAAAATCATTTCTATTTAGGCTTATCAGTCGGCGTACTCCCAGTACTTATTTTTGTTATTTCAGGACGTCGTCACGCACAGGACAAATGGGCAATACGTTGTTGGCCTTGGTGTTTCTTTCTTATTTTATTAACCACTTTCAGTGATTTAGCATTGCAGTTATATTATTTATATATGATGCATTTTACCTATTCAGTCGCTGCATCTTTACAAATAGTGTTGGTTACCTGGAGTTGTTTATATCTGTTCAAAAGTAAACAACTAAGAGATTGCTTTAACATTACAAATTAAAAAGGCATGAACAAAAATGCCTCAACAAAGTGAGGCATTTTATTATTTTGAAAGCGTTAAAAATAAATAAGTCGCATTAGCAATAAATAATGAAACTTTAAGAGTTTAGATTTAATGTAACTTTAAGCGTGGACGTAAAACACGGTTAATACGTTCAACTAAAGTCATTAAGCCAGTTCGAATATAACCATGTAATGCAACTTGGTGCATACGATATAAGGAAATATAGACAACACGAGCTAAACGCCCTTCTATCATCATAGAACCTTTCATTAAATTCCCCATTAAACTACCCACTGTACTGTAGTTACTTAATGAAACTAATGAACCGTAATCAGTATATTTATAATCAACTAATGGTTTATTATTCAATGTAGCTAAAATATTTTTACCCACTAACGATGCCATTTGATGAGCAGATTGAGCACGAGGAGGAACAAAGCCACCACTTGGTAATGCACAACTTGCACAGTCACCAATCGCATAGATATCTTTATCTAAGGTAGTTTGCAATGTTTGTTTAACTATTAACTGGTTAATTCTATTGGTTTCTAAACCTGCCAATGATTTCATGTAATCAGGTGCTTTAATGCCTGCCGCCCATACGATCAGATCTGCTTTGATCAACTCACCAGATTTAGTTAACAACCCTTCAGAGTTTGCTTCAGTAACCATAGTATTAATACGTACATCTACACCTAGTTTTAGTAACTCTTGATGTGCTGATGCTGAAATACGTTTAGGTAAGGCAGGTAAAATACTATCACCCGCTTCTATTAAGCTAACATGTAAATCTGCACTTTTAATATGTGAGAACCCATAGCTAGAAACTTGTTTAAGTGAATTATATAGTTCCGCAGATAGCTCTACACCCGTTGCTCCAGCACCGATAATTGAAACATTTACAGATTTTGTTTCTTGAACTCCTAACTGCAGGTATTTGTTTAACATGCGATGATGGAATTTTTTGGCTTGTTGTGGACTGTCTAAGAAAATGCAATGTTCACGCACTCCTTTAGTATTAAAATCATTACTGACACTACCTAACGCCATCACTAAAATATCATACTCAACTTCACTAGCTGGTAATATCATAGTGCCTTCTTCATCTATCAAAGGGTCAATTGAAATAGTTTTTTTAACGCGGTCAAGATTACGCATTGCGCCAAGTTTGAAGTTAAAATGATGGTTAGTTGCGTGAGCACGGTAACTTACCGCATCAATACCGTCATCTAATGATCCGGCTGCAACTTCATGTAAAAGAGGTTTCCACAGGTGAGTACTATTTTTATCCACTAGCGTGATATGCGCTTTTTGTTTACGCCCTAATTTATTGCCTAATTTAGTTGCTAACTCTAACCCGCCAGCACCACCACCAACTATTACTATTTTCTTCATAACCACCTCAATAATTTAATTTTTTTACGAAAAACAACTTATTTTGTGACAAAAAGTATTCTTTTGTAAAAAAACTGACCTAGATCTTATTATTAAGAATTTAAGGTTATAAAAAAAGGCGACTCAAGTCACCTTATTTTATAGTTTGATTGTCAATAATGTTACTTGAAAGCTATTTTAGCTGGGAAAAGTAAAATTATTACCGTAAGAAGTGATTAACGCCTGCGAATGTTATACTTATTGAGTAGATAAATCCTGTGCAAAATATCTACATATACAGATTATATATCAATCATCTTTGAATTTTTTAATTGTCTGAAGGTGAGCTGCAATATCAGAAAATTTATGACTTTGTTTATCATCAACAATAATAGGGTAATAATTCGATAACTCATAATCACCAATTTCGGTGTTTCTGACCAAATCCGTTGCAGATAAAATGCATAAACAATTAGGTTTATTTTGCTCTCTAAAGTCACTAGCGCATTTAGTTGCGATATCTAAATATTCTTCAGGCCATTCAATACGACCAACCATATTATCTTCAGGGTGTAAATTAGGATTAAAAATAACTTGTTTAATACCACATAAAAAGCCTATACGTTCACTCCAATATCCACCTAAGCCTACACCACAAATCAGTGGAGATTTGTCATCACTATCTTGCACATGTTGATGTACCTCTTTGAGGATGTGGCTCATATCATGCTTAGGGTGGATAGTACTGTAATGAACAAAACGAACATCTTGATCAATGAATTTTAATTGCATCACTTTCTCGTGATTACCAGGGCTCGTCGCATCAAAACCGTGTAAATATATGATCATTTTTAAATTCCGCCTTTATTATTCTTAACTGTTATTTAGCGATCTGTCTTTTGAGTCTATAAAGCTTGCTAACGTTATTTTATTTTTTAAAAATTAGTGAGCAAGTCTTATTGTGATATTAGTAGTATAACTAAATCTCATTGCTAGTGCCTAAATTAAAAAATGCTCTCAAAACCGGCACACAAACTAGCTTAATCTAGTCTAAGTAAATTGTTTCAGAGTGCAAGCCTTGCTTAATACTAATTAGACTCGCTTAGCAGTATTTAGCTTTGATCAGAAAATTCAAGTAGTAAGCGCTTATTTTTCAACCAAATTTGGTTCTTTTGTAAGGGCAATTTAAGTTTGTTTTTTTGTGCAAGTAGCGACAGAATTAGTGATTCATTATTTCTATCATCAGTTAATGTTAATCCGTCTAAAATTTGCATCGCGGCAGGTGTGTCATTACACGCTAAAATAAGATCGCAACCAGCATTGATAGCACTTTTAGCTCTTGAAAGGTGCTCACCTACAAAACTAGCACCATGCATTGAAATATCATCACTAATTATTGCGCCTTTAAAGCCTAATTGCTGCTTAAGGATTTTCTGCAGCCAATACTCAGAAAATCCACAGGGTAAATCATCGCATTGAGAATAGACAACATGTGAAGGCATGACCGCATCTAACTGACCGGCTTTAATCAACTCGATAAATGGTTGCATATCATTGTTAAATATTTCCGACTCACTGCGTTTATCAACGGGCAATGCAATATGAGAGTCTGCTTTAACACTACCATGGCCAGGAAAATGCTTACCTGTACTCGCCATACCCGCTTCTCTCATTCCATCAATATAAGCACTTGCTATTAAACTAACTTGATCATGGTGTTGGCTAAAGCTACGTTCTCTAATAACATCAGAAATTCCGTTAATATCCAACACAGGCGCAAAGCTTAAATCAATATCACAGGCTAGCAATTCACTGGCCATCACAAAAGCACTGGCTTTTGCTAATTTCACAGCTACTTGTAAATCATCAGATTGCGTTAATAAGTCTCCACATGCAGGTAACGATGTAAACCCTTCTCGGAAACGTTGTACTCGGCCACCTTCATGGTCTACAGCAATGATAATCTGGCGTTTTGCATAAAAGCGGATTTGCTGCACTAGTTCTTTTAATTGCACAATGTTGTCAAAATTACGGGTAAACAAAATCACCCCCGCCACTAAGGGATGAGCTAAATATTCTTGTTCTGAAGGTGTTAAAGAGACCCCTTCCACATCCAAAATAATTGGTCGCATACTATTTATTCCAATTTAAAAAAACCAGCAATGCTGGCTTTTTAGATAGACAAATATCGGGTTAAAAGACTAGTGAGCTATGTTTAAAAAAATTTGCTCAATTAAGCTTTCCAGATAATTAAGATACTTAGTTTATCTGTTTAATCGATTGATTTAAAAATATTATTTAATTCTTGCAAGTAATTTTTGAACCTCTTTTAATTTATCATCTGACGCAGTGGTTAATAATTTGTTTAAAATATCTTTGGCCCCTTCTTTTTCATCGATTTCTAAATAAGCGCGTGCCAAATCTAACTGTGCAGCCATACCATCATCATCGCTATCAAACTCGGTGAATGATTCAACCACATCCGGGAATTCATCAAGACCAAACTCTAGATTAAAGTCTTCTTCGTTTATAACATCGCCTCCACTACTTGTTAATAATGTGTCGATATCAATAAATTCATCGTCTTTACTTTTATCTATTGTAGGTAATTCAACGTCCTCATCAAAGGCCCCCTGACTTAATTGTTCTGCTAAAGAATTTTCTTCGCTTTCACCGACTTGATCATCTGATTCTTCATCATCTGATTGGTCACTTAATTGCTCTACATCAGTTTGAGCTTCTTCTGCTGCATCTAACTCGGAAATGCTTTGGTCAACACTTTTTAAAGTCGAAAGATCGACATTTTCAAATTCACTTAAATCGTCGTCAATAATGTCATCTGTATTAACTGTTTCACTTGACTCGTCTGATTCTGTTGATTCTGTTGATTCAACAACAGTCTCATTCGCAGCTTCAACTTCTTGATTAATCAGTTCGTCGATATCATCAACGGCTTCACTTGAAGTTTCTGGTTTAACTGCTTCAGTTGGTTCGCCTGATTCAGTTGATTCAACAACAGTCTCGTTGGCCGCTTCAACTTCTTGATTGATCAGTTCATCAATATCATCAGCGGTTTCACTTGAAACTTCTTGTTTAACTGATTCAGTTGGTTCGGCTAATTCAGCCGATTCAACCGATTCAGCCGATTCAACAACAGTCTCATTCGCCGCTTCAACTTCTTGGTTGATAATAGGATCAATATCATCAACAGTTTCACTTACAGCTTCTGGTTTAATTTCAGTAGCGGCTTCTTGCTCAAGCAGTGCATCAATATCATCTACTGCTTCACTGGCAATGTCTTCTTTAGCTTCAGATTCAACTTCTGCTTCTTGTTCTATTTGAGAATCGATATTGTTTACGGTTTCACTTACATCTTCTTGTTTGACATCTTCTGTATCAACTTCATTTTGCTCAGTATCAGCTATAGAGGTAGCGACATCTTCTTCTATTTCTTTTTCAGTGTCAGCGCCTTCGGCAAGTTGTGTTTCCCATTCAGCTGCTAAATCTAAATCTTCTTGGTTAATATCAGCATCTAATGAAAGGTCAACTTCAGATAACTCGATAACCTCTTCTTTACCTTCAATTAGAGAATCGATGTCAAAATCTTCGCTATCAATTAACTCTGCTATTCCAAAAGGATCATCTTCATTAGTTTCAGGTTGCGTAAATTCATCATTATTTTCAATTACTGGACTTTCTATTTCAGTATCATCAGGGCTAGCAAGCTCGATTACTTCATTGTCATCAACAACTTCATTATCATTAATAATCTCGCTATCAACTATATCGAAATCACTATCACTTTCTGCGATCAGTGAACTTTCATCTTCTGTTGATTCCTGCGGTTCTGCTTCGAGAGGAACTGCTGCAAGCTCAACATCTTCAGTGAACTCTATATCATTACTGATTTCTTCGTTTACCTCATCTTCATCCAGATCATCTGTTAATAAAGAATCAAACTGACCGTCTTCTTCCATCAGAATAGAAGTCGACTCCGCAATCTCTTGCTCTCTTGATGCAAGCTCTCGTTTAGACTTTAAACGTAAGAAAATTAAGAAAACAGCAATCAGAAATAATAAAGGGGCTAAAATTGTTAGCATTAAGCTTGAAATAGAAGCTGTCATGGTCCGTAATATTTCATTCAATAAACCTGGGCCACTAAAAGGAGGTTCTTCAAAAGCTTCTATTTGTTGGCGGTATTGGTCAATTATTGCCTGTAATTCTTCTTGAGTGGCAATATCTTCCTCTACTTGTTGTGCAAGGCTATTAACTTGATCTGTTAATGGTTGTAATTTTAGTTTTAAACTTTGATTGGCTTCTGTGGCAACTATTAGTTGCTCGCTCAATAATTGGAACTCTTTTTCTTGATCGACTAACAACTTATTTTTTGCTTCTAAAGCAGAAGCTTTATCTAACGCCTCTTTTTTTAACTGATCAATAATTTCAGGTTCAACGACCTCGGTTGATTCAGCCTCAATTTTATTAGTTTCATCTTCGTTGACTTGTGTTTGTAATTTTTCAGTCTGTGTAATCACCGGTTCAACGGGTGCCGTTTCAATTATCTCTTTTTTAACAACTGGTTTTATTACTTTTGGTGCAGGTTTACGTGGTCTTAATAACTGCTCTGCTTCTTTATTCGTTTGTTGTGCTATGAAGGCTTTATTCGGTATGGTTATCACCGATCTAGGTATAATTCTATTAATGTCACTTTGATAAAAAGCACTGGGATTTGCTTTGTATATAGCCACTAAAGTCTGAAATACAGACACACTAGAATCGGGACGCAATTTTGACGCAATAGACCATAAAGTTTCACGAGAAGAGATAGGTCCATACTTTGAAATTACCGGAGGAGTGGCCGGTGTGGATGTAGTATTTGACGAAGGTGCTTGGATTGTCTCAGCGGGTTGTGCTAATTGGTCTTGATCATTAGGACCAACTAAATCAACACTTTGTACAAGAGGTACATTGAATAACAATGGAGAACAGAAAACTAGACTAAGCAAAATGCGCTTCATAAACGTTCCTTGTGAGGAAAAGCTGAATAATAATGACTATATAATAAACTAGGACAAGTAATAGAAGATGTTTAAAGCAAGTAATAAGGCTAGAATTGAGATCTAGCCCACTTTAACGTAATTACTACAACTTTATAGATAGGTGAAAGCTAGTTTTTCCATTACTAACACTGCATTAGTTGCAATTCCGTAATGAACATTATCAGCACAAACCCACATATTAATACCAGCAGCATCACAGGTATCTTTACGTAAACGCCCCACGTGAACTTCAACATTACCGACTACATCATCAATCATATTAGCGTAATCACCAACTGATTCTGATAATACAATGTTGTCACTATGGTGTAGCGCATTTGCAACTTCGCTCAGCTCAACAGGATAATGGGTTACAACATGAACCGCTTGCGAACAACCATAAAACATAGGTACAACAACCTGTGTTGTCGACACCACCATTTCAGGGTCATTTAGTAAACGTCTTGTTTCAGCCATTAAACGTAGCTCAGAAAAAGCAATACCATCTTCATCAAACTCATCAATTTGTGGAACAACATTAAAAGCGATTTGTTGCTTAAATTTATGCTGCTCTATTCCTTTAGCATTCAATAATCGTGCCGTTTCTCCCGCCAATGCTGTGACGCCATCTTTACCAATACAAGAAACTGATTGAAATCCAGCAACGGTGACACGTTTAATACCTACTTCTTGATGGATTTGTTTAATAGCCAGCGTTAATTGTGCTGTTTCAGGACTTGGGATCGCAATAATATTTGACTCGCTATAACGAGTAATATCATCTTCATTAATTCCCATTTGCACTAATGGCACAGCTGGATCTTCTAAATAATAACCACTGATATCGATCACGACACAATGCTCTTTAGCTACAGGTATCCATTGCATTGCAACATCACGGCCAGAAAGAAATAAAGCAATATCCACTTGTTCCCAGTCAAAAGATTCAATTTCAATAACATCAACAGGCTTGCCTGAATACATCACCGAGTTTGTATCGCTTTCACCAATACTGAGAGGGAACAGGTTATTAATTGGGAAGTCACGTTTTAAAAGTACTTCCAGTGTTGCTTCTATACAACCATCAATTTCACCAATGAGTGCAATGTTATATTCTTTGTTCATGTCGACCTTTTATTTTTTATTTACTGTAAAACCGATTCTGTTTAAATCAATTGCTTTCGAACTAGGACTAATAGTATCTATTAAAGTAAGTGTTAATGTAGATAATTCCCTACGCTCAGGATAATTTTTCCGCATTTGATCAAAGCCATTCAGATCATTTACTTTTGCTCTAAATAACGCATCATCTCTGCGCACATCATATATTAAATGTACTAAAGATTTTAACAATTCTGCACTAATACTAGCCGAAATAGTTATTTCGGTAATATTTGCTTTATCTTTAAAATCAAGACTATTTAAAGTTGGCGATACATTTAAATGTTGGTTAAGTGCTTGGTATAACATTTCAGTGCCGCGTACACGACCATCTAAGCTATAACCAGCTATATGTGGCGTTGCAAGTTCAACATAAGGTAATAATGCTTTTTCTATATTAGGTTCATTTTCCCACACATCCAATACTAATATGGGGGCCTTTTTTTGTTGTGCAAGTGATAATAGAGATTGATTATCAACTACCTCACCACGACAAGCATTGATTAAGATTTGTTCACAGTTCAACTTCTGAAGTACACCTTGGTCAAAGAGATGAAATGTTTTATACTCGCCATCCATCGTTTTTGGCACATGCAAAGAGATAATATCAGCAGCGAGAACATCATCAAACTCACAAAACTCTCTTTGATCACCAGCAGCTTGTAGTGGTGGATCATACAATTTGCAAGCCACACCAACTGCCGTTAAGCACTCGTAAACCGCACTACCCGTATTACCAGCACCAACAATCGCCACTGTTTTATCATTTAATACAAACTGTTTACGCTCAGCTAAAATTAATAGAGCACTAAGTACATATTCCGCAACCGAAATTTTGTTACAGCCTGGCGCACTACTAAAAGCAATATTACGTTGTTTTAAATACGCTTGGTCAATATGATCTGTGCCGATAGTTGCAGTCCCAACAAACTGAATACGTTCGTTCAGAGCAAGTAAGCCTTCATTGACCTTAGTGATTGAACGTACTAATAAGATATCAGCATCTTTTAACTGCTCTGCTGTTACATTACGACCTGAGAAAGTAATGACTTCCCCAAAACTGTTAAAGAAATCTTTGCCATGCGGCATATTCTCGTCAATATAAATTTTCATATTCATTTAACCAATTTAATTTGTACAAATCATATCTTGAATTGAAGTAACCAGTATTCGCTTTTGCTTTTTAAAAGATCATTTATTACAACCACCCTTAGCCGTCAGGTTACATTGAGCCAAGTTAAGTTAAAATAAGTTAAATTAAGTTATTTTAATGGCCTATAAGCAAAAACTACGCTGAGCTTAAGTGCTTTAACAAACTAGTAAAACAAAAAAAGGAGCCTAGGCTCCTTTTTTAATTACAATATTAAACTTTATTGATAACGTTGAAAAATTAATGTTGCGTTAGTTCCACCGAAACCAAAGCTATTAGACATAACGATATCTAATTTAGCAGCTTCTGATTTATTTTTAACGATTGGCAAGTTAAGCGCTTTCTCATCAACTTCTTCAATATTACAAGAAGGAGAAATAAAGTCATTTTCCATCATTAATATACTGTAAATTGCTTCATGAACACCCGCAGCACCTAATGAGTGTCCTGTTTGTGATTTAGTTGAGCTAATTTTGGGAGCATCGTTACCAAATACAGCATTAATTGCTTCTAACTCTTTAACATCACCAACAGGGGTTGATGTACCATGAGTATTTAAGTAATCAACTTTACCTTCAACTGTGGCAAGTGCTTGTTGCATACAACGTATTGCTCCTTCACCAGATGGCGCGACCATGTCGTAACCATCTGACGTTGCGCCGTAACCTACGATTTCAGCATAGATTTTAGCGCCACGAGCAAGGGCATGCTCTAATTCTTCAACAACAACCATACCGCCGCCGCCAGAGATAACAAAACCATCGCGTTTTGTATCATAAGTACGAGATGCTTTATCTGGTGTTTCATTATATTTACTTGAAAGAGCGCCCATTGCATCAAACTCACAAGCCATTGTCCAATCTAACTCTTCACCACCACCGGCAAAAACAATATCTTGTTTGCCAAGTTGGATCTGTTCAAGGGCATGACCAATACAGTGCGAACTTGTCGCACAAGCAGAACTCATTGAGTAGTTGATACCTTTAATTTTAAATGGTGTCGCTACACAAGCCGAAGTAGTACTCGCCATCGTACGCGGTACCATATAAGGACCAACACGACGAACGCCTTTGTCTTTCATAATTTGGCATGCATCAACTTGGTTTTTTGAAGAACCTCCGCCTGAGCCTGTCACTAAACCAGTACGTACATTAGAAACCATGTCTTCTGGTAATTGAGCATCTGCAACTGCTTGCTGCATTGACAAATAAGTGTATGCAGCTGCATCACCCATGAAACGCATTACTTTACGATCAATATGCTCTGAAGGATTTATTTTTAAATCACCCCAAACTTGGCTACGCATCCCAACTTCTTTGAATTGTTCAGAAAATGTAATGCCTGACTTGCCACTTTTAAGTGATGCTAATACTTCTTCTTTATTGTTACCTATACTAGAAACAATACCGATACCTGTAATTACTGCTCTTTTCATTATTAAGCCTTTATTGCTTGAGGGACTAATTATATGATCATCAAAAGTAAACCAATTTTCTTAAATCAACCTGACTGTTATGAAATATGATCGCATATATAGAGGAATATAACTTGTCTCAAGCCAAAAACAATATAATTAAGCATGCACAACTTAACTGGTCAGATCAGTCAGAGCCATATTCGACTATGTTTGATGATATCTATTTTAATAATAATCAAGGTCACTGCGAATCTCAATATGTTTTTTTTGAAGGCAACCATTTAGCTCACAGATGGGTTAATTTTAAGCAAAAACAGTTCTGTATTGTAGAAACTGGCTTTGGTTCGGGTCTCAACTTTCTTAATAGTGCGCAACAATTCATCAATTTCAAAAAAAACAATATAGAAAAACCACTGCAACGTTTACATTTTATTAGCTTTGAAAAATACCCACTTACTAGCAATGATATTCAGTTAAGCCTTAAAAAATTGCCACAATTTAGCAACTTGCTTGAATCTCTTGTGGTGCAATATCCGATGCCACTACTCGGATGTCATCGATTATTCTTTGATGGTGGCAATATTATTTTGGATTTATGGTTTGGTGATATTAATGAACAAATCGACAACCTAAGTAATACCCACAATGGTATTGCTGATGCTTGGTATCTCGATGGTTTTAATCCCAGCACTAATCCTGATATGTGGCATCTAGCATTATTTAAAAAAATGGTAGCATTATCTAACCCTCAAGCAACATTAGCCACTTTTACTGCGGCAGGTTTTGTAAGAAGAGCGTTGAACGAGTCCGGTTTTATTATGCAAAAGCGAAAAGGTTACGGGAAAAAACGTGAAATGCTTGTAGGGTATATTCCTGAAGCGAATCCCATTGATAACCATGTAGCGTTCTCAACAGGAACAACTAGAGCAACCCCCAACCAAGCAGATGACATCGCTATCATTGGGGGTGGTATTGCAGGATTATGCTCCGCCCTTGCATTAGCAAAACGCGATCATAAAGTAACTGTTTATTGTGCGGAGTCAACATTAGGCACAGGCGCGTCTGGTAATTTACAAGGAGCCTTATATCCTCTTTTGAATGGACAACATGATGCACTTGGACAATTATTCAGTAATGCCTATCAGTTCGCTTTGAATTTTTATCATGAAGTTAATCAACATCATCCTTTTTCACATCAATTTAATGGATTAATTCAGCTCGCATACGACTCAAGCTCGACGAAAAAATTACAAAAGATAAAAGAAGCAGGTTTGCCTGAACAATTAGTGCATTGGATAGATACAAACTCAACAAACCAATTAGCAGGTCTAGAAATTGACCACCCTGCTTTATATTATCCACGAGCAGGATGGTTGAGCCCTCGACAGTTAATAAACTCGTTAGCGCAGTTATTAGCTGAATATGACAATGTCACTATTCATTGTAATCATCATATTGAACAGATTAGTTATAACCAGCATGCAAATGATAATGAGCAATGGATATTAAAAAGAAAGCGTACTAGTATTTCAAAAAATGCCCTACCTGAAAATACCTTAGATATATCACTACAGACAACCCCAGAGCAGAGCCAAACAGAGAACGTAACAGAAAATACAGATACCTTTAAACATCAAACTCTGGTGATTGCGGCTGGTTTTGATTCACTTAATTTTCAACAGTGTAGAGCCGTTCCTCTTTCCGCTGCGCGTGGTCAAGTCAGCCATATCGACTCGACACCTGAACTGACAGCGTTAAAACGAACCCTTTGCCATGAGGGTTATTTAACACCTGAAATAGCCGCACAACATTGTATGGGCGCGACATTTAAGCGCCATGATAGTGATACGGCTTATCGTGAAACAGAGCAAAACGATAATCACCAAAAATTGAAAAAATGTATTACTGACAAAGCGTGGGTAGATAATATTATGTTAAACGATCAAGCCCATACTGCTATTCGCTGTACAACCCGAGACCATTTCCCCTATGTAGGTGAATTAAGCGATTATGATAGCCTGAAAAAAAGTTATGATATGAATGAGTCTGCCACCTACCCTATAGCATCACTACCTAATGCTTACCTATTGACAGGTTTAGGTTCTCGCGGTTTATGCAGCGCTCCTTTATTAGCAGAGATTTTAGCAAGCAAAATAAACAAGGAAAGCTTACCTGTTGCTAATTATATTGACGAAAAAATGAAAATTCCGCGCCAATGGTTAAGTTATATAAGCAAAAACAAACCGTTAAAAGCTTAAAACTAGCTAATTTTCATCAAAATTAACAGTATTTAGAAGTCAGTTTAGGATTGGACTTTGTTAAACTCAGAATATACGGTAACCTACGCCTCCGGTTTAAGGGTTGATTAAATTGGTCCTTTTTGAAGCATTAATGAGAAAAATTACAACTTAATGAAATATTCCCGCGTTTATATCAATAGTATGGCTTATGAATTAGCCCCAGAAGTCGTTTCAAGTAAAGATCTAGAAGCTCGTCTTGCGCCTTTATATCAAAAATTACGTATACCAGCTGGTCAACTCGCTGCCTTAACGGGCATTGAAGATAGACGTTGGTGGCCTAGCGATCATCGCTTATCAGATGGTGCCATTGAAGCAGCAAAAAAATCTTTAAATGAAACAGGCATTAATGTAGAAGATATTGGAGCAGTTGTTTATACGGGAGTATGTCGCGATCAACATGAGCCTGCTACAGCTTGTCGTATCGCTGCTGAAATTGGTGTTAATAAAAGTACCGCTATTTACGATATTAGTAACGCATGTTTAGGTGTGTTATCGGGTATTTTGGACATCGCAAACCGTATTGAATTAGGCCAGATAAAAGCCGGTTTAGTTGTCTCCTGCGAATCCGCAAGGCATATTGTAGATATTACTATCGACAATATGATTTCTAACCCAACCATTCAAAACTTTTCACAATCATTGGCCACTTTAACTGGCGGCTCTGGTGCGGTAGCAGTATTGCTGACCGATGGTTCATTGCAGTTAGATAACCAACGTCAACATAAACTATTAGGTGCTAGCCACCTCTCTGCGCCACAACATCATGATTTATGTAAATGGGGCTTACAAGAAGTGGGTCTTAAATTACACCGAGAGTTTATGCGTACTAATGCAGTCCCATTACTGAAAGAAGGTGTCGCCTTAGCACTTGATACTTGGCAACATTTTTTAACACAGCAACAATGGACAGTAGACAGCGTCAATAAGGTGATTTGTCATCAAGTTGGTTCTGCCAATCAAAAGCAGGTACTTGCTGCATTAAATATTCCCGTGGAAAAAGAATTTCCGACTTATCAATATCTCGGTAACATGGGAACCGTATCACTGCCGGTTACTGCTGCATTAGCAGATGAACAAGGATTCCTACAAAAAGGTGATAATGTCAGCTTCTTAGGAATAGGCAGTGGTTTGAATTGTATGATGCTTGGATTGGAGTGGTAACATGAGTCTTGATAATTTATTGCCCTTCAAACGCAATTTTCTAGATCTAAATGGTCAAAAGTACCATTACTTAAATGAAGGTTCTGGCGAACCGGTTGTGATGGTACATGGTAACCCTAGTTGGTCATTCTATTACCGAAATTTAGTGAGCGCGTTAAGTGCACAATATCAATGTATTGTTCCGGATCATATCGGTTGTGGCTTATCAGACAAACCATCGGATAAAGACTATGACTATACCTTGGTACAACGCATCGATGACCTTGAAACCTTATTGGATAGCCTTAATATAAAAAAAAATATCACCCTAGTCGTACATGATTGGGGAGGCATGATCGGAATGGGTTATGCAGCACGTCACCCAGAGCGAATTAAACGTTTAGTTATTTTAAATACAGCTGCGTTTAATTTACCAAAATCTAAAAAATTCCCTATCCCATTATGGATTTGTAGAAATACGTATTTAGGTACGGTACTTGTGCGTGGCTTTAATGCCTTCTCCTCTGCCGCTTCATACGTAGGCGTAAAACGTAATAAAATGCCCAGTGATATTCGTAAAGCCTATGTTGCTCCTTTCAACTCATGGAAAAATCGTATTTCAACACTACGATTTGTGCAAGATATTCCGTTATTACCACATCATCGTAACTATCAGTTAGTGGACAGTATTGATGCAGGTTTACAACAATTTCAGAATATTCCGACTGTCATTTGTTGGGGATTGCAGGATTTTGTTTTCGATAAACATTTTTTAACTGTTTGGAAACAAAAAATGCCACACGCACAGGTACACGAGTTCGCCGATTGCGGGCATTATATCCTTGAAGACGCAAGTCATGAAGTGATCGATATAGTGAAAAAATTTATGGATAAGAACCCATAAATGTACAATGTACATAAGTCACTAAAAAAAAGCACTAAAAACCAAAAAAGCAACAAAGGAAACTTGTGTCGCCACTTAGTGATAGCCTCGAAAGAGTTTCCTGAAAACCTTGCGGTTAGCGTACAAAAAAAGACCTTAAAAGGCTTAACTTATCAACAGCTAAGCTTTGCTGAGTTGCACCAACAAAGTGATGATATCGCCTATGCACTAAACCGGTTGGGTCTTAAAGCAGGAGACAAAGCGGTATTAATGGTTACCCCAAGTATCGCATTTTTTAACCTTACCTTTGCTCTCTTCAAAACAGGTATTATTCCCATCTTAGTTGACCCTGGAATGGGGGTTAATAACCTCAAGCAATGCTTTGAAGAGTCACAACCCGACGCTTTTATCGGTATTCCAAAAGCACACCTCGCACGATTGCTTTTTTCATGGGGCAAGCAAACCATTAAACACGTTATTAATGTTAATGGTCCGGCCTTTTTTGGTGGTATTCAACTATCGAGTTTATTAAAAAAATACCCTCGCGCTAAACCCTACTCAATGCAACAACTTAAGCCCCATCAGTTAGCTGCTATTTTATTTACTAGCGGTAGCACAGGAACGCCTAAAGGTGTAGTTTATAGCCATAGCATGTTTGAAGCGCAAATCAGTGTGTTAAAAAATGATTATCAAATTCAACCGGGTGAAGCGGACTTAGCGACCTTTCCATTATTTTCACTATTTGGCCCCGCGTTAGGAATGACATCGATAGTACCTGAGATGGATGCCAGTCAACCCATTAAAGCTAATCCAAACTATATTTTTGCCGCTATCGAAAAATATCAATGTAGTAATCTATTTGCAAACCCCGCTTTATTAGATGTGTTAGGCCAAGCAGGACAGAAACAACAACACAATTTACCTACTATTAAGCGTGTTATTTCTGCTGGAGCCCCCGCTTCTTTAGACGCAATTAATCTATTTAGTCGCATGTTAAGTGATGATGCAGAAGTGATTAATTCATATGGTGCGACAGAATCATTACCAATCAGCAAAATCGGTAGCCAACAATTATTAACCACCACTAATATTACCGAACAAGGTGGTGGAATTTGTGTGGGTAATGCAATTGAACATGTTGATATAAAAATCATTAAGAACACTGAGCAAAACATAAATACATGGCACGATCAGTTAATATTAGCCCCCTTTGAAATAGGTGAGATTGTAGTAAAAGGTCCACAGGTCAGTGGAGCCTATTACCATCGTCAGCAAGCAACAACACAGGCTAAAATTAAAGATGGTAATAGTGTGCGTCACCGTATGGGCGATTTAGGTTATCTGGACGACCAAGGTAAATTATGGATGTGTGGTCGCAAAGCCCATCAAGTTTTGTCTAATCACCGTGAATGTAATAAACCTTACTATTCAATTCCCTGTGAGCGAATATTTAATACACATAAAAGCATTAAACGAAGTGCATTAGTGGCTGTAGTTATAGATAAAAAAGTCACTCCGGCTGTTTGCATCGAAGTTGAAAACAGCAATACTTATGATTCAGCTCGTTTATTTCATGAATTACAAGAGATAGCTAAACAACATACACAAACACAAGGTATTGAGTTGTTTTATATCCATAAAAAATTTCCGATGGATATTCGCCATAATGCTAAAATATTCAGAGAAAAATTAGCGCTATGGGCACAGCAACAAATTGATTAGATTTAATACGGTACACTTAGCTAACTACTAGCGACAACGAGATAAATTATGGCGATAACTCCCCTTCTCTTTTCTGACCTTCACCCGAAGCTACAACTTGTTCTAACAGAGCTCAGCGAGCAGGTTGATTGCGTACTCGTTACCGGTGCAGGTGGTTTTTTAGGGACAGCATTATGCCGTTGCTTACGCGCAGCAAATATTAACGTCGTTGGGTTTGCTCGTGGTCATTACCCGCATTTACAAGCACTTGGTGTAACATTAATTCAAGGTGACTTGCAGGATAAACAATCATTGATCAATGCAATGCAAGGCTGCTCTCTTGTATTCCATGTTGCCTCAAAAGCCGGCGTATGGGGAAACAAACAAAGTTACTTCAAACCCAATGTAATAGGCACTGACAATGTTATTGAAGCATGTCGAATAAACAACATTGAACGACTAATTTATACCAGTACACCTAGTGTCACTTTTAATGGCGAGGATGAAGCTAATATTGATGAATCACAGCCCTATGCAAAACAATTTCTCAATTTTTATGGTTTATCAAAAGCCGTCGCTGAACAGAAAGTGCTGCAACAAAATACAGCGGAATTAAAAACAGTTGCCTTAAGGCCACATCTTATATGGGGACCTGGCGATCCACATTTAATCCCTAGAGTAATTGAGCGTGCTAAGGCAGGTAAATTAAAACTAGTGGGGAAAATAGATAAATTAGTGGATACTATTTATATTGATAATGCCGTTTATGCCCATCTGCTTGTTGCAGTAGAATTGAATAAAGAAAACGCACAGTGTGCGGGAAAAGCATATTTTTTAAGTAACGATGAACCTATTTTAATGGCCGCAATGCTTAATAAGATCTTATCAGCGGCTAGCTTACCAAAAGTCACAGCCAGAGTATCGAGTCACCTTGCCTATGTTGTTGGTACTCTATTAGAATGGTGGTACTTACGCACCGGCAATACTAATGAACCAATCATGACTCGTTTTGTAGCAAAGCAACTTTCCACCAGCCACTACTTTAATATAAGTGCAGCAAAACAAGACTTTAACTACCAAGCATTAGTGACAATAGATCAGGGGATGGCGCAATTAAAAGATCATTTGAGAACGACTGACTAAGCGGTAAATTAGCTGCATTCCATTTAGCTTAGCCTGTTTCATTTAGCTTCATTTAGTTTAATCTGACTCACTAAATAAGTTAGCCTACAGTTATAGCAACACTATGATAGTGTTGAAGATAAACTAGTAAATCCCACCTTTCAACTCCAACTGCGTTAGATATAAGCGCATTTCAAACTCTAATTGATGGTAATCCGGCAACATATGCTCACACAATTGGTAGAAAGCTTTATCATGATTTTTCTCACGAATATGACTTAACTCATGAACCACAATCATCTCTAAAAAAGGTTCAGGCGCCACTTTAAAAACTTCGCTCACACGAATTTCGTTTTTACTTTTTAATTTACTACCCTGTACTCTTGAAACAAAAGTATGTAAACCCAGTGCGTTGTTCACTACATGGATTTTTTTATCATAGATAATTTTACTCAGCGGCGATGACTTGCGTAAATAACGATTTTTAATATCCAATACATAATCACGCAATAATTTATCATTATTAATATTATGTTGTTCAGGGTGTTTTTTTAATAAAAACTCTCCTAATTTATCTTGCTCGAGTAGTGTCTGTATTTGAGTTTGCACCTGTGGTGAGTACGCAGAAAGATATTTAAGTGTGGCAGCTTGATTTAATGGTTTAGACATATTCGAATCTTTAGGTAAATAATGAAATTATAACTTACATATTTTTAATAATGTAATGATAAGTTTAATAGTAAGTTAAGGCAGTAAAGTTTCTATAAAATAACGTTTTACTCTTTCTTTTTTATAATCACTCGTGTTTATCTGGCGATCAACAGTCTCATTACACTTTCTATTACAGTTTTGTCACTAAAATTAAAAACTCAGTTGAACAGCTATTTACGTAATTATTAATGATATACGACCTTGAAGGTTTAATTAGTCGAAATATGTGAAAAAGGCTTGTTAAGACCTTTTGTGGAATCACTTAATACACTTTAATAATTGTATTTCAAACAACTCATCAATAGTATTATTGATCAATTCAACTCGACTTTCCGAACACTCATCTAATACAACTTCAGTAAGTTGACCTGCAGTGAAATTATACCCAAAAAGACCTTTATCGGTAATCATAACGGCTTTCATACGATCAACTTTTAATTCTGTTAATAACAAGGTTAGCTTCTGATACTCAAATACTTTATCAGATGAGAAACGCCACCCGATACTATAAAAACCTTCACCTTCATTAATAGCTTTAAGCATGCCACTCTCTGGAATAGTCGCCTCTGAAGAAAGTGGTTTACTATGTAGATGCTGATGGTGTTCATGATGTGAAGATTTTTCATGAATAATAGCATCGCCTTCAAGCTCCGCGAGCAAAAAGGCACCGTGTTCTGCCAATATCACTTTCGTATTGGGGCGACTCACTCTTGCGACATAAGCTGTTAGTTTGCCTAAATCCCCCGCTTGATAAAGATCCACTTTGTTACCGACAACAGTATCTGCAATGGCAATTTGTTGGTTGAAGGTCTCATGATTGGTATATCGCGCGTCAGATAAATTACGAGCATCGACTAAAGTAATGTTTTTGTGTAGTGATAATACGTCACGATAATGGGTTGAAGTTAATACTTCCATCACCTCTTTTGGATGGCCTAGTCCTGTTGGCTCAATCAATAAACGATCTGGATTTGCTTTCAATAGCAACTGATTAAGTGCGATTTTCATGGGTAAACCAGCAGCGCAGCACATGCAACCACCCGCGACTTCACGGATGAATACTTTCTGTTTATCAATTTTTTGCCCTTTCACTAAACTACCATCGACACCAATCTCACCAAACTCATTAACTAATACGGCCCAACGTTCATCATCAGGTTTATTTGCAAGTAGATTCAAAATAGCCGATGTTTTCCCTACGCCAAGAAACCCCGTAATAATATTAGTTGGAACCCCTAAAATCGGCTGATTTTCAAAACTCATTAATAATTCCCCTATAACCTTGTACAAATGATTTATTTGCAGACACAACAAACTCTGAAACAGTTGAAGACTTGGGCCGTTCTACCGAGATATTTTTCAAAATTATCGACCCTTGAGTAATAGAACTATGTTAATAGAACTATGTTAATAGAAGAACCATGATCATAGAAAATCGATCGCATATAATAACTGCGGAATCTGTTTTTAAATGAATAACAACATTAGTATCAGAAAGCACTTTACTCAGATACTTAAAGATATTGTTTGTTAGTACTAAATATATTAACTGTTGTCCATGAAGGCTTAATTATACACATAGGTGATTAATGATATCTACATTCTAGAATGAGTCCTACTAAACGTCGAACTGTAACCTCATTCCTGAAGCAGTTTTTCCGTCCACTTGTTAATTTGCATACACCAAATCACCATTAACTCAAGTATGTTTGATTTGTGCTGAAAACGAGTGTCCTGAAAACGGCGACCAACCACAGTGATATAAACTATTTTCATTGCTAACCACTGTTGGAATTTTTGTATCTACCAAGACTAAGTCGGCATAAAACCCTCTCGAATAAATCCACAATCTTTAATCCTATAACGAATAGCAGGATTATGTGCGGTTTTTTCAACGATTTTAGCGATGCTCATGTGCCTTTTTTCACTTGGTCAAATAAACTGATCAAGGCATGTTGAACTAAAGGCAAACCTGTTGGTGCTTGAGCATAAGGAACGTGTTTTTCATTCCAAGTATGGGAAGCATGATCGGTCGCAATAATATCGATTTAATCGGTATTAAATGCCTTCAACAACATCTCACGATCACTTCCATATTTAATGGCAGGGTTGCATTTTATTTGGTTGCCAAGCTGCGCATAATCTTTATTGCTAAACCAAAGATGATGTACACAAGCTTCAGCGATGATATGTTTATTTTAAATAGGCCCTGCGTCAAGCAATGCGATTTATTGATTAACATGGATTAGCACCTTGCCCCTACCTTATTAAATTTTTACTAATAGACATGATGATTGGTTACAAAAGTCGATGACCTTAAGTTGAACAAAGTATCGCTATTTAACTAATCGACCAATGGAAAATATCACTATGGAGTTACTCGAATTACTGATCATTTCTTAAAACACGATTAATTTTTTAGTGGTGAGAACTTGTTTATCTTTTTTATTGAAAATGCAATGATGCCAAACCTAACCCTATACAATCACTACAAAATTATAAGAGCCTACTCACCTATGTTTAAATCCTTTTTTCCCGATCCTAAGATTTTTTTCATCTCTGTATTGATATTTTCCGGACTTACTTGCGCTGTTTGGTATGGGTACAATGAACAGATGGCCGCTTTGCTCGGTCTTGATATAACAGACGCAGAACCTGTTATTGGCTTAAAACATTTTGTAACAGATTCATTTATATTGTTTTACGGTTATTACTTTGTCTGTACAGCGTTGTTTGCAGTTGCTTGGTTCAAGATGTCTCCGCATAAGTGGCAATGGTGGTCAATTGTTGGCTCATCAACCATATTGTTTTCGACTTACTTCTCAGTTCAAGTGGCGGTTGCGATTAATAATTGGCGCCGTCCCTTCTTTGATTTAATTCAATCATTATTAAAACCTGTTGGCAGTGATGCACCGATAGAAGCTGTTAATGCACAAGCCACTAGTACAGCAACTGGGCAATTATTCGATTTGTTAATTGTATTTGGAGAAATCGCTTTTTTAGCTATTTTCATCTTCGTTGCAACGCGTTTCTTGGTCAGCCATTATATCTTTCGCTGGCGAACGGCCATGAATGATTATTACACTGCACATTGGCTTAAATTAAGGAAAGTTGAAGGGGCATCGCAGCGTATTCAAGAAGATACGATGCGTTTTGCCTCTATTATGGAAAACCTTGGAGTGGCATTAGTGGAGGCGATAATGACATTATTTGCTTTTCTACCTGTGCTATGGAGTCTATCTGAATACGTCTCTGAGTTACCAGTAGTTGGTGAAATTGCACATCCCCTCTTCTATGCAGCATTATTTTGGTCAATCTTTGGCACTGGTTTATTAGCATTAATTGGTATTAAGTTGCCAGGGTTAGAGTTTAATAACCAAAAAGTGGAAGCGGCATTTCGTAAAGAGTTAGTGTATGGAGAAGATAACGTTGAACGTGCCATGCCCATTACATTAAACGAACTGTTTTCAAATGTACGCAAGAATTACTTCCGTTTATACTTCCATTATATGTACTTCAACGTAGCGCGCATGTTGTATTTACAAGCAGATAATATCTTTGTGTTTATTTTGTTAGTGCCTACAATTGTTGTCGGTGCAATCACCTTCGGTATTCTTCAGCAGATCCTAACGGCCTTTGGTCAAGTTAGTAATTCATTCCAATACTTAGTAAATTCTTGGACTACCATCGTTGAATTATTGTCAGTACGAAAACGTCTCACTGCTTTTGAATCAACATTAGATAATGACTAAACGTCTTTACAGCCCCTCTAGAAATTTTATTGATGTTATTACAACTACAAAAGTTTAGTTTGGGGCTTTTCTTGCTATTCTCAAGTCACTGAACATAGTCACTTGAGCATAGTGACTTGAATATAGTCGCTTAAAATCGCTATTTTCACTTTGTTCGGTGCAATTATATATAGCATTAGTTCAGATTGGATTTGATATTGATATTGATAGCCTTTTTAGAAGTTATTATTACTTTTTACACATCTATTTAAGCATCCCTAAACTTATTGGCCTTACCTTATTGACCTTATTAGTAGTTCTTTACTCTCGCACATATTGACTTCATTCACTCATTTTTTCATCAATAATTCTACGAATACTCTAAATTAATATATTGATTTAAATTGCCTTCTTACCTCCCAATTGTATATGTTATATCATGACAATTAAGTTAATTTAAACCTATTAGACACAAGAATAATAAAATGAAAAAGAGTTCTCATAACATCAACGCTCATAACATCAAAAAAGTTGATGCCTCTATCAAGTCGTTATTATTACTCGATGTTAATTTTTCGTTAATGATTGAACATAATGAAACAACCATTTCCAAAGCTTTAATCGGTTTATGTGAAATATAAAGTAACCAAATCTATTTGATCATTTTTAAAAAAAACCTTTAAATACTCTAGATTCACACAATAAGAATATTGAATGACTATGAAAAAAACCTTAATTACTTATGTTTGATTATCATCATTAACCTAATTATATCAATAAAAGTACAAGCGCATCCTCATTCTTGGATCAGCTTAAAAACAAAATTGAAGGGATCTGATTGGTCATTGATGACCGTAGGTTAATTTATATTTACTACTGAAGTTTTATTACTTTACTTCTGTAAGAAAAAACTCACCTTTAATAATTTTTACTATTAAAGCGATTAAAAAGGATTAACTTATTCTTGTGTTAATTTACTGACTAACCAATCTATAAATGCTTTTGCTTTATTATTATCAAGAGTGCGTTGAGGATAAATAAGATAATAGGCTTCTCCTAGGGGCAAGTTAAGATCAAAAGGTGCAACCAGCGTGTTTTGTTGTAACTCATTTTGAATCAGAGAGTATTGACCTAACAATAATCCCTTTTTTTGCACAGCCGCCTCTATCGCCATACTGGATAAATTAAAACGAGGTCCCCCGTGAATACTAAACTCCCTTTTGGTTTCTTCTTTATTAGCCAGATGCCGCAGCCATTCGTCCCATTGTGGTAAATTATTATTATCGTCTCCCCAATCTATATGAATCATTGGTAAGGTTAGTAAGTCATCAACACTCGAGCTTTCCTTTAGTGAGCCATTTAATTCCTTACTTACTGATCCAATTGATAGTTCGTTTAATAGCCCGTTTGTTAGTTCAGGGCTAACCACCATGGTGACAGTATCAGTAAATAACTTTTGTTTATGCATTCCTGTGTATCCACTCTGACCAAAACTCACACACATGTCAGAAGCGCTATGATTAAAGTTTATTTTTGTATGGCCGGCTTGAATACGAATTTCAATATCGGGATGTTTCTCCATCCACTCTAAAACAAGTGGCATTAACCACTTTTGTGCCACTGAAGGTAATGCGCTAATGGTCAATACATCTAGATGACGAAATTGAGTTAAATGCTGTTGCCCTAACCTCAACTCATGTAATCCTGCTTGCACAAACAGTAGGTAACTTTCACCTGCTCTGGTTAATTTTACGCCTGTTTTCGAACGATGAAACAAGGCAAGATCTAAATGCGATTCTAATGTTTGTATCTGTTGACTGATCGCAGCAGGAGTGACGTATAAATATTTGGCGGCGTTAGCAAAGCTTTTATGTTCAGCTGCGGCCTCGAATGCTAATAATGTGCCTAAGGGAGGTAAACGAGACTTCATCATGTTGCCTTATTATTATTTTATACAGATTAAATACCATGTGTTAAGTTTTACTTATGGTTGACGATAGAAATAATCACTTTTAACTGTAGCTATCATTAACTATTCTAATGTTAAATAAAAGTTGCTCTCTTGTTAAGTTAGAAGTCGACATTATTCATTGTCACTTAGTAGCTCAATAATTACTTCTTGGATTGAGCAAAATAGCTTGAAGTTTAAGGTTTAAATAAAAATAAATATAATCAAGGAATTAAGATGAAGCTAAATCAAATTGTACAGTTAGATAAATTTCCTATTACTGACCCGGTGTTTATAAAACAATGTAAACATCAGCTAGATGCTGATGGTGCGCTAGTATTAGTTGACTTTTTATCTGACATTGCGATCCAAGAAATCACACAGGAAGCAATAGCTAATCAACATCTCGCTTTCTATTCATCTAAAAAGCATAATGTTTATCTAAGAGAAGCTGACCCGACTTATTCAGATGCACATCCAAGAAACAGACAAATTACCTCATCAAAAGGTTGTATAACTGATGACCAGATCCCAGAAAATTCAGCATTAAAAACATTATATGATGATCCGGCATTTAGAACCTTTCTAGCAACTATTTTTAATGAAGTTAGATTATATAACTATGCAGATGACCTATCTTCTATCAACTTGCATTATGCGCAGCAAGGGCAAGAGCTAGGTTGGCATTTCGATGAGTCTTCGTTTGCTGTCACCCTATTAATCCAAGCACCAGAATCTGGTGGAACCTTTGAATATATTGAGAATATGCGAGATGCAGATGCAGGCGAAATGAATTATCAAGGTGTGGAAAAAGTATTGGATAATGTATTAACCGTTAAAACCTTGATAGCACAAGCAGGCACGCTCACATTATTTAGAGGAAGAAACGCCATTCATCGTGTGACCCCTACCGAAGGCGAGACCACTCGGATATTAACGGTATTAGCTTACAACTCAAAGCCTAATGTTGCCTTATCTGAGTCTGCACGCATGACTTTTTATGGGCGCATTTGATAAGCCAGATACTTTAGTGTCTTAGCACTTACTCAATATCGAGCAACAATATCAAGTAACAATATCACCTAACGTTGCAACGCATCTTCATTTATCGTGGATGCTAAGCAGCGATAACTTCAAATTTTACAGGAGATTGAGCCAGTATAATTTCCACCAAATCTAGCCCTTTAATCGCAAGTGGTAGGAAAGCAATGGAACCAGATGCAGCAAAATACAAAAGGAGATCTAAAAATATCGAGCAAAAAGCATTACGCTTCCTTCAAAAACATAGCATTTAAACCGGCAATTACACTTCAAAGAACACCTACTTGTATTAACGTTTCTTATATTATGCTTCTAATTTTAGACTACCTCCTTACTCCTCCATTTTTTAAATCTAATTTAAATGGTGACGGGGATAAATAACCTAAAAAACTCGCCTTTTAATACTGACACGTTACAATTATTTAATATTTAAATAACAACAACGAGAGAGAAGCAATGATTGAACGTCAACAAACTAAACAACGCATGAGCCGTGTAGTAAAACATAACGGGACTGTTTATCTATGCGGTCAGGTCTGTGCCGATGCGACTAAAGATATTAAAGAGCAAACACAAACTATGTTAGATAAAGTAGATGAACTATTAATAGAATCAGGTAGTTCACGTGAGCATATGTTATCTGCCACTATTTACGTTAAAGATATGGCGTTACACTTTGCTGGCATGAACGAAGTTTGGGATGCTTGGGTTCCTGAAGGTCATGCGCCCGCCCGTGCTTGTGTTGAAGCAAGCATGGCAAGAGATGTATTGTTAGTTGAAATTTCTGTGATTGCAGCAGTTAAATAGCTATCGTTTAAACAGTTATTTTAACATGTTACTTGGTTAGAAATAATACTGAATACCCATATCGATGCTAATAGTACTTGTATGCTGTAATAGCATCGATATGTTTCCCCTCTTTTATTACCGTTAGGAAAACAGAATGAGTTCTTTATTGCCTACACTACATCCTGTATTTGTTTCACAATTACCTGCAGATCCTGAGTTAAGTAATACCTGCCGTAGTGTGGAGCATGCTGCTTACTCATACGTTCCCCCAACACCCACTAAGTTCTCTAAAATAATATGCTGCAATAATGAACTTGCTTATACACTCGGCTTTAGTAATGCGGCATTACAATCAACTGAATTTTCAGAATTAATCAGTGGTAATAACTTACCATCAAAAATGCAGCCCTATGCAATGAATTACGGCGGACATCAGTTTGGCCAATGGGCTGGGCAGTTAGGTGATGGGCGTGCGATCAACTTAGGCCAATATTTGTTGCCTAGTAATGGTACAGAAACAAAAGAATACGCCACTTTACAACTTAAAGGGGCAGGTCAAACCCCCTACTCTCGTCGCGCTGACGGCATGGCAGTACTCCGCTCATCTATCCGTGAATATTTATGCTCAGAAGCTATGTACCATTTAGGTATTCCCACTACTCGAGCATTAAGCTTAACCTTAACCGGTGAAGAAGTCGTACGCGACAAATTATACGATGGCAGAGCCGCCTATGAGCCCTGCGCTATTGTCGCCCGTGTTTCACCTTCATTTTTACGTTTTGGTTCAATTCAATTACCCTCTTCTCGTGGTGATTTAGGTTTATTGAAACAAACAATTGAATACAGTATCACTCATGACTATCCTGCATTAATACCTGAGTCAGGAGTGATTGATAAATCGGTATATTTACAATGGTTCACTGAAATCTGTGAACGCACTGCTCATTTAATTGTTGAATGGATGCGCGTAGGTTTTGTACACGGTGTATTAAACACCGATAATATGTCTTTAATTGGTGAAACTATTGATTTTGGCCCCTATGGCTGGATTGATAATTTTGATTTAAATTGGACACCAAATACATCCGATGCAGCAGAAAAACGTTATCGCTTTGGGCAACAGGGTTACATTGGACAGTGGAATTTGTTCCAATTAGGCAATGCTATTTATCCATTAATTGAAGAAGCAGAGCCTTTGCAGGCTTTATTAAACGATTACAACCATGTATACCAGAAAAAATGGTTAACCATGATGCAAGCAAAACTAGGCCTAGAAGCTAAGCGCGAAGATAGCACAATGAATGAAACGGATTTATTATTGTGTAAAGAGTTAGAAAAAGTAATGTCATTAGTTAATACGGATATGACATTATTTTATCGCCACCTTGCTACTTTTTCTCAGCAAACAGATATTACCGACCACACTGTCTTACTCTCTCATTTTACGACGTGTTTTTATCAGTTAGAAGAGATTACTCCTGAATATTTAGAACAACTTGCCAAATGGCTAGGTAAATATAAAACACGATTAAGCAAACAAAAAAATACAGATGAGCAGCGCAAAGATGCCATGAACAAAGTGAATCCTTGTTATATTTTACGCAATTTTCAAGTACAGGAAGCGATAGAACTAGCAGAGCAAGGGGATTATTCTAGGGTATTAACCTTGGCTGAATTATTAAAGACACCTTATCAAGAACAGCAACAGTATCAACAGTTTTCAGTAAAACGTCCGAATTGGGCGACTAATAAATTTGGATGTTCTGCCCTTTCATGTAGTTCATAGTTTATTAGGTAAACTCACAATATCAGCATAAATATAAACCTCAATATTTAAATTCATGCTACTTTAAATTAGTAGACTTTTAGTTGACATCTATTGATATTTGACACAAGAGTTGATATAAGAATCATATCAGCACTTAATATTCATCCCTAAATAGGTACTTATGAGCGAAACGATGACCGAGACACTCTCTTTATCTGTACAACATATAATGTTGTCTGCTGATAGTTCACAGTTAACATTAAAGATTTTTCAAACTGAATCAGTGATCTCTGTTAAAGATATTGTTCGCCTATTACAAAATCCTGCTCTGCCTCGCTATAAACTCAATATTGATGGGGTTAATAAAGCCATCGCCGCTTTTACTATGTTGCGTGAAGGGTTAGGTGAAGGTGAGCAAGAACAAAGTATCGATTTCCCACCTATTGTGATAGCTAATAAAGTAGATGCCATATTACATATTGATTTAGATAACGATAAAATGAACGCTTACGCCAGAATTACGGTCGCCTATGGGGGTAAATCAATCACCTTAGATGATATAAAAAAGCGTTGTCAGCAATTAGACATTAAGTTCGGTCTATCTACCCTGTATATAATTCAACTGTTAGATATTTGTAGGCACTCTTACCCTGGCAGAATATATACGTTAAAGATAGCTAAAGGAGTTGCCCCAATTGATGGTACCGATGCTCAGTTTAAACAATTAGTCAGCACCGGTAACCATCGTAAACCAGCTCCTTCTACTCTTCCTAATGGCAAAGTTGATATGCTTAACCTTGGTGAATTTATCACAGTTGACATGGGAACAGTGTTAATGCAAAAAACACCTGTTTATTTAGGAGAGCCTGGTAAAACAGTGACCTCAGAAACAATTCAGCAACAACAAGGCATAGATCACCCTTTTATCGTAAATGATAATGTTCAAATTAACCCTAGTAACCCACTGCAGTTAATCGCGACTAAATACGGCGTGCCAATCGATAAGCAAGGCTTCATTAGTATTGATGATGTACTGCTACTAGAAGAAGTCACCAACAAAACAGGCCATGTTGAATATAACGGCACCGTAGTGATCACTGGCAATGTAGAAAAAGGCATGAAGGTTAATGTTCGCGGTGACGTAACTGTGATGGGAATGGTTGATTCTGCACACATAACATGTGGTGGGGACTTAACCGTTCAGCAAGCAGTTATTGGCCAACATAAAAAAACTGAAGAGGAAAAATTCAGTTGTGAAATTAATTGCCAAGGTAACTTTTCTGGCACTATCGCGCAGTATGCTCGTCTCAAAATCGGTAAAGATCTGTTATTAAGTAGTCAATTAATACATTGTGATACTGAGTGTAATGGCTCAATTAAAGTACATAATAAGTCATTAACAAAAGGGTCGATCATTGGTGGGGTTACTAAAGTAAATAACAGCATAATAACGGCAATAATAGGTACCAGTGGCGGTACAAAAACGGTTATTGACTTAAAGGGTGATGTTTCTAATTTAGAAAAAAAGAAAAATATTCAGATACATGATTTACATCTAGTAAACAATATTTTAGATAAATTTAAACAGGCAGATAAAAAAGCAGACTCTATATTAAACATCGCCGAACGCAAAAAAGCGAAGCGCAATATTATGCTAGAAAAACAGCAGTATCGAGATGAGAGCGATCGAATCCAAGTAGAAATGGCAATAACTAAAGCCAACATAGAGGCAAGTTACACTTCTTCTTTTATTAACGCGACTAAAAAGCTATTTAGTGATACTACTGTGTCATTCTCTCATCAAACTTGGTCTAGTAATCAAGAATATGGTCCGAGTACTATTTCTCTATTAAATAAAACGCTGCAGGTATCTCCTTATAAACCCAATTAAGAATAATTTATTATCAATCAGATAACTTGTTTACGACATAGTATGCCTATTAACGTGCAAAACTAACAATATCATGATTTAAACCATCAATATTAGCTATCCCCCACTAGCACCATGAGCGATTACAGGCTAAAATTCTTGCCATTATTTTTCCAGACAATCATTTTAAGAAAACAAGAGAGCATTCAGATGGGAAGAGCATACCAAAACAAAAAAGAGTCTATGGCTAAAACTGCAGGCGCTAAAACTAAAGTTTATTCTAAATACGGTAAAGAGCTTTATGTAGCGGCTAAAAATGGCGGCTTTGATCCAGAGGGCAATTTAACACTTCGTCGTTTGATCGATAGCGCTAAAAAAGACCAAGTACCTGCTCACGTTATTGAACGTGCAATTGAAAAAGCAAAAGGTGGTGGCGGTGAAGATTATGAACGTGCGAGTTATGAAGGTTTTGGACCCGGCGGTTGCTCTGTCATTGTAGACTGTCTAACCGATAACGGTAACCGTACATGGACTGATGTACGTAACTGTTTTAACAAAACAGGTGCTAAAATTGGTTCACCTGGCACAGTTGCACATATGTTTGAACATCAAGCTGTATTTGTATTTGCAGGTGAAGACGATGAAGCCGTTTTAGAAGACCTTATGATGGCTGATGTAGATGTGGTTGACGTAGTTAGTGAAGATGGAAAGATTTCAGTGTTTTGTCCTCACACAGAGTTTAACAACGCAAAAATTGCATTACATGCTAGTTACCCAGATGTAGAGCTTGAAGTTGAAGAGATCACTTACGTACCGCAAACGGATACTGAGATAACTGAAGAACATGTTGAAAAATTCGAGAAATTTATTGAAATGTTAGAAGATTGTGACGATGTACAAAATGTATATCATAATGCAGTCTTACCAGACTAATTATTAACAGTTACTGACTCTGATACTGATACTGATACTGATATAAGTGATGAAACCACACTCTGTGTGGTTTTTTTATACCTGTTATCTAAGCAATTCTGCTAAATAGCTGATTATTCTTGTTAGTTAAAATACGAAACTCTTAGATTAGAGATTTTCAAAAGGAACAAGCATTCAATGCCATTGCTATAACCTAATAAGAGCCCTAGAGGATCGCACACTACATCTACAAGCAAAGTAAGTAGAGCTCATTTTTATTTTGCATAAAAAAATGCCACTAAATAGTGGCATTTTATAAATAACTAATAATCACTTAATGGACTAACGGTTAAACCATTTATTAATCAAGTGTTTTCAATTGTCTTTCATATTTATCGAACTGAGCTGTTACTTCAGCTGATGGTTCATCAGTGAATAAACTCACTGCGACAATAGAGATAGTCGCTAAAATTACCCCTGGTACAATTTCATATAAATCGAATATACCACCAGATAACTGTTTCCAAACCACAATTGTAATACCACCCACTAACATACCTGCGATAGCTCCACTTCGGTTCATACGTTTCCAATATAAGCTTAAGATAATTACCGGTCCAAATGCAGCACCAAATCCAGCCCAAGCATAAGAAACAAGACCTAATACTGAACTATCAGGTGACATTGCAAGATATAAAGCGAGTAAAGAAATAAACACAACACCTAAACGACCTACCATTACAATTTCGCTAGAAGTTGCATTAGGTTTGATCAATTGTTTATAGAAATCTTCAGCTAAAGCAGACGAAGAAACTAATAATTGTGAATCAGCAGTACTCATAATTGCCGCTAGAATAGCCGCTAATAAAATACCTGCTATCGCTGGATGGAAAATAGTATTCACTAGTACCATGAATATTTTTTCCCCATCTTCAAGACCTCCAGTTAATGAGTCATTCATATACAACATACCCACTAAACCGACTAATACCGCGCCTGACATTGATAATGCAGTCCATACCACAGCAATTCGACGTGCAGTGGTTAAATCTTTATTACTACGTGTTGCTTTAAAACGCGCTAATATATGAGGCTGTCCAAAATAGCCTAAACCCCACGCAACCAACGACACAATTGCAATCCAAGATAAAGGCTCACCATCAACACCATTCCAAATTGATAACAGCTCTGGGTTAATTGCATACAAGTCAGAAGATAATTGATCCACGCCGCCGTTCATCGCTGCAATCGGTACAATTAACAAGGCGGCTGACATTAATAAACCTTGTACTAAGTCGGTCCATGCTACCGCTAAAAACCCACCAAACAACGTATATGAAACAACACAGACAGTACCAATAATTACCGCGACCGTATAATCCATAGAGAATACAGTTTCAAACAATTTACCACCAGCCACTAAACCTGAACTGGTATAGAAAAGGAAGAACATAAGAATAAAGAAAGCCGCTAAACTTTGCACTAGTTTTGTTTTATCTGCAAAACGACGTGATAAGAACGCAGGTAAAGTTAAAGAATCGTTAGCGGTAATACTATAAGTACGTAAACGCTTAGCGACGATCAACCAATTTAACCAAGTTCCTGCTAATAAACCGCCTGCTAACCATAATGATTCTAAACCAGCAGCATAGGCATAACCAGGTAACCCTAACAACAACCACCCACTCATATCCGATGCACCTGCAGATAATGCAGCTGGCCATGGCCCTAAGCGGCGTCCACCTAAGAAGTAGTCCTTAGCATCTGAGGTTTGCTTATAAGCATAAATTCCAATAGCTAACATCATGACGAGGTACACCATAAATGTTGCTATTATAGTAAAATTGTTTTCTATCATAGATCACTCCGTTTTTGATCGTTAATGCTCTTATTGCTCACCGCAACCTAAAGCTAATAAAGTAGCGTTACCACCTACCGCAGTGACATTAGTCGACAGCGTTTTTTCGGTAATAAAGCGTAATACTAAATGTTGATCTCGTACTGTTGGTAACAGTGCTAAATCTGTTTCTGCAATTAATTGAGCAATTTGTCCTGTTCGAGCTGCTAACGCTTGATTCAAACTAATTGCCTGTGTCTCATTACCTACATAGCCAACACCGGCAATACTAGGGTCTGAAATGATAGCCTGTAATGCTTCCTTCTCTTTAACAATGAACACTGGCATTTCAACACCAGTTAATGAACAAGCTTGCTGTAAACTAGAGACAATTTCCTTATTAACAGAATTAGATAATAATAAAACACTATTGCCTGCAATTAATGCACAGTTTAATAGCCCCACTAATGCTGGAATAGAAGAATCCTCTTCCATCATCATCAAAAATATACCCCGACCAGAGGTGCTCAGTATATTACTCTCACCCGTTGGCCCAGGCATCATTTGCGATTCTGCGATGAGCGAAATAGCTTGGCGATTATGAAATTCAATCACGTGTGCCGGCATATCACCAATATTTGGATTATCTTTTAAACGCTCTCCCCACTGTGCAGTGATCCCGATGCGTTGATGTATATTGATCTCATTCCATGTTAACCATGATTTTTTTGCTTGCTGGATCATTACAGTTATTGATTCTGACATGATACTTTCTCCTAACATGAACTTACGATTTGTTGAGTAAAACGATGTAAATAACGTGGGCCACCGGCTTTGGGGCCAGTACCAGATAGACCTTGTCCACCAAAAGGTTGTACACCTACTACCGCACCTACTTGATCGCGATTGATATAACAGTTACCAACTCGGCTCATTTCTGCGATATGTGTATAAGCCCTCTCATTGCGGCTATGCACACCCATCGTTAGACCAAAACCAGTATTATTGATCTGTTCAATAACGTTATCTAATTCAGCCGCTTTAAAACGGATCACATGTAAGATCGGACCAAACTGCTCTTCACTTAATTGTCCAAGATTATCAATTTCGATGGCGGTAGGTGAAATGAAGTCACCTTTTGCACAACTGTCATTTAAAGCCACTTGTGCTAACAGTTTATGTTCAGCAGTCATCTTTTGAAGATGCGCGTTAAGCTTATCTTTTGCTGTTTTATCAATAACAGGTCCCACATCGGTGCTATGAAGATAAGGTAAACCAACGGCAAGTTCTTGCATTGCCCCCTTAATTAATTCAATGACACGTTCTGCTATGTCTTGCTGAATAAATAATACCCTTAATGCCGAACAACGTTGCCCTGCAGAAGCAAAAGCTGAACGAACAACATCACGAGCAACTTGCTCTGGTAATGCAGTGCTATCAACGATCATTGCATTTTGCCCACCGGTTTCTGCTACAAAGGTAGCGGGTAATAATGGTCGTTTAGCTAGATTACGGTTAATCACTTGTGCGGTCCCCGTAGAGCCCGTGAATACAACACCAGCAATACGGTGGTCAGCAGTTAACGCAGAACCAATTTGAGCACCGTTACCGGTTAATAATTGAATACATTGTTTAGGGAATCCAGCTTCAAGCATTAATAAAACAGTGCGTACTGCAATTAACGAAGTTTGCTCCGCAGGTTTCGCAATCACCGTATTACCGGCCACTAACGCAGCACCAATTTGACCTAGGAAGATCGCTAATGGGAAGTTCCATGGGCTGATACAAACAAACACGCCTTTACCTTGATGGCGAATTTGTTGCGTTATTCCATCAAAGCTGACATCTGTTTCAGCGTTAGAGAAGTTATCAACGGCCTGTTGTGCATAGTAACGACAGAAATCTACAGCTTCTCGCACTTCATCAATACAGTCATGAATTGTTTTGCCGGCTTCGTGGTGACATAAAGCAATTAACTCAGGCATATTTGATTCAAGTAAATCAGCAAGTTTATACAAGTACTGAGCACGCTCCTGTACTTCCGTATTAGACCACTCAGGAAAATATTGATGTGCAGTACTTAGTGCTTTTTCAATCATCTGTGTTTCAGAAAAAACCACTGATCCAACACTAATAGTACGGTCGTAGGGAGCAGTACATTGGTAAACTTCTGTTTTCTCAGTAACATCATTGTAATGAGTACCGTCAACTATAGGCCCCATTTTCCAAAAATGGCCTGTGAATACTTCTACTTTTTTCTCAAAAGGAAGTGCTTCGCTTTCTATGTCAATATTTACACTGAACGAGTTTTTGCGATCAGGGAAAATAGCAGGTGGTAATTCAATTAAACTGTTATGTAATGATTGACGCTTTAATAATGTATCAACAGGATGCTCAATTAATTCATCTATAGGGCAATCAGCATCAACTAAACGATGTACAAATGAGCTATTGGCGCCATTTTCTAATAAACGTCTCACCAAATAAGGTAATAGATCTTTGTGGCTCCCTACTGGAGCATAGATACGTACATTACTATTAGACATGGTCATTACGTGGTTATACAGCGCATCTCCCATGCCATGTAATCTTTGGAATTCAAACTCTTTGTGAGTCGACATTGAGTTGATCGCGGCTATCGTATGCGCATTATGGCTAGCAAATTGTGGGTAAATAAGCCCCTTAACATGTTCGCATAAAAGAAAACGTGCACAGGCTAAATAAGAAACATCAGTTGCTTCTTTACGGGTATAAACAGGATAAGCCGCATAACCATTTTGTTGAGATAATTTGATTTCACTATCCCAATAAGCACCTTTCACTAAGCGTAAAGGAATAACATCACCTTGAGATTTAGCTAATGCAGCCAACCAAACTAAAACAGGTAAAGCGCGTTTGCTGTAAGCTTGTACCACAATACCGAACTTTCCCCAGCCTTGTGTTTTTGGATCTCGGTATAATTTTTCAAATAATGCCAATGAAAGCTCAAGACGATCCGCTTCCTCAGCATCAATAGTTAAACCAACATTTAAAGCGCGCGCTCTTTCTATTAATGACAACACCGAGTCAAACATTTCAGTCATCACACGTTGTTTGTTAGCAGGTTCATAGCGTGGATGTAGCGCAGATAATTTAATCGACACCGTTGCAGCATTATTTGCCTGATTTTTATTAATAGACTTGCTGCCTACTGACTCAATCGCCGTTAAATATTCCGCATAATATTTTTTTGCATCACTGGCCGTTAGTGCTGATTCACCAAGCATATCAAAGGAATAACTACAGCCTTTATTGGTAAACCCTTTACCATTTTTTTGTGCTTCATCGATATTGCGGCCCAATACAAATTGGTGCCCCATTATTTTCATCGCTTGATGCATTGCTTTACGAATAACAGGCTCAGACATTTTATTAACCAAGCTGTTAACAACATTGGTCGTACTATTGGTTCTAGTTTTCTTTAAATTAACAATTTTACCCGTTAATAGAAGTCCCCACGTTGAGGCATTTACAAAAATAGAATCTGATTTTTTAAGATGTGATTTCCAGTCAGCAACGCTGAGTTTATCTTTAATTAAAGCATCTGCCGTTGCTGAATCAGGAATACGCATTAATGCTTCAGCTAAACACATTAATAAAATACCTTCTTTGGTATCTAAACTGTATTCCAGTAATAATGCATCAATCATCTGCACAGCATTTTTATCTTTACGCACGCGCTTGATCAAATCCGTGGCATAATCTGCCATCGTATTTGATTCATCTTTTGATGGTGTAGCAAGTGGTATTAGTTGCTTTAAACAAGCAGACTCATCAGCCATATACAATGGTGAAATATGTGTCCAAAGCGTTGCTAGCTCTGTATTTATAAAATCTTTGTGCAACACATCCGTTGCAATAAATGATGACATACCCGACTCTCCTAAAAATCATAACACCTGTTAATGTTATGTTATGCAAATGTAACTAAGCACGGATAGTATTGCTAAAAACGTTTAAGTTCTTACCTAAAACTACGATTTATATGTCAAAAAGTACGATCGATTTTTTTTTGTGATTAACATCACGGAAAATTACAATCCAGCTTTATAAAAAAATGATTAATAGTGAATAAATAATGGCTGTAAATAGCTCTTATGCACTCTGATACAGTCATTCGCCCTTAGGCTGGACATAAAGACCTAGCGCAGTAAACTTTACGCTTAGTGATTAATTGGGAGGGTTGAAAGGCATAGCTGCGAGACATAGTTGAGAGATATAGTTGAGAGGTATAGTAAAACCTCTACTTGTAGGCTAATAAAGGATTCAGTTGATGCAGAGGCATTAATGAATTCGAGGAGGAAGCATTGTCAACGCAACTTCGGGCATTGAACTATTAACGATATCTAGAAGGGGAAGTTCCCTGAAATTTAGTGAAGGTGTGAGTAAAACTACTTTGATTAGCAAAGCCACTAGCACTGGCAATCATCGCTAATGTCAAAGAGCGATCTTCTAATAACTGTTTTGCAAGATTCAGTCGTACTTGCATTATGTATTGATGCGGGGTCATGCCCATTTGTTGTTTAAACAATAAGTGAAATTGACTTTCGCCTAAGAACACACAACCTGCTAGCTGAGCGACGCTGATTTTAGTAGTAATATGTTGAATAATAAAATTATCAATCACTTCTATATTAATGCGATTTTTTTTACTTAGGTCGGTTTTAATATGACGCTGTAATAAAGCAATAATTGTATTTTTGCATGCTTCTGCAACCAATATATCATCAGGGGCTTGGCGCATCTCTTTAACTAATAATTGTAATAATAACTGAAACTGGTTATCTAATTTAAAATATTGATTAGAATGAATCAAAGGTTGAATATGTTGAGCAGTGTAATTATCTAATTGAGACTCAGTAGGTAAATTTAGCGTTAGTATTTCGGCAAAACCTAAACCATTAAAAGCATGATCAGATGAAGCAGTCACCACACAGCCCTGGCCTGGTACAATAATATTCTGCATACCTTCAATGCTAAATTCAGAGTTACCATTTAATGCAATCACTAATTGATGATGATCGTGGTCATGGTGCTGTATTTCATTGGGTAAAGTTATGACTTCAGCCGGTCGCATTAAAACAGCTTCAATTAAATTCATAACTCACTCCTTATAATAGATAATATTAAAAATCCAAATATAAAAGCGAAATGTTAAATTACCTAATAAAAAAATTATATTTTTGAACGACTGTCATTAAGTGGTCATTTATTAACAATAAAGTGAGCGGTTGTTAAGCATTTTACAAATGATTATTGATTATTGATGACAAGAAAAATCGAATTCGATGTTCGGCAACATGACATTGTAAATAAAATTGAATGTCGAGTGATAGAGTCTAGGGATTAACAAAATAAGTTTTATCAATTAGTAGAATTAGACAACTCCTAATCACTCCCCACAGAAATTATTCGTTCTTGTATAAGTTAAGGAAACCTTTAACACTAAAACCATTCAAAAACTGATCGCCTATTTTCACTACAGGTACACCACGGTATCCCGTTTTCGCAAATTCTTTTTGGCCTGCAGCACTTTTAACATCAACTAATCTGAAGGTGATTTTTTGTTGCTCAAGATATTGTTTAGCTGTTTTACAATGAGGACAATTTGCCATTGTATATAATGAAACACGTTTCATTTTTGTATCCTTCGGTTTAAATAATTGCTTCATGACTTGAGGTTAATAGGCCTGTGATAACGTACTTAAGAATGCATATAAACATATGAAAAGTAACACTATACACAGGCGATATTTGTAAAAGCGCGAAAAAATCACTGTAAAATATACGTAAAAATTAACTGCGCTTTATGGTCTAATGACCACAACCACCTTTTGCATGGGCATGACCATGCGATAACTCATCTTCAGTTGCCGCACGAACACTTATTACTTCAATAGCAAACGTTAATGTTTTACCCGCGAATGGATGATTCAAATCGCAATCTGCATTAAAACGCCCTACTTTGACGATCGTGACTTCTTGCTTACCTTGGTTAGATTCAACCACTGCAGTCATGCCAGCAGTCCATTTCTTTGCACCTTGTAAATGTTTAATCGGAATACGTTGTAACGCACCTTCACGACGTTCACCATAAGACTCTTCAGGAGATAATGTTACTTCAAATTTATCACCCACTGTTTTATCGACAAAGGCTTGCTCCATTTTTTCAAATAGACCACCGCCGCCGTGTAAATAAATAAGCGGTTCATTATCTTTACTGTCTTCTAATAACTCATTACCTTCTGTTAAGCGGTAATGAAATTCAACGACACTGTTTTTAGCTATTTGCATTGTATATCCTTGTTAATCTTTTATATTGTTATTAAATTATTGTTATTAAATTATTGTTATTAAATTATTGTTATTAAGTTATTTTACTAAGTTATTGTTACTGATTAATTTTTACTAAGCCGTTTAACTGACTAATTGCCACTAAGGCATTTTATTAAGCTATCTTACTAAGGAATAGTTTCTGGTCCTACTAGCATTTAATGGGGTTAATTAAATAATTCAACCACTGCCACGGGCATTTGGTGTGCTAAAATATGCTCTTGTTTAATAGTTCTTTTATGCTCACAGATTGTAGCAACCACGTTTTGGCATTCTGCTGATAAGGTACTATTTTTCAGATAATTAACTGAATTAATTTGGTTATAAAAATCTTTTTCAATGCCACTAATGTTAAAGGTTTCAACCATACTTGTTTGAACAGTTAAAATCTTAGTTGCGCTGCTACTTATAGCAATCTCTAAGCCTTTAGGGTCTACGTCCGCAAAACATAATAGCTGATGTGAAGCTTTAAATGATCTAAAAAACGCATAGGCTTGATGGGTACTTTGTATTGATTTTTGATCACCACGATACAGCCATAGGGCATTTTTTAAATGTGCTGCATTATCCATTAATACTAAATGTTGTAAATTAGCCATTACCACTAGGTTTTCAACCAACACAATATATTGATGCTCTACACTGTTAATTTTAGATGCATCAACATATAACCCCAATGATGAAATCGAACCTACCTCTATCTGCTGTCCATTAAGTTGCAGTGTTTGCATTGCGTTAACCAATACAAAGTCATTGCTAACGGACAAGGTATTAAACTTTTCATTGTTATGGCTAAGAGCAGTATCTACACGAGTACTTTTATCCGGATAATGATCAAAAAGTAAATTAATGTGTAACTCTCGTTGCACTAATTCAATAATAGCTGCTCTATCTTGTTCAGTATAAAACCACAATCCATCATGAATACGTCCGAGACGATGAGTATCAACCATCCAACGACAACTTTGGGTTGCTTTTACAGCCCCGAGATCAGCACGAAGATGTCTTGCAAAAAAATCATACTGTATTTTATTAAAGCGTGAATAATTCATGTTGGTTTTAATTATTTACCTTAACTATTTACTCTTGAATTCAAATAATAATTGACCTTAACTATTTACTTTAACGACAATATCACTGTACGACCAATTATGGGAAATACCCTTTAATTGTTGGCCTTTAGGGCGAATATCTATCAATGCTTGTTGTATATTGGTTAATTTACAATAACTACTAAACACTAACTCAACCCAAGGTGTCGGGTCGATATGTTGTTGTTCGCTATGCCATTCTGGTAACGCTTGTTGCCAATATTTAATAGCAGAAACGGGGTTTCCAGTGGTAATAGCTTGTTCAAATAAACGTTCTGTCTGCTCTTCAAAGTAATCGTAACTGAAACTCATAGCAACATTAGCAATCAATTCGACTTCCGATGTTTCACGCGCATTAGGTTTAACCACTGAACTCAATTTACGCAGTGATTGTACAATTTCAATTAATGCAATTTCATGCGCTGTTTCTTTAACATTGATATACGACTTAATCGGCATCGGCGCAGCAAAACGTAATGGTTTCGGTAAAGTTTTGTCTTCAAACACCTGTTCATTAATTTCAAATTCAGGGTGTTTGTGAAGATACCGCGCCATATTGCGTAATAGGCTTGCCTGTTTTTCATCGCGTCGTAATTTAAATAAACTTAGGCGCATACTGTCAATGATGTAACGTAACCTTGGAAGAGTCTGATTAAACCAATAGATGAAACCACTGATTTTACGCGCCAGTTCTACCGGGCAAGCCCAATTCATCCACTCATAACAAGTTTCAGGGTCAATCTGTTGTAACTCAGTTAATAGCTTTTGTGCATAGGTTAAAGCACGTTCATTTTCACGAACCTTGGCACTAATAGTAGATACAAAACCAAACTGACTGGAAATGGCATAATGCATATTATCTAAGCTAACATTTAAGTTATCTTTTGCTTCATAAAGCAGATCATCAAGTTGATCTAAATAGTATTCTGCATCGTCCTGCTGGTCGCCAATCACAGATAAACGGTAGTCGTTGACAGTATCTTCCAATACATCAATTACTTTACCCATATCAGTAAGTTGACGGTAACTACTTTGTTTACGCATTAACCGGTTTAGCATGCGTTTTAATTCAGCACTTACACGATAATCACCCGGTTCATCGTCGGGCCTTAATAACGCTTTTTTATGCAAAGCAGCAATTTTACGTGCATCGCCACCGTCGCCCTGTATCGAACCAAATACATAGGCTTCAGCAAGCAATTGGTCATTTGAGCCAAGTTGACGCAATAACTCCGCAACATCTTTGGTATCGTAGCCAGCCATTAAAACAATAACTCTTCTTGTTGTTGCTGTTCCGTTTCAGGTAACTCAATGCGTTCTGAGTCATTCAGAAACTCAATCAATAAATAGATTAAATCGAAACGCGCAGTCGCAAAATAGCGACTACTTCCAGCATTCTTACGCACAAAATATCCTAACTCTTCAAGTTTATGAAACACAAATACCAACTGTTCACGGCTTTCTAATTTATTCGTTTTAAAAGGACGTATAGCGGTTAAATGGCGCAGTTGTTCACGTAAAGTTTGATCATGTTCAAAAGGATCAAATAGCTCGTTGATATTAATAATTGATTTAGCATGGATAGGTAAATCGGTTTGACTGGCAGTGAGGATCAACTCTAAGAACTCTACTAACGGACGAAACATCCCTCTAATATCGGTAAATAAAGTGGTCAGTTCAGCACTGTTATTAGCGTCTACTTCGTTAAAAGTACAATAATAGGCATCGGCACTGTCTAAGTACGTTAAATCACGGTCTAAATTAGATAAAAAATCCGAGACACGATCCTGATTAGATTGAGCCTGCAAATAGAGGAATTCATCGGCAAACCCTGTTTCACAAATTACCGCTCCTGTTAATAGTTGCTGAACAGTTTGCTTAAACATTTTGAGGCTCCTTTGAGATCATATCTATATCAGTACTTGATGACGGTTGCTCACTCTCTGTATTGTTTTGCTCAAGTTTTTCTTGTGAGTTCTCAATAGCGCTTACGTCCGTACTTGCATGAGTGCTTACATTAGTACTTGTATGTTCATTTACTTGGTTCTTGAGCTGCTCGGCTACTTTTTTACGTTGTAGCAGTAATTCATCTAAGCGAGAAGTTGGAATATGCGCATGGAAAATCTTATTATCTTTAATCTTATAATGACGTTGATATAAAGATAAAATATGCCTATCCGTAGAAGGTGAAGCCGATAGCATAGTGATCGCATTATCGTTAAACATGGTCAATAACAGGTCGATATTTTCTGCTGCCAGTTCACCTAATTCATCCACTGGTAGGATGATTTGTGTTTTAGCATCGCTTTCACCTCGTAACATACCCAAAATACCCGCATATAAAGAAAGCATCGCTAAGTAGGATAAGCCCGTAGAACTGATTTTTTTCAACTGTCGCGCATTACGAGCGTGTTTTAACTGCCCCTTTTCTGAGATAGTAAACTCTATATCAAACAATTGATGATGCGCTAATGCAAAACCATCACTAGGTAGATAAGTCGACAATTTTTGCATCGCAACAATCAAATCATCGGGAATATCACCCACTCCTTCACGTAAATCATCACGATATTTGTCAAACAATTTTGCAAATTGCTGTAATGGTCCCCAATAATCAAGCTCTTCTTGTTTCATCACAGTATTAACATTAATGTCCGCTAACGCTTCGAAATGAGCGAGCTTAGTGACGTTACTTGATAACTGTTTACCAATGCTTTTAATGCGACGCGCAAAATTTTCTATATGCTGATAAAACTCATTGATCATATTCGCATTGACGGTGACTAGTTGATAAGTATTTTTTTGCTTTTGAGCGGCACTACTTAATAAGTCAGCGATCGGATGCTGATACTTAAACAGACTACGAGCGCCTTCATAAATATCATTATCAGACACTAATTTAACCCAGTTTTCATATAATTCACTGTTTGCATTATGCTTAGCAAAGGCGGTATTAAACTGAGTGATTTGACTTTGTAATCGTTTATCAATAGTTCTGAATTGTTTTATCCAATCGCCACAGAATGTTACTGTTAAATCGGCACTGTTATGCGGTTCAGATTCACTTAAAGTTGCTTCAATACCGTATTGCTCGCACTCTCGTTGCGCTAACCCTAATTGTAATAACAGATCGGCATCGTCATTTAATTGTTGTGATACTTTCTTAAATTGTTTTTGTTTCTCACCGATTAAATTATTTTTTTCAATTTTCAAATCCGCTAAGCTATTTTCTAAGCCACGCTTTTGCACTTCTCGGTTTTGGTTTTTTTCAACTAATTGATCACGGTGTACATAACGTTCATTCATAAACTGTTGGTACTCACGGGCTTTACGGGCCCATACAGCACATTGTTCTAGTTTTTCAGTTAACTCAACCCGTTGTTTAATGCGCTTATCAACTTCGCCATCGGGATCTAGCTCTTCTAATGCTCGGTCGCGTTGTTGCTTATAATCTTTTTGTCGTGTTTTAGCGCTGTCTTTAATAGATGTTAACTGCTCTGCTAATTGCTCTAATTGACTATCTCGATCAGATTCAATCACCATGCGTTGATCCAGCATTTGATTGCTCAACTCAAAGCGCTGCTCTTGCTGTAAAGCTTTAAATTCTTCAAGCTTAGTATGTTGATTTTTAATTTGTGTGGTGAGCTTTTTAATATTATCTTCAAACGCTAATGCCGCTTGTTTTAAATAATGTTGTTTTTTAAGCTCAAGATTTTCTTGTTGTGCTTTAAATTGTTGGCGTTTTAATTCTACTTTTTGTAAATTTTGTTTACGTTCGCTGATTAAAACCTGTTGATTTACAATCTGTTTAGTCAATTCATTAAGTTGAGATTCTAGATCTGTCACCTTTTTAATCAAGGCTGCAATTTTTTGCTCTACATCACTTAGTTTTTCTCTAAGTTCGTTTTCATTAAGTTGTAAATCATTATCTTGCAGCTGATCTAAATCTATTTTCAATCCAAATAAAGTTTCTGCGTTATCTCCCTGTGAAACCCATTGAGGATTAAGATCTTTACGTGCTAACTGTTGAGCTGATAACACTCGTCCAATATTGTTTTTCCAACCTAACGCATTTGGCTCATTGCTTAAAAAATGCTGCAGTGAGTTAACTTCAGGTAAGAGTTGTAACTGTAATTGCTGACGTGATTTTTTGACATCTTCAAGCTGGCGGTTGTGTTGTTTATGTTGCTCTAAGAGTTGAATACGTTGTTTTTCTAGCGTATTTAATTGGTCATTATCAGAGCTTAAGACCTGTAGGCAGTCACTTAGGTTATCTTTAACTTCTGACATACTGACTTGATTTGCTTCAATATCAGCTCGCAAGCTTTCTTCAACAGTAATATTTTTCTGCGCTAATTCTTCCATTTTTAACTGGTTTTGTAGCGTCTGCAGGTCCATATTTATTTTTAAAAATGATTCGTTAAGTTGTTCGTTTAGTTTACTTAACTGACCTTGATAGTTTTCGGACACGACCGATAGTTGTAGATTAGATTGTTCTTTGATCTGCGAGACTTGCTCATTATTACGTGCTTCATCCTGTACCTTTTGCAAGGTTAACGATTGTAATAATGACTCAAATTTAGCTTGAACCTTATTTAAATTACCTTCGAACGCTTCAATAATTTCATTGACATCGTTTAAGGCTTGTTGGTAACGAGGTGCATTATCGGCTTGTAATTGATAACTCGCTGCGTCATTTTCATCAAACTTTAATTTATCGTCATCTAACAAATCAATTCGGCTTTGATCCGCTTCTATCTTAGCCGCTATTTGGCTTATTTCAGTTTGAAGCAGAAGGCTTTGTTCTTTTAATTGTTTATCCAGAACCGTTATTTCATCTCTAAAGCTAGCTTTTTGATCACTACGTTGCTGTTGCAATTCAGTGATATTTTGCTGGTGCGCTAACATTTCCGCATGCAAATGCTGCAGCTTAATCAATAAACTGTCTAACTGCGTAAAATCTGTTTGCCATAACGCAATTTTATCACTTACTTTTTGAATCGAGCGACTAGCTTGGATATCAGCTAACCATAAACTAATATCTTGTTTGTTGAGGGTAATTTGTTCTTTTTCTTGTCCCACGCTGCGCGCAATGTGATCGCTAGCGATAGCCACCAGCATTTGTTTAACCGCATCGAAATCTAGATTTTTTTCAATCGTACCATTCACTACTTTATCCAGGTGAGGAGTAGCTAAATCGCTGAATGAGAAACGATTTTGTAATTGACGAACCTCTTTAACTTTACGACCACTGCGTAAGTTTTGAATCACTTGTCGGTATTTATCAACGCCTAAATAGTTAGAGCATTCCACACCTAAATTTCGATAAGCTCTTTCAACTTCTGAGACGGTTAACGGAAAATGATTTTCACCAATAAATAATCCACTTTCAAAACCACTATCAATAAATTTAAATTGCACTCCTCTCCCATCGGAGCTGGCAAGTGCCATACATGTTTGACCACTAGGTCGTTGGTATTCATAAACCAACATACTAGAGTCTCTTGGCAAATAATAATCCGCAAAGTTTTTAGCTTGATCCACTTTACTAACTATTTCACTGGGTCTCATACCATAAAAAAGTGGCAGTAAACGCATCAAAGATGTTTTACCAGCGCCGTTGGTACCTTCAAGTTGCGTATGACCAGATAAGTCTAATTCGTTAACCTGCCCTTTCCAAAAGCTATCGATAATAATAATGCGTAATAATTGATAGGCCTGTTCTGCCATGGAAAATCCTTGTTAACTTTGATTATAAAAACGTTTGTTTATGAAGCAGTCATATCTAAAGGAATAAATACAACCGAAAAACAGTGAAACTTATCTTGCTTAATAAGGTTTGTCGACCAGTTTCAAACAACACTTTGCATTAATCTCTGTAAATGCAGAATATGTAGCCAATACGATTGTTATTAGGTTAATAATCTCGCCTGTTAGCTAATTATAAAAAAGCACTTAAAAACATAAGTGTTCAAAAATATTCTTATTTGAAGTGCTAGTTACTTATTAACTAACAAACAACTCGCCAGAAGGTCAGCAAAAAAAGGACTACCTTTTTTATTTAAAAACGCAATATTCCTATCGGGGATCCCTTCCACATCAGGATGAGCCGCAATAGCTTTTTCCATACTGCTCTCTCGAATGAGATGTAATGTAGGATGTGGTGAACGGTTGCTATAATTAGAAGCTGCATTTTCATCATCGCCAGCAAAACAATAATCAGGGTGAAAATGAGCTAATTGATAAACCCCTTCATAATGACTCATTTGTAGAAGATGGTTGGATAGATATACCAAATCTAAAAAGTGCTCAAAATCACTACAGGCTTCACTTAAAATTAATAACGTAGTTTCAGTTTCTGGATGTGTATCTAAAAACTCGCATTCAATTGTTAGTCTATCTAATACACCTTCAATTTCAGTGCTGGTTTCTTCACAGTAACGAATACTGCCACGATCCACCTCTCTTTTAGCAAATGGACAAATATTATATTTAACAATGACGTTGTTAACCCAAGATTGCGTACTACTAATTACGTCCACGTGTTTCCCTTTTTACAATGTTGCACTTAACTTGAGTGCTTAATGCTTAAATAGTGTCTAAGTGTAACGCTTTCTGTGCGCTTTGATAACCTAAGGCGATCATCTCTTTTGCACGGTCAAACTCTAAAGTGCCACAGGCATTTCTGGGGATCACTATATTATAATCGGCAGGGTAAGCCGCCAATTTCAAGCGAGCAATGGTACTTTGCATAGCATCAAAGGCTTGGTCCGCAACATCATAAGCTTTCCATGTCGGCGGTTTGCTATTTGTTAATGCTAAGTTATCTCCAAACTGTTTGATGTAATGGCCAATTTTTTGCTGCAATGGTAAATCCTCAATACTATCTACCACATCCATTAACGTATCTGGTTCTACTCTATCCAGATCAATAACCCCACCCAGATTAACCGCAACAGTAAAATCAGTATTATCACTAAACGTTGGTGCTATCGGCACAGGGTTTAACACACCGCCATCAATCAGCTGCACACCTTTTCGTTCAACCGGTGTAAAAAATAAAGGTAATGAAATAGATGCACGAATCGCATCGAATAAACAGCCTGAATTAATCCACACTTCTTTCTCATTTTTTATATCTGCCGCAACAGCTGTAAATTGCAGCGGTAAGGCTTCGATGGTTTGATCACCTAATAGCTTGAATAACGTATCAATTATTTTATCGCCACGTAATAACCCACTCGTACTCCAGGAAATATCTAATAGGGAAATAATATCTAATTTACTTAACCCACAAACCCATTGTTCAAATTCATCTAATTTTCCCGCAGCATATACACCGCCAATCAAGGCTCCAATTGAGCAACCTGATATAGATTTTATTTGATAGTTATTTTCTACTAACCACTTAATAATGCCAATATGGGCCAAGCCCCTTGCACCGCCACTACCTAGCACCAGTGATATGCACTTTTTTTGTTTAGGGCTGATTTCAAGTACATGATTTTCAGTTACCATATTAAAATTCCTGTCGATGTAAGCTTTGCCATTTTAACCACCTTTTAATATTTAATTAACCATTTACATTGTTGTTTTTTATTTATTTAGCATTCTACTTTTATTAACGTTAGCTATTAACATCGCATTATTTGAATCTCAGACACTTAATATCCCTCATAGCAATAAGTTTTAGTCCGCAAATAAAGTGTTCAGTGCCTTATTTGACAACAACAAACAACAATTACCTATCTTTGCTTGTCCCTGGGTACTTAGCCTGTCATACTTTTAGCTTACTATTTTTTTAATCATCAGGATAATCATGACTAGTTTCTCAACATCAATTCATCAAGTGGTCACGACTGCTTTAGCGGATTTACATGAAGCACAACTGAAAGGTAAAATTCCTAAAAACCCACTCAGTGAAACGCATTTTCTAGCGGCATGGACAACCAATGCGATGAAGAAAAAACGTTTTGAAAGTGATGTATTGCCGACGTTAAAAATTTGGCAACGTAAAGCCCGTAGTTTAGGGAAAAATGCGGCTTTAGTTGAAACCTTTCAGGCAATTAAGGCGCACTATGAGCACGTTTTTGACCAAGACTTAAAAGCAAAACCTGTTAATAAACAACAAATAATTAATTTGTGTGATAAATTAACTGAACTACAATGGATGGTTAACACTGACCTTGAAGTAGGTGAAAAGTTAAATCGCCATAGTGCAGGTCAAGCATCTATGATTATTTGTAGTCAACAATTTGAACAAAATTTTGAAGATGGTTTATTAGTTAAACCTATTAGCTTATATATCCGTGGTGATTTACCAGAAGCATTACAAGCAGCCTTTGATCAATCATTATTACTTTACAAAGTAACTGATTATAAATCTAAAGTTAAATATCATGGTGAATATATTATTTACAACAATAACGAAGGTGAATTTTTACCTGAATTATTGATGGCTTAGTCCTTTTAAAGTGTTTGCTTGGTACCACTGTGCGAACACTTTATAAGCTTCTGTTTAACTGCTGAATAAAAATGCATTTTAATGCATAAATAATAACCCTATAAATTCATCAATATGATTAATTTAGCGTCTGAATATCCGTTATTGACCTGCTTGTAAAATATCACCGACATAAACACTATTTTATCCTTAACCAACAAAAATAAGATCAATAATAATGACAAAAAATACTGCCAACGATACTGATATCGAAACTCACTCTTTTACAGCATCGGTATTGCGTCGTTTTATCTGGATCTATTTATTAATGGCAACAGCTTTAGCACTAACTTTGGTATACGTTCAATTCCAATATACTCAAAACTTAGAAAAAACAATGCTTGCGCAAGAAGAAGCATTTGTAACCTCTACTACTCAAGCACTACAAAAAGAGATGCAAATACAATTAATGGTATTGCAAATGGTCACTCGCTCCAAAGCATTAGTTGACTTCCTTGAAAATGGCACGCTTTCAAGCAAAAAAGGATTAGAATCTCTATTTTCTAATTTAGCATCCACATTTTTCCGCTACGACCAAGTAAGGCTACTGGATATTGAAGGTAAAGAGCGTATTCGAATAAATTATATCAACCCTTCTGTAGAAATCGTCAAACCTAATAACTTACAAAGTAAAAAACATACTCATTATTTTCAAGAAGGTATTAAACAACCACAAGGTAAAGTTTATGTCTCTGCTATGGAACTTAATGTAGAGCGTGGTGAAATTGAATTTCCCTATAAGCCTGTTATCCGCTTTGCAACACCGGTTATCAATAGCGAAGGTAAAACGGTTGGTTTAATGGTAATGAATTACCTCGCCACTGAATTATTACAAAACTTTAGAGACCAAATGGGGCTACGTATCAACGGTCAAGGTATGTTGATAGACCCAGAAGGTTACTGGATAAGTAATCATGATAGAAGCAATGAGTGGGGAGGAAGCCTTGATACAGTCTCTCAGAAATTTCAAGATAAATATCCTCAAGCGTGGCCTACAATTCAGAAAAATGACAGTGGTATCTATCAATCAGATCACGGAATATTTCGCTACGTATCGATCAATCCCTTTAGTTTAGATAGCATCGGTAAATATCAAGCAGAACGAGCCATTAACCTTTCTGTTAGTGAACAATCTAGGCAACAGAATAATTGGAAATTAATTATCTTCTTACCCTATGATGTAATGAATGAAAGTTCGTTTTTTTATAAACCAGTGGGCCGTGTGATCATCGCTTCATTATTCATCGGGTCTGCTGCTATTTTGTTACTGCTTTTAATTATGTCAGAACAAAAACGTAGGCGACTGCGTTACGACTTATTCATTAAAAATGAATTAATCGATTTATATGAGAATGCTCCCTGTGGTTACCACAGTTTAGATAAAAATGGCTATGTCATAAAAATGAACCAGACTGAGTTAAGTTGGTTAGGTTACACACGCGAAGAAGTTGTTGGATCGTCTTTTACTGATTTTTTAACCAAAGGCAGTGTCCCTGTATTTGAGCAGTTTTTGAAAAATCTACACTTGGATGAAACCATAGAAGGTGTTGTATTAGAAGTACAATGCAAAGACGGACATACTTTTTTTGTTTCTACATCGGCCACTTCAATTCTAGAAAAAGGTTATTTTGCTATCGCCCGCACCTCAGCATTTGATATTACAGAACGTATTGAACTGGAAAAGCGTCTTGACCATATTGCTAATACCGATGTGCTCACGGAAATCAGTAATCGCAGGCACTTTTTCAAGCAAGCGAGTCAAATGTTAGAATCCAATGACCATGTTTCTTTATTAATGATAGATGCCGATCATTTTAAAAGTATTAATGACAACTTCGGACATGATGTCGGTGATTTAGTCTTAAAATTCATTGCTGCTTCACTACAAAAAGCATTACCTGAGGAAGCTATTTTGGCTCGTATAGGCGGTGAAGAGTTTGCCATACTGACGAGAGGAATAAATAAAAAAGACACACTCGAACTAGCAAACAACATTTGTGAGCGATTAGCGAATAACAAGATAAAAATAGATGATCAACTCACGGTTGAAATAACATTATCAATCGGAACTACTCAACGTATTAATGCCAACGAAGACTTAAATGATCTACTTAAACGCGCTGACGTTGCACTGTATTTCGCAAAAACAACGGGACGTAATAAAGCAGTCCAATCAACAGATGAAATCGAAGCCTAATACTTAGAGCTAAAAAATCCTATATAACTGAAGTTATTAAACTAATTTCAGTTATCTACCTTCAGTTATCTAGCTTCAGTTATCTAGCTTCAGCAAGCTACTTTCATAAACCTATCTTCAATCAATAACCTAGATTCGCATAAGAAGTCGTCAATCTAAGCTAAATTGTACTTTTATTTGTTGCATTAAATAGGTTTCTCTTTGAATCGATAACCCCTGCTTTTTGTCATTTTGCATGGTGTTAATATTATGTTGAATAGCATCGTCAATGTGAACCCAGCACACTTGCATACCATTATTAACTTCATAGTCTTCCAGTTTATTCGCACCAAGGTGCTCTCCTATTTCGCAGCTGTAGCAATACGAGAGCATATGCATGATAGAACATTCAGGGTTATGTTTATCACTCTTATGTGGCCGGTACTCTTCATATAATCCAAAAGCTTGTACACTCTTTATTCCAACAGCTCCGGTTTCTTCTGCAAGCTCTCTTTTGAAGCCCGTTAATAAATCCTCGTCCTCATCGACACCTCCACCTGGTAAGGAATAGTCGTTATAGCGCTTAGTGAACATTAATAAAATTTTGTTATCTCTGATCACTATCGCTCTTGTTGCTATGCGAGTAAAACTTTGATGATGACAGGGGGACAAGTTTTCAATTTGAATCGAAGGATGGACCACTCGTTGCAGTAAACGCATTACACTCTCTAAATATATTAAATTCAATGACGCCTATTTTAATGAGTAATGTTTAATTAACCAAAAAAATGAACAACCTAAAACAATATAATGATTAATTATTTATATCATTCGTTTAAAAATATTTAGATTCGTATAATAAACGCACGAATAACTTTATAACATGCTAAATAGAGTGTAATCGCGGCTTAATAAATTGAGGCTAAAATAGATAATGATGCATTTATTCAAACGAATAATTCGTATTTAACATTCATTTGTACCATAATCACAGAATCATTTTATATTTAATTTTAGGTATTGGAGGGGGTATATGGACATTAACGGCAGTATTAACCTACATAGCCAGCCAGTTACCGCCCTAAGAAATGCGCCTGAAACCTCTGACCTTAAATACCTAGCGATCGAGACTCAAAAACAGACACAAAGTGTTGACCAAGTAACAACACAACAACCAATATTACAGGCTCAAGCACCGAGTGAAGATGTGATCAGTTCAAGAGTTTCCGAGTACCAATCGCTTACAACAAATAATCAACATCAAGATGATAAACCGGTAGGCAGTTTATTCGACATAAAAGTTTAAATGCATGTTTATGATGGCGAAGTTTATTATGGTGAAGTTTGTAATGATGAAGTTTGTAATGATGAAGTTTGTAATGATGAAGTTTGTAATGATAAGGTTTTGGCAGCGATAGAGTTTAGTAATAAATCGACATAGGAATTAAAAATAGAACTGAAACTGAAATCGGTACTGGAATAGGAATAGAAATTTTATGAACATATCAGCAGCTACCCCACTTCCTATCAGCATGACAACAAGCTCAAAAATGGCAAGTAATGTCGTTTCCTCTGCCAATATCTCGTCTGAAACTCAGAGCTCTAAATCAGCACCGATGCGGCCAAACATAGAAGGGTTCTCCCTTTCAGTATCAACAACTCAAGCATCAACTTATCAAAGGCCAACTATCGATGGCAGTATTAAAAGTGCTCAACAAATCGTTACACCTCAACAGAATAAAGAATCATCACACTCTGATCCAGAAGTAGCTGCAAAGGCTGAGGGAGTTGAAAATAGCAAACAAGTAGCAAATACAGAAGCCTCCAATAAAGAGTCAAATGACGACTCAAATGGCAACTCAGATAAGGGCAAAAATCAAACGTATAGCGAAGATGAGTTAGCCGTCATAAACTCTTTAAAGACACGTCATAATGAAGTAAATATCCATGAACAATCTCATGCTGCTGTAGGTGGGCAATATGCAGGTTCACCAAGTTATAGCTATCAAACGGGGCCTGATGGCGTAAAGTATGCGGTGTCGGGCGAAGTCGCTATCGATACATCTGCTATTGAAGGTGATCCTGAAGCAACATTAAAAAAAGCACAACAGGTCAAAGCGGCAGCACTTGCGCCTGCACAACCTTCAGCTCAAGATATAAAAGTTGCGGCTGAAGCAGATCAAATGGCGACACAAGCACGCAGTGAGATCTCAGTAGCAAACCGTCCTGATTCCTCTAGTGACGCCAGTAGCGAGCATTCGTCAGCGGGTTCTTCAAGAGGCTCTTCAGCTGATAGCGTCGACACACAACAAAATTTTACCGATTCACAGAATATTGAACCGTCAGTTTCCAATAATCAAACAATAAATAATGATAAACGTGAAGATAAAAGCCCTCAGATAATAAGGGATAAGATGATTGCACGGAGTTTACATATTAATAATGTATATCAAAGTAGCAGCATTAGTTCTACGCCCTATTCTAGCTTCAATGTACAAGTATAAACACGTAATACATTAAAATGCCCATATCCAATTCCCTGTCTACATTTAGAAAATACTTATTCACAATACTTATAGAAAACTCTTAGAGAAAACAGCTTATAAAATCATTCATACAAAAACAATCATCGAAACACACTTATTTTGTATGATAAATGATAGTTAATTTTGCGTGTGCTCTCACAAATATAAAACTAATAAATTAGCATTTATTTTAAGCCTTTGAACATTTGGTGAATAAAAGGCTAACGTATTAATTTTTCAACCTCACTCTATGCTTAATTAACAAACAACCCAGCATAAATAAAAATAACCCACATATACAGTTAGATAGCATTTTATTTCTTATGTTTAATTACTTCTAGATTCGCATAATAATTGCATTAATATTAATAAAACTCCTATTAAATATTTGATTATGATTTTTATGATCAATATAAAAGTATGCTTTATTTCAATAATAGGTATTTAAATATAGAGATAAGGATTGATAGTTACTATTTACAAAATATTTACTTGTATTACAATAAAACCATTGTTAAATAGGTTTTTTAGTATAAATGGGTACTTTGAGTATAAATTAACTATCAATCAACTTTAAATTACATTTTATCAATTAATAATGCTTCATATTTATTGCAGCATGAACTTAACGAATAGTGAGAAAATAATATGTCTAAAAAAATTGCTTTAATCACTGGTGCAACTGGTGGTATTGGTTTCCAAGTAGCTAAACGCCTTGGTCAAGATGGTTATACTGTCGTATTAAATGGTATTGAAGATGAAGTTGGTGCAGCACGTGTTGCAGAACTAAAAGCTGAAGGAATCGAAGCGGAATACTACGGCTTTGATGTCACCAATGATGTAGCTGTTACAGAAAATGTTAATGCTATTGGAAACAAATACGGTCAAATTGATGTTGTAGTCAATAATGCAGGTGGCCTCGGCGGACGAAGCTCTATCGAAGAAATGACCACTGAATTCTTTCGTTTTGTAATGGCATTAAACCTTGATAGTGCTTTCTTTGTATCTCGTGCTGCCATTCCGTTCCTGAAAAAAACCGAAGGTGGTTCAATTATTAACTACACTTCAAATGCAGCATGGAATGCAGGTGGACCTGGTGCTGGTATTTACGGTACATCAAAAGCTGCGGTTCACACTTTAACTCGCGCACTTGCTAAGGAATTAGCACCAGCAGGCATTCGTGTGAATGCAGTTTCTCCTGGAACTATTGATACACCGTTTCATCAACAAATTAAAGATACAAAACCCGAAGTATTTGCATCATGGAAAGATAACATTATGTTAGGTCGTCTAGGACAACCTGAAGATGTATCTGGAGTGATCTCTTTCTTAGTCAGTAAAGACGCAGCGTTTATCACCGCAGAAACAATCCAAATAGGCGGCGGTCAAGCTTTAGGTATTTAGTCTTAGCTTATTAACATTATTTAAAGCATTAAAAACCTCAAATACCTTTAAAAGGGCTCAAAGGTTTTTAATGCTAATGTTCATACAGATACTGAAACTGGGCTCACTTATTTAGACAAACAAACTAAATTAGATACTGCAGGTAGTGTTAGAGGTGATCTTCTTTGGCGAGAATAAGCAATGCCAAATAAACCAATTGCTAATAAAATAATAGATACCGGTTCCGCTACATTTATAGGTGCAATAGTCCCATCCGTACTAACATAATTTCCACTAATATTTAACGTATAACCCGTTTCATTATTGGAACTATACCAATTTTTGTAATATCCATACTTATTATCATAAGAAGACGTAATAGCAACGGAGTAATCACCAGCAGTAAGGTTAACAGTCATAAAACTCTCAAGACCATATCCACTATTATCATAGTATTTAATAAGGTCGTCCCAACTTAAATACCCATCGTCTTTAAACAAATATAAAGAGCTATCGAATTGGTTATATTTGTTGTATTTGCTATTCCACCAATGATTATTTTTATTAGTTTCTACTGCAGATAAAGATACCTTTCCTGTCTCGAAGGTAGAAAAATCATACCAATCTACTTCACCATATTTCACAGTACCAGTCTCGGTTATCAGCCCTGCATATGCAATATTAGGCAGTATTAAATAAAATAGACTACCTATTATTAATTTTTTCATTGCATTTTCCTTCATTAAAATTAACTGTTATATCTAATATACAAATTTAATTTTGATATCATAAAGCAAATACCTAATAATGGCTATTCACTCCAAGATAAAAGAAAAATATTATTTTATGACAAGAAATAAACATAAAAAAACAGTAGGTTAACTATTTTAGCGATTAAATCATAAATTATGTTTTTAATATCATAATTGATTAGTTGTGCAGTTGCTTGTGCTGATAGGATCAGCATTTATTTTTTCGCATTGCACACTATTACGGCCATTATTTTTAACGCGATAAAGTGCTTGATCCGCACGATGAAACAAGTCTTCAACCGTGTCTGTATTATGATATTCGCTAACACCAAAGCTACAGGTTATATAGACGCCCTTTGATAATTCTGTCTGGCTAATTAATTGACGAAGTCTTTCGCTGAAATTTAATGCTGCTTCAATGGTTATACAAGGTAATATTAAAACAAACTCCTCACCGCCCCATCGTGCAAAAACATCTATATCTCTAATATTATTTACCACTACTGAAGCCATATTTTGTAACACCTGATCTCCAATTTTGTGGCCAAATGAATCATTAATGAGTTTAAAATGGTCAATATCAAAAATGACAAAGCTTAGTGCGTGTTCATATCTGTTCGCGCGCGAGATTTCGCTGTTTAATGCTTCCTCGAATTTTTTACGGTTTGCAATGTTAGTTAAAGAATCGGTATTAGCTAAGCGCTCTATTTCAAGGATTTTTTCTTCAAGCTGTTTGTTTTTTGCTTCTAATTGCTCTGTTTTGATAGATATTAATTTCTCGAGTGTAGTGTTGCCTAACTCTAACTGTTGATTTTGTTTAAATAGTGAAAGTTGTGCTTTTTTTTGTTGATGAATATCTTGATGCGCCCCGATAATTCTAGCAACGGATCCATCTGGGTTGTATTCAACCGCTTTAGATCTATCTGTGATCCAAAGGTAACTACCATCGGATTTTCGGCAGCGATAATCGATACAATATGAATCAGTTTGATGTGTAATTATTTTTTCAAAGCTCTGCATCACTTTATCGTAATCCTCTTTGTGGATTACATTTTCCCAAGTATAGACATTTTGTTGAAATGTCCCCACTTCATAACCTAGCATCTCAAACCAGGCGGTACTTCTTACTACACTTCCCGTTTTACCATCCCAATCCCAAGTGCCTTCTGCAATAACATCTAAAATACAATTCAAAGTTTTATCTGCATCTGCAATTGTTTTATGCTGATAGGTTTGGTGTTGATAAGTTATTTGAGACGCGCCAGGTTCAATTGACTTTAAGTCTAAAGGATCAGGGAGCGATGAATGAGAACGTTCATTATGTTCAAGACTTGGATTGCTTTTATTCATAGGGAATTCTTTTTCATTAAAAAATTATTTATCAGTTTTAATCTATCAACATAAAATGCTAATTAGCTTAACCAATGAAAGCCTAGCATCAGTAAATTAAGTCAACACAGACTTCTAATACACAAAAGTGAAATACGAGCTTAAGCTCTATTATTTCTTCTTATATAAGCGATTTTGTAAGCTTAAATAATCTTTTAAGGCCAATCTTTCCATTTTTAGTTCATCCCTATTACTCTTATTAATTTTTTGATAATGATGAATCAATTTACTTAAATAAGCTTCATGGTCAACCTCAGGTAGCCAAAGCTTATTACCTGTTACTGATAGTGGCTCGCCATAAATTTGATTTATAAGCATAAGCTCGTAGCCACGATTATTTTCAATAACCAATTGTTCTTGTTTTAACTTAAAACCTAAATCTATTAGCGTGAGTCGCAGCTTGTAGGTATGTTGTACAGGACATAATAAAAAATCGATATTGTGGCCAGAATAACGCCGCATCATTCCAGTCAATATATCTATCATCAATTCCCCTCCCACCCCACTAATGATAATTAGATGAGCAGGCCAATCTCTATCATGTACAACATGCTCTGAAATAGAAAAATTTGAACTCACACAATGCGTTCCCAATTCGACGTTGGACTCTAGTGATATTTTAGCTACATCCATGCACCATGTTTGCCAACGACTATCAGCAGGTAACTGATCAGCATACTTGATTAACTTTTGTGATAATTGATCAATTAACTCAGGCACAACATCTACAAAATTAACTTGCTTTATTAACCCATTAGCTAAAATTTTAAAACCTAATAGACCATGGTCACAGCAACAATCCCAAACCACGTTATAAGGTTGATTGACCATTTCAGAGAGAGCTAATAAACGTTTATTTAATTTCATTATTATTTTGCTTTATTTTACAATATTTAAAGGATTGAGTTGATAATTTAATTGATTTAAGTGGCTTTCCTTTCAAGGTTTATAATTTACCCGCTAAGGTTGTTTAATGTTTTTCATGGTTAACGCGATTCGCTTACGTTGTTGGTCAATGCTCGTTACTTTAACATTTACAACTTGCCCCACTTTCACGATTTTATGAGGGTCATTTACAAAACCATCGCTCAACATTGATATATGAACCAATCCATCTTGATGCACTCCTAAATCAACAAAAGCGCCAAAGTTCGCGACATTGGTAACAACCCCTTGCAATAACATGTCCACTTCCAAATCACTGACTTTATGAATACTCTGGTCAAATTCTGCCACTTTAAATTGTTCTCTTGGGTCGCGCCTCGTCATGCTCAATATCGTTAAAATTTCTTGATAAGCCTGTAAGATTGATTCTTGATCACTGTCTTTAACTTGCTTGATAGGAGGTAATATTAATGCTGATGCATCTTTATTTATAAGCACGTCTTGAGTTGATTTATTATTAAACGCAATTAATTGTTTTGCTAATGGGTATTGCTCAGGATGAAGTATGGTTTCATCTAAGCATTCATCGCCTCCATTGACAGTCAAAAAGCCTGCTGCTTGCTGAAATGCTTTAGTCCCTAAACGCGGCACTTTAGTTAATGCTTGGCGAGATTTAAAACGGCCATGCTGCTGTCTATAAGTAATAATATTTTGAGCAAGTGTCGCATTTAATCCTGCAACATGCATTAATACATTGGGTGAAGCAGTATTAAGATCCACGCCGACTTTATTCACACAATCTTCAACCACAGCTTGTAATCGTTTCGTTAATAACGTTTGTTGAACATCATGTTGATAAAGGCCAACACCAATAGCTTTTGCTTCAATTTTAACGAGTTCTGATAACGGATCTTGTAAACGTCGCGCTATAGATACTGCACCACGTAAAGTAACGTCAAGTTGCGGAAATTCCTGTGCTGCTAACGCTGATGCAGAATAGACTGAAGCCCCGGCTTCGCTGACTGAAACAGATTGAAGGTTTGCATCGATTGACGCTAATATCTGCGAAATAAATTGTTCACTTTCACGCGATGCGGTGCCGTTTCCAATGGCAATTAATTCAACATTGTATTGTTCAATCAATTTTTTAATTGTTTGTTGGGCTTGTGTTGTTTGCAATTGTGGTTGATGAGGATAAATCGTAGCAGTTTCTATTAATTCACCTGTTTTATCAACAACAGCTATTTTACAACCACTTCTAAAGCCTGGATCTAAACCTAGCGTCACTTTTTCACCTGCTGGTGAAGCCATTAACAATGCACTTAAATTGCTAGCGAATTGTTCAATCGCCTCATGATCCGCTTGTTCTTTTAATTGAACAAAAATTTGCTTCTCTAAACTCACTAACAATTTTGTTCGCCATGCGTGGTCAATGACTTGTCGAGCCCATGAGTCATGGTCATCTTTGGCAAGGTAAACATTAAGATGCTTGGCTATTAAGGTTTGGCAATAACTATAAGCTTTTTTATCTTTTTGAAATGGATCTGGATTAATTTTAAGACGAAGATAACCTTCAGCTTTACCGCGTAACATAGCGAGTACACGATGCGCCGGTAACCTGTTTAAACGAGAATTAAAGTCAAAATAGTCTTTAAACTTAATCGCGTCATCTAGTTTAGATTTTACCACCACTGAAGACACTTCGCCTTGGTCAAATAAATGCTGTTTTAATAAGTTTGTTAATTCAATATCTTGAGCTAGTTTATCAACCGCAATCGCTAGTGCACCTTCTAATACTTGTGCGCTATTGGTAAAGCCTTTTGCATCATTAATATAACGTTGTGCAATTTTATTTAAAGGTTGTTTAGGTGAAGCCCAAAGTAGCTCTGCTAACCCATTTAAACCTGCTTCTTCGGCTAATTTTGCTTTGGTGATACGGGTAGTTTTAAAGGGAGCATAACAATGCTCAAGACTGACTTTATCTTGTATTGCTTGAATTTCATTTTTTAGTTTATTGGTTAATTTACCGGCTTTATCAATTGCTTTTAAAATGCTTTGTTTACGCGTGGCGAGTTCTCTAAAATAAATTAGCTTGGTCTCTAATAAGCGCAGTTGATTATCGTCTAAGGATTGCGTTAAGTGTTTTCGATAACGGGCAATAAATGGGACTGTATTTCCATCATCTAATAAATGGATGGCAGCTTCTACTTGAGACGCTGAAATTTGACACTCTTTTGCTAATTGATCTTTGAGTTCAGAGAGTTGAGTAACAGAATTAGGCATATTAGCGGATCTTATAATCAAATAAATAGCGGCTATTTTTAGCATACTTACACGATTTTTTCGACTTACTTTTATTTTACTTTCTATTAAAAAGTGTTTTCTCTTACACGGTTAGCAGATTTAAATGTGATATCTAAATTTAAAAGGAATAAAAGCCAGAAAATAAAATTATTTTAGGCTTTTATAAGAGGCTAATGTAAGGAACTAAGCGATTAAAGGTTTAATGTTCCAATTTTCATAACTATCTACATTCTTTACTTTAAGGTCAGTTGAGCTACTCAAGTCGATCAACTCTTTTTGCACGTTTTGTTTTGTCTTAGTATTAAAGAAAATCTCTACAATTGGTTTTAACATATTATCTTTTATTTCAATGACGGTTGCTAAATAACCATTGTTTAATAACACAACCGATCCCGCGGGATAGATACCAACCGACTGTATAAATTGTTGTACTAGTTGCGGATTAAAATGGCTGCCAGATCCTTTTAATAAAAATTGAAGCGCTTCAGATGGTTTTTTACCTTTATGATAACAACGGTCTGCTGTTAGTGCATCGTAAACATCAACAATGGCCGACATTTGACCTGCTAAACTTATTTGGTCTTTATTTAAACCCAGTGGGTAACCGTTACCATCGTATTTTTCATGGTGCATTGCCGCAACATCCATTGATATTTGCGATAAACCTTCGGTCTTTTCAAGAATAATACGACTATGCACTACGTGTTCTTTCATGATCACGAATTCTTCAGGCGTTAATTTCCCTGGTTTATTTAGAATATGATCTGGTGTGATCGTTTTACCGATATCATGTAATAACCCACCTATTCCCACTGCACAAATAAACTCATCAGATTTGCCCATACCTTTTGCAAAAGACATCATAAGTACAGAAAAACTAACCGAATGTTCAAAAGTATAATAATCCATATTACGAATATGAGTGAGGCCGAGTAATGCATTTTCGTTGCGTAAAATCGAGTCGCTTAGGTCTTTAATGACGGGCTCAACTTGTTCTAATTCAACGCATTGCCCCATTTTTGCACTATTCATTACACCACTAATAAACTGCCTTGCATCTTCAAAGGCAGCTTTAGCTGCTTCCATTTCTTCTTTGGCACTTTTGGTTTGTTGCTTTACTGAGGCTTCGACTTTTGGTCGAGTACTTTTAACAAGTAAAGTGTCTAGCCCCTTACTAGTATCAATCTCGACCCATTTTATGCCAGCATCACGTATTTTTTGAATATCATTTTTAGATTTAAGTAAGAACTTACTTGATGTAAAAGGATTGTTTAACCAACCAACTACAAGGTGATGAATGTACATACCAACTTGTAGTTGGTCTGCTGTTATTTTTTTAATCATTGTAATCCTTAACGACCAAAATATTGGTTAATAATAGCTTCAAGGTTATCCTCAAGCTGCTCTTCAAAATGTAAATAACTTTCACCAAATAGGGATAAATATTTTGTTGCCTGCTCTTGAGTGATTGTTTTATTGCCGAGTTGAAACTTCATTTCACTTAATGTTTTGTCAAATCTAGGCACAATAAACCAATTCAAATAATGCGATGCACTAGCTTGTAATTGGGTTTGGGCAAATTCACAGAATTCATTAACATATACTTTTCCATCAGGCCCTAGTGATCCAGGTTCCATTCTAAAAATGACCGTCATTTTTTTTTCTGGAGCAAGATTATTAAGCAATGGCATTATCGACCTTTAATAAGTAGTGTTACAAAATCAATCATATAAAAACAATAACGATTTAAGAATATAAAATTAGCATAACTTTGAGATTTTTGTGGCCGTTTGTAAATTAATTTTTGTTTAAGATCAATTATTGAGTAATTGATGGTTTTTACAGTTAATGATTAACTCATTACAACGCAACGTTGAATAAGTTAAATGCGCAAGCATAACTACTAAGCAAAAAAACTTAGGATAATAACTAATGGGCACAACTCTTGTACACATTAGTAATTAGAATAGTGGGGAACAAGTAGACTAGTGCAGACCTTGAATTCTTTATTTCTTGAATTAAAGTACTAATTACACATCGTTTTATTGATGTGCAGATTAGATACGAATCGTTAAGTAACTATATATGTTGTTTAAATTTCTTTGCTAGTTGTAATAATGCTTGTTCACTGATTATTTCAACATTGTCTGCACTGATTATATTACCCTTGCTAATGAGTACAGTACGAGGAAAACCATGCCCTCCGAATTGCTCAATCACCCCTGCTATTTCAGGACTGATATATTCTCCTTTAGTTTCCTGAGCAGTCAATTCAAGTACCGACAAATCATATTCTGCGACAGAGGCAACAAATGACTCAAGATTAAGACGTTGGTCTGTGCAATCAGAGCACCAAGTGGCAACGACATTTAAGATAAAAGATTCTTTATTTGATATTTTTTGTTCAAATTGACTAACGGTTATGGGTACTAGTTTTAGAGACATCTTGTATTTCCTATTTTGTTGATTTTTTTGTTCGGTTTGAAGTATCGAATAGAAGTGATAATTACTTATGAGTGTGAATTCATTAATAAACACAGCTCAATGCCAGGACAGTTCTTAGCTCTGTAAATTAACAGCTCACACGGCGTAAATAAGCATCACAGCGAGACACTCAATAGTAAAAATATCATCCTGAAATAAGCAAATGAATAACAGGCAAATACTATTCACCAATTCTACAATAACGAAATAGTATTTACTTAAATAAAAGACCTTAAAGCAATATTTGATAGCACATCAAAAACTCTACAACGTAATCAATAAAAAACGTTTATTAGCGCCTATGTTTTTCATACATTATAAATTGATTTTGTTATACTGCGCGTTGATTTTAAGCGTATAAATTAGGTAACAATATGAGTGTTGATGCAGCAGGACTATCTGCGAATCTTTTAAAGGCAGTGAAAGCCTGTGGTTATTCAAAGCTAACCCCAATCCAACAACAAGCAATTCCGATCATCAAAGCAGGCCATGATGTATTGGCAAGTGCACAAACAGGTACCGGCAAAACAGCTGCATTCACCCTTCCTTTATTGGATATTTTAGCTAAAAACCAACCTAATAATATTGGCACTTCACGTACTATCAAAGTACTTATTTTAACTCCAACACGTGAATTAGCATTACAAGTAGCAGAGAATGTTAAGCAATACAGTCAATTTCTGCCTCTTACATCAGGCGTGGTTACCGGAGGTGCTAATGTATCACCTCAAAAGCAAATGCTTAAACAAGGTGTAGACGTGTTAATCGCGACACCAGGACGTTTGATAGAACACGTTAACGCACGCCAAGTAGATTTAGCACATATTAAACATCTAGTTTTAGATGAAGCAGATCGAATGTTGGATATGGGGTTCCTAACTGATATTCAACAAATTACTGATATTATTAAACAAAAACATCAAACTCTGATGTTTTCAGCGACTTTTTCTAATAAAGTAAAAACTCTAGCGAATAAAATTTTACATACCCCTAAAAATATTGAAACAGCTAAGCAAAACTCAACATCAGGTAAGGTTAAACAACAAGTTTACTGGGTAAGTGAATCGCGTAAACGTGAGTTATTATCTGAGTTGATCGGCGTTAAGAATTGGAAACAAGTGTTGGTTTTCGCTGGTACCAAAGAAAGTGCCAATATACTCGCACAGGAATTAAAGTTGGATGGCATCAAAGCCGCATTATGTCATGGGGACAAAACACAAGGTGCGCGTAATAAAGCGATTCAACAATTTGTAGAAGGCAGTGTTCGTGTTTTGGTCGCTACCGATGTCGCAGCACGCGGTTTAGATATTCCAGACTTACCACACGTAGTTAACTTTCATCTGCCATTTTTGTCTGAAGACTATGTGCACCGTATTGGTCGAACGGGGCGGGCGGGTAAAAGCGGTCATGCCATCTCACTAGTAAGTCCTAAAGATGAACAATTTTTAGATAGTATAGAAACACTTATTGGGCGAAAATTTGAACGAATTGTATATCCCGGTTACGAATTTAACAGTACAACGGAAGTACAGCAAGATGGTAAATCGTTCAAGAAAAGTCGTTATAAAGCGACTCAAGAACGTAATCAGCTGGTAGAGAAACGTAAAGCAGAAAATAAACCATCTGCCGTACGCCGTGCAAAAAACAAAGCCAGAAAAGCACGTTAATACGCACTATTGGTGACACAGTGCTACCTTATTCAACAATAAGGTAGCAACTCACTAATTTCATTGTCAGCCATCCCTCTCGTACCCCCCATAAAAATTATTAGTTATTATTCTTTATCAATGATAAATAAACAGACTAAATTAAAAATTTTGTACAGGACTACTTCGTGTTTAATGATATTAACTCATATGAATTCAAATCAACTAATTTATAAAATTATAAAAATAACGACAACAAGCTTCGAGCCCTCTCTCTAGCAGCTTTAATGAAATTTTGTAAGTGTTAATTAAACCTATAACGCTAAGTCATTCCTTCTTCACATAAAAGGTAAAAGAAATGTGATATCCCTGTAATTCAAAGATATTGGGTTGTAACATTATTGAAATACCTAACTGCGTGGATAAAATTATAAGAAACCCCTTATTTGTAATACAATATACCTAGAATTTTAATTTATTAGAACTAGCTCACACCTTTTTATGAGCAAATTTTATTATTTATACTTATAATAAAATTCCAACACTTATTGGAGAGAATATGATCACTTTAGGCGAGTACATTATTGAAAAACAACATGATTTCCCAGAAGCTAGTGGGGAGTTAACGGGGTTATTAGGCGCAATTCGTTTAGCAGCCAAAATTGTTAACCGTGAAATTAACAAAGCCGGCATTGCTGACATTATTGGTGCCACTGGTATTGAAAATGTCCAAGGTGAAACACAGCAAAAACTAGATTTATACGCTAATGATAAATTTAAATGTGCTCTGGAAGCTCGCGGGGAGGTTTGTGGTGTAGCTTCTGAAGAAGAAGACGACTTCGTAAGTTTTGATAGTGAACGTGGTGTAAATAGTAAATACGTTGTATTAATGGATCCGCTAGATGGCTCTAGTAATATTGATGTGAATGTTTCTGTGGGTACTATTTTCTCAATCTACCGCCGTGTGAGTCCAGTTGGATCGCCTGTGACACTAGAAGATTTTTTACAACCAGGTATTAAACAAGTTGCTGCAGGATATGTAATTTATGGTTCATCTACCATGCTTGTTTATACCACGGGTAACGGTGTTCATGGCTTTACCTGTGACCCATCTTTAGGCGTATTTTATCTATCACATGAAAATATGATGACGCCTGAAACTGGAAAGTGTTATTCAATCAATGAAGGTAATTACTTGAAATTCCCATTGGGTATTAAAAAGTATATTAAATTCTGTCAAGAAATTGTACCAGAAGATAACCGCCCTTATACCTCTCGCTACATCGGTTCATTAGTTGCTGACTTCCATCGTAATCTATTGAAAGGTGGTATATTTATGTACCCATCTACAGCACAAGCTCCACTAGGCAAGTTAAGATTGTTATATGAGTGTAATCCTATTGCATTCCTTGCAGAACAATCAGGTGGTATTGCAAGCACAGGTACGAAAAGAATTATGGAAATTGAGCCAACTGAATTACATCAACGTGTACCATTTGTTTGTGGTAGTGCTGGTATGGTAAAAGATGCTGAAAAAATGATCGCGGACTATCCTGAAGCATAAACGGTTCTGATCTTATAATAATAACACCATAAAAATGCCAAACTTATGTTTGGCATTTTTCTATATATGTTAAATTTTTTGAGTGATTAGATTTGGTCATTTGACCTTCATTAAAAAATACCTAATAGCAAATAGCAAATACCTGATAATAACTACCTAATAATAAAAGTACATTCTAGTCAAACATAAATGATGCTTAATAGAAGAAGCTAGACATGCGTATCAATGTTATTGCCCTTACTACCTTCAGGCATAGGCGGAATTGATTCTAATAATTGAGTAGCCTGTTGCTCAGCTTGGTCATTACTCTTTTTTAATAAATTAACATTGACCGTTTCCAGCGTATTTATTTTAGTTTGTTCTGTTAGCACACTGCCAACGACACTCATATCCATCAATATTCTCCTTATCTGTACCTTTCATAGCTTCATTTTTAATGACGATATCTATTAACTTCCCTACTGCTTATTTTTCATATTGACCCGTAATAAGGAACTAAAAAGTAAATAAAAATGTAGCGGTATAATCTGTTATCGACAGGAACTCATATTTCTTGAATTATAAAGATAAAAAAAGAAGCTAGGCTCCTTTTTAATAGCTGAATTTCGACATTAACTGAATTCAAGAAATAAGCAATTGACTCTTAAGGTGATTAACGTCCTGGTGCTTCAACCTCTAATTCATTTTCTTGTTGCTCATGGTTTGGGTTTAATCCATCAACAATAACAGCACAAGCTGCGTCACCGGTAATATTCAAAGCAGTTCTGATCATGTCAAAAATACGGTCCAGTGCAAACAACAATGGTAACCCTTCTATCGGGATCCCAGCAGCTAATAAAACAGCAACAACTAAAAACGACGGGCCAGGTACACCCGCTTGTCCAATAGCACCAATAGTGGCGGTAAATATAATAGCGGCGTAAGCACCAAAGGTTAAATCAACATTAAATACTTGCGCAAAAAACACAGCCACTAAACCATAGTAAATAGCGTTACCGCTCATGTTAATAGTCGCCCCTAGCGGTAAGACAAAAGAGGCCGTCGAGTTGTTGATATTAAGTTCTTTCTCAACCACATCCATTGTCACAGGCAGAGTTGCCATAGAAGAGGCAGTGGATAATGCAACGGCTTGCGGCGCTTTCATTACCGATAAAAAATGACGTACAGAAACCTTAGATAGCAGCTTGATTAATAACGGATAAAAACCAAAACCAAATATAAGAATTGCAACTACGTAAACGACAAATAATTTCATTACCATGGTAAGTACATCAAATCCAAATGTACCCACGGCTTCTGCCATTAGACCAAAAACACCAATAGGCGCAATTCGCATCACTACATTAATCATCCAAACAAAAGCATCAACTAAAGCCGATAATGCAGACATTAATGGTGCAGATTTGTTTTTATCTACTTTAGACAGAGCAATACCGAGAAACAAACAAAAAACTAAAACTTGTAGAATATTTGCATTGTTTAAGGATTTAAAAATATTTGTTGGGATCATGCCTAATACTGTCGCAAAAAATCCAGGTACTTCGCCTTTATCTGCATATTCATTAGAGAACATTGAATGCATGCTGCTTAAGTCAATGCCTACACCAGGTTCAAATAATTCACCTAAACCTATTGCTAATGCCACTGCAACAGCAGACGTGAGCATAAAAAATGCAAAAGTACTGACTCCAATTTTTCCTGCCGCAGGGCTATCTCCTAAATTAGCTGCTCCAGTAATAATGGCGACTGCTACAAGTGGTATCACTAACATTTTAATGAGGTGAATAAAAATAGACCCCAATGGTGCAAATACTTCTGCACTTGGCCCCATATAAGCACCAACAGCAGTACCTATTATCATTGCAATAACAACTTGAGTGCCTATGTTAGAGAACACACTTTTCTTAATTTTAACCACGAGGAATCCTTTTATTACTTTGATAACTAAATTAAACTAGCTCTAATATTACGTAACAAACTACCTTAAATAATGTAATTGAAACTGATAACGATCAATCTTTCTGCAACCAGTGATCATTGTCTCAATTTTATAGTGATATATCACATCTTGATATACCAAAGCGAAGCAGAATCTGTCATATTGACCTTATTTACTCAATTTTTTATTTCGTCTCTTTTAATTAGGAAAAAACATATGAAAATCACAGGATTATTATTATCCCTGGCTATTAGCCCTCTCGCTTTTTCAGGTGAAATTATCACCAATGACGGTATTAGTGTCCTAGCTGTAAATGGTGTAAAAGTGGAATCCTCATTTATGAGCGATAACACATTAGAAGTGAAAGATGGTAAGCAGCAAATTGCAGTGAGATTCAGTAAAAAGTTTGATATTGATGATAATCGTTTTACAGAAAGTAGACCGTTTTTGTTAAATGTAGATGTGAATGGCGAAACAACTATCTCGACTGATAAATTGTATAGCGCTGAACAAGCAGGTCAAAAGATTCAAGCGGGTTTAAACTGGTATGTAACGAATGATAATGGTAAATATCAGGTTGAAAACCCGACTGAATTGCATGGTAAAGGTTTGTTGCCATATAGTGATATCGAAGCATTAATCGCTGACACAAATCGAGATAACAACATAGATGTTAGTTCTGGCACCGTTAAAAAAGTGACTACAAATAGCTTAATTGACGAATATAGAGCAGCAACTGTTGAGCAGAAGAAACAATTCAAAATATGGTTGATCAACAACGAAACACGATAACCATTAATAAAAAAATATTGTGTAAAAACGTTTTTATAACAATGTTTATATAATAATAGCGATCATGAGAAATTAAGCGACACTTCGCGAAATACCACTTAGTGTCACCAAATATAGTGTAAAAAGTGGCAACACATATGGCGATATGTTGTGGTAATTATTCTCGTAATTGTTGTTCTAAGAATTAAGACGTAGTGAGCAATCAATATCTTGGTTGCCTACTACGTCTAGTTTTTGTATCGGTTATTGATATAAACTTGGAGCAGTATAAGGTGCTGACTCGACTTTCATATATGGATTTGGCGCAATTTATAACTGTTATATTTTTGATAAACCAGTCATCAAGCGTGCTGTTTTTCTATTTTTTATAAAAAAAATTTAAAGTAACATATTCATTGTCAGGTTTGCCTTTTGCTATCTTTTTTTAATTAGTTTTATTCTTTAAGGTGTCAATATAATAAGGAGATTCATGTGATCACAGTAGAAACCCCTGCAAGTTTTGAATGGAACGAATCAAATAGTCAGTGGGTAAAAAATTATTTAATACCTAAAACCCCCCTATTATTATCTTTAACACAGGGCTTAGGAATCGATATTAATAATATGTCTGAGACACAATTTACACAGCTATGCCAGTTACTTGAAACCACAGCTGAAGGCCGTGAATTACGTAATAAAATGTTTAAAGCTTGGCGCAGTAAAAAGTCACGTGATAGCGATGATGGAAAAAAACTCTATACCTTTAACTTATCTATTAAAGCTGGTGACCAGTTAAAGAAAGTTGCCAAAAATAAAGCGTTAAATAAAACCCTAGAATCCCTTATTTTTGCCGCTAAAGAGCCTGCGCGTGATACAAAAAAAATGCAGCAAACAATTGATAGCTTAAGTGTGAAAAATCAGGAATTAAAACAACAGTTATCCAATGCACAGAACCAATCATCAAACAGCAATGATACCGATACCGATGATTTTGACTCATTAATTAAAAATGACTTACAAGTTGCAGAATTAGCAAAATTAGAAAAATCTCAGCTGATCAAACAAATTTTATTACTGAAAAGAAAGTTAAATAAATAGATGTCTAGATTCGCATAATAAGTGCAGTTGCTTAACTGCTATTGTGAAGAATAAAGTATAGTTTTGAAAGCCATAACTAATTATGACTCATCTATACCCGTTACCATTCAAGATGCAAAGCTCAGCAAGTTGTGAGGTGAGTAGCTTCTAGGCAGAAAATTGAAGATCTAACTAGTTCAATAAATACTTTCTAACAACGAAGATGCTTGCCTCACAACTTACCCTGTGGGTCGTTACCTCGAAAAGCAATTCAGCGTTGCAACATTCGATAAGGACTAGCCATTGTTATCATGTTACGCCTTGCCTTGCTGTCCAAGCTAACGACTGAATAAAGCATCTCGATTGATAACGGGTATATATATTGAATATTTATTAAGCATTTATTTGTTGAGTATTTACAGCTTAATCTCTTATAGCTTAACAAGCATCTCTTAATAATTAACCTTTTAACAATTACTTAGGCTAATTAAACGTTCCAAGGATTACTTGGGTCATACTTAGGCTCTGCTTTATCAGTTTTTTTACTTGCCACTTTATTATCACGCATAGGATGTTTAGTGTCTTGTCTGCGTGATTGATGACTTTGGCGTTTCTCATTTTGTCGCTCTTGAAAAGCCGATGCTGCTTTAGCTTGTGACAACTCTATTGATTCAATGGTTAGTTTCATCGGAGATAAAGGTACAATACCATGGTCAAAACCACGCTCTCTCGGGTCTAAATGAAATTCTACATCATTAGGTTTAGGCATACGCTTAAAACGATATAAATAAAAGTTCTCTAACTTTAATCGTGCCCATTCCGTTTTTTGTAAAAATTTTAAACTACCTTTTATACTTGGGTTAACGTCAAAACATTTAAAACGGGTTGCTGCAAATAAGATTTTCCAACCATAAAATTCGACCAACTCTGTTAATAATGTTTCAGTTTTCAAACCATGAAGTGGGTTGTTTCTTTGTAATTCGGCAGACATTTTCTTTCCTAAGGGTATTTCAATAAATCGGTAGATAATATGAATGTTGGTAAGTTACCAGCTAAATGTAGGTTAGATAGTAAGCTCAACCTTAATAACATTATTGTTTTATTTTTACATTATAGCAATCATTTCAATTCAGCGTCATTGCTTCCATTATTCTTTGGGATGGTTACGATAACAACATACAAATTGATTAAATAATACCCTAACTATTAAGTTGGCCATTAAACTGATCATTTATCAATTTCATGTCTATATGTTCAATGCCATCTTCATCGTAAGGATCTGAACAAATAATAAACCCTAATGACTGATAAAAATTTTGTAAGTGAGATTGAGCAGATATTTTAATAGCTGGTGCTTGCATTTCATCTCTAATAAAATCAATCGCTTTGTGCATCAGTTGCTTAGCTAAGCCACTTTTACGTGCATTGGCAGATACTGCTACCCTACCAACCGCTACTTCTTGAAAAATAATACCAGCTGGAATAATTCGACAATAGGCGACTAAATCATCATTCTCTTCCGATATTAATAATATATGCACTGCCTGCTGGTCTAAATTATCAGTATCAGCATATAAACATTGCTGTTCAAGTATAAACACGTCTTGTCTAAGCTTTAATACTTGGTATAAACGATGTGCAGATAATTCTTTAAAAAACTTTAACTCCCAACTCAACATGATCTGTTCCCCTCTTTGCAATTATCATTTAATAACTTCGTCTTGATACAAAGCATCATTTAACACCCCATGGATTGCTTGGGTCATAAACAGGTTCATTCTTAATATTGTCTGCTTTCTCATAAATGCGGTATTTACATGCTATATCAACACGATCAATCATCGCATTAGTAATAGGTTTAGGTTCATCAGGCATCTGATCTTCAGGGATATTTCTGTCTCTAGGTGGCTTAGCCAGTAACTTGGGTTCTGGGTATGGATAGGCTTTGAATTCATACAGATAAAAGGTTTCAACTTTTTCACGTGCCCATTGATTGTTACGCAAAAATTTACAAGTAGATTTCATACCGGTATGGAAATTAAAACGATCTATCAATAGTGCCTCACTTAAGCCTGGCCAAGTGTAGTGTTCTGATATTTCGGTTAATAGTACTTCTAGCTTTAATCCATACAATGGATTATTTTGTTTTTTTACGGTCATGTTTTACTCTACTTTTATATTTGCCAGAGACTCTCAGCGGAACTTGATTTCACTGGCAATTTTAATTTATTAAGACAAAAAAGAATGTGCTGGATGATAATTCAATAGACTGTTGTGTACTGTCACGCCTTGATATTTAAGTTGATTGATGCGTTCTAAATATGCAGCACCAGTCAATAAATGTAATGCAACATCGACTGCATTTCGTTGTTGGTAATCGGCTAAATAACTGTCTTTTACCCAACTATTAAAGGCACCCAAACTCGGTCCAGCCCATATTTGATAGTCCATTTCACGTCCCTTTTCACCAATATTTGACCAGCGTGATGACAGACCTAAATACCAACGGAATATAAGTGCCATTTTTCGTTTTGGATCATGGTGCGCTCTGGCTAACATTTCTGGATCACGCTCATGAAAAAAGGCTTTGGTAATATCCCACACTTGATCTAGATTTTGTCTAAAAATTTGTTTTTCCACTTTCTCGCGTTCAATGGTAGGAATGGCTTCAATACTTGGGTAATTAGTGTAGAGCTCATAGAGTTTATTCGCTCGCATAGCAAACATTGAGCCACGCTTTACCACTTGTAGTTTAACCCCCATTTCAAACATATCCGCCGCAGGGGCCATGGTCACATCGGCCATCTCTACATTCGCTAATAATCTTCTTGTATGTTCCGAAGCGCCCGCTTCTACACAAGCTTGGTTAACAGAGCCAAGAACAATGTAAGCAGCACCCATATTAAATGCAGCTAAAGCAGATTCAGGGGTTCCTATTCCGCCTCCAGCACCAACACGCAGTGGCGTCATATAGTTATACTTTTCTTGTAACTGATCACGCTGTTTTATAATAGTTGGTAGGAGTGTTAAAAAAGGACGGTTGTCAGTGTGTCCACCAGAATCTGCTTCAGCGGTAATATCATCGGCCATAGGCACCTTCAGTGCAAGCTCCGCCTGTATTGCCGTTATTTTCCCTGCTGCGAGTAATTTTGTTAAAAACTTTTGCGGCGCAGGTGACATGAATCGTTCTGCAACTTCAGTGCGTGAAACTTTTGCAATAACTTTATTGTTAATAGCAATACTACCATCTGAATTTTGCGAAAGACCTGCGACGCGATAATGTACAATATGTTCAGTCAAAGCTAAAAACGCAGAAGCTTCTACAGTGTTAACACCTAATTTCAAAAACCGCTCTACCGCACCCGATTCAAGCGCTTGCTCGCTGGGAGAGTGAATTAAGTTAACCGCAAAAGGGCCATCAGGCAACGCACGTTGTATACGTTTAATGGACGCTTCGATGACATCAGGAATAAGTCCTGCAGCGCCAAATGAACATAAAAAACCAGCTTGACCTAATGCAATCACTAACTCTACTGATGCAATGCCATTGGCCATCGCGCCACCATGATAAGCATATTTTACACCATGCGCTTTTTTAAATTCAGCGGAACCAAGTTCTTCAGCTTTAATTGCTTGTGCAAACGCGAGTACCGGAAAAACAGAAGCTGATGAAGTATCTACTGCTGTATTTTCTTGATGACTCATTAACTGATGAGTGACCGCAATGTTATTATTTGATTTAGCTAAATACATCGGTTTACCAATCGCTAATAATGCATTTTTTAAGCTAACAGGGTCATCGGATAATGTTGAGGCAGCTACTTGCCAATTCCAATCAATTTGTTGTTTATTGATTTCAATAAGTGCTGCTTTGTAAGTTGCTTGTGTCATTATTTTTCTCTTTAAGCTTCAACGATACTCAGAACAATGTCTTTCACTTGATAGATACGCAAACCATCTTTTGATAAGTTAGCATCGCCTATTAAGCGCACTTCCGATGCACTAGTAATAATCTCTTTTAAGTGCACATCCAAGCTCATTTGTTTATTAAGTGGTGTAATTTGTCCGCGATATTTCCACGCAACCTTAGTTGTTGGCGCAATAAAACGAGGATTACTGAATTGCTTACCTAAATCATGGGTTAACGCATAACACTGTAACAACTCGATAATGGCTTCTACGCCTAAAGAGCCTGGCATTACAGGATCTTGATGGAAATGATAACGGAAGAACCAATCACTCGCATCAATGTGGCGTTGCCCATAAATGTAAGCTAATTGATGATCTCCACCACCTTCAACAATACTCACTGTATCAACAAAGTTTAATTGCCCACCAGCTAAACGATAATTTGGCTTCTGTGCAGATGAATTGAATAAACTCAGTGTATCATCTGTAAGATCAATCTGTGTAATATCAGTTGCCGCAATATTATACTCAACAAACCACGGTTGAGTTACTTGTCCGTTATCAATACCCAACTGATTAGTTAATGAGTCTGCACTGAAATAACCAAAGACCGCTCCACCACGGTATATTGTTTCTGCATCCACACTTAATTCAAAACTAAAGCTTTGAATGATTGCACCACCTGCCATGCTTGTTGATAACAACACAGATTTATTAACGATGGTTTTTCCAAGTAAATCGATCTGCTTAATGATCTCTCCATGACCGTCTAAATTGCGAAAATAGAGATCTTTTTCCGGGTATTTTAGGGTAGTCCCCATGTACGCAGAGATAAATCCGTTTGGTTGTAATGCAATCTCCATTAATAGCGAATAAGGCATCCAGTTTTCACAGCTATTTTTAGTGAAATACCAGGCATCTTCCGGAACCTCATATTCAGCAATACAGCTAGCAGGCGTTTTAAAGTCCATACGTTGACCTTGCACATCAACGACCTTAGTAACCACCTGTAAATCACCACAGGGCGTTCTTGGTGGTGTTCTGCCTTGATAAACATCAAAGTCTTGTCCAAAACACTGGCTAATGTTTCCCGTTGCAAATTCAAACAGATGCCAAGGCGTAAAAGGTAGCGTATCTGGTTGTCTATTCTGCCCTTCAAAATAAGGTGCTGCAAAATGTTGTATTGGCACGACACCTTTATTAGTCGGTACACTCAAGTCTGATTCAACACGCATCAGTGGTCGTGTTGTATTTAGAAACGGTTTGATACCTCGTTCATCGATACAGTGTTGATCAATACTATGTTGGTCAATACTGTGTTGATCAACACTGTATTTGCCTTGTTCAAATCCTAAAGCGGCATCACTTAGTGCAGAGGCTTCAACCAAGTGATTTATAGAAATATTATTTGCATTATTCACGCGATTTACATTGTTAGGAAGGGATACAGGATAAGGGCTTGTTTGATCTTGCTCTTTTATTTCCATACACAAATTTTTAAAATCGACGACAACTTTACCGTCCAAAATAATATCGATATTTGCTTTGATAAATGGACACGGTGACATTCCAATTTCAGTCACTTCCATTCTATAGGTCAGAGTATTAGTTTGAGGTCTAACTTGACCACGGCAACGCACCGTTTGCGCTTCACCGGCCATCGGTTGAAAACGTGCATTATTGACATGACTATTCATACCTAACCAGAGCATGAAGAACATTGCCATTTGGCCACAACCTTCAGACATTAACGAGCCAGCCATCACTTGGTCATCCTTAAAGTGGCAAGGGAAATACCAATGTTCAGGGTCTAATTGTTTTTGACCTTCTAGTAAACCGAGTCCCCAATGCCCCCCATTTTTATCAATTTTAGTGATTCGTTCAATCATTAAGAATTTTTCAGATGAGAACTTTAATGAAGGGTTACGCCCCTGTTGATCATAAGCATCACCAAAGCACCCTTTGATATCACCATGCACTAATTTTAACATCGATTGATAATCGTATTGTGTTTGAGTATTAGCAATTAAGGGGCTAAATGATGATTTTATTGCACTATCGTATTGTGCTTTGTCATTAGCTGTTGCAATCACCCCTTTTCCATCTGCTAGCTCCTCATCGGTGAAGAAACCAGCACAACCATTACGCATGATTAACACTTTTTTATCGCCAACAAAACAATCATAATGGAAGAAAAACAATAACTGCTCACCATTTTTAGCATAAGAATCAATATGAATTTCATAGCGCAAGGTTTCACCGCCAAAAGCCATCTCTTCTAAAAATGTTAATTCACAGTCTAATAAGCGGTATACACGCTCACCTTTGTTCTGAAAATCAATGCCAATATAAGAAATTAGCATAAGATCGCATTGTCCAGATTCTACGGATACAGACCAAGGTATTTGACCATCAATTAAAAAAGGTGCATCCAAAGGAATGTCATACTCGGTAAACATAGAAGATTTTTTATATTGATGCGTTTGTGCACTGAGTTCGGTAACTCGACTTACCAATAAATAATCCGTAGTCGGCAAACGTACTCTGCGTTTATAGCTATCAATAACGGCATACTGCTGACCAAATACATTACCAATATTACCTTCCGCAAACTCCACCAATTGCGCAGTATCAAAAACAATATTGGCAGGTTTATTATATTTGGGGATTAACTTCAAAGGTGGATAGTCATACCCACTTTGCCCCTGAATCGACAATAAACCAACTAGGTTTGTTGATGGCTGATTTGAATGACCTATAGGCTGCTCAACTGCCGTAATTTGCGCAGGATTAAATAATTCATTATTAGTCATCGGCATTTGCTCACCCATTACAAGCTGAGCCTGCAGCTTGATCAAGGTAGATATCTGCTTTTCAGCCATAAATCGAGCACGTAAGAATGCTTGATGAGTTTGGCTTTGTTGCTCAATTTCACTACTTACTTGGCTTGCGACTTTACTTACTACTGGCCTTACTACTTGACTATGCTGTTTTTGTTTCTCTGTTTCGCCAACAGTACTTTCAATTTTCCCTGTTGTTTTTTGTGTTTTTTCGGTCATCGTTTCAACATTATTTCTGCTATTAGCAGTATTGATGGAGGCATTTAAATGGGCCATTTCAGGGGCTTTAAACTGCCAATTAAAAGAGTGCTGTATTTGTTCAATGAGTGGATTGTTTTGTTGTTGGCAAATACTATCAAAAATTGATTTACCGCCTAAGGTTACCGTTTTAATTAATCCTGGCTTAGAAGGCTTACCTGCTTGCTTTGTTGTTTGCTTAGCCGATACCTTAGTAACAAGTTTAGTCGCGTTCACATTAGACATAATAAGATGGGCAATACTATTGTCCATACCTAATCCATTTATTGCAACATAACGACTTGGTGCAACAACATTATTTTGTTCGCCGTCTGTTTGTTTATTGTCCTTAACAGCAAATACACTTGCAATAAGGCTCGCCATACCAGATGCGTTATAACAATGCCCTACCTTTTGCTTGCTAGAAACAATAGAGGCACTTGCATAATGCTTAGTCAAAGCATGATGTTCATCTGTTAATTGTTGTTGATTACCAGCGGCAAAAGCTTCAACGTGGGTAATTTGTGCTGCACTGATCTGTGCTTTTGCTAATGTACGAGAAATAAGCTCAACATTACTCTGTGCATTGATATTAGGGGCAAAGTTAACAGCTTCAATATTTGCATAAACTGTATCAGATTCGTTCACTCGAGAGTCTGCGAGCTGCGAGTTATCACCTTCTAAATCCTTTACTTGTGCGGATACCTGAGCAGAATTTGCTTTAACAACAATAGCTCCTGCGCCTTCTCCGACTAACCACCGTAATTGTTGTTCAGAACGGGATTGTACTTGTGCATTTACAGCAACTCGATTTTCCATAGGATTCATTTCACTTGCACTAAAACGTTGCCTCAGTGAAATATTTTCGATACTTCCCGCTAAATCAACACTGGCAATAATAACCGCTTCGACCGCGCTCGTTTTAAATAAATTATCCGCAATATCAATGCATTTATACACCGAGTTTTCTTCACTAGAAACCGTAAAGGCAGGTCCACTAAAGTCCCATAATGCAGAGATTCTTGAAGCCATGATATTACCAATAAAACTAGTGTATTGGTTTAGCTGCGCCGGTTCGTTAATACTCTGTTTGCTGATAGCAATCAATTCGGCCAACTGCTGCTTGGTTAATTCAATCCCCTGTGCAGATAAACTTTGCTGAATTTGGCTGTGCAGATTAACACGTCCACGATATTGGTGTAGATCAAGCTCTAATCCCATAGCGACCAAAACAGCAACATTACTTCCTGGCGTTAAGTTAGCATCTTTAGCGGCATTGTCAGCCACCTTCATCATTAATAACTGTTGTGGTATCAAGCTATCTTGATCATTAGGCGGAATCTTAAAACGCAAAAAATCTATCTCAAATTCGCTGAGATAATTCCCTTTAGGGGGTTTTTGTAATCCCATTCGATTCAGTACTGATGCTTGTTTATCAATCCCTTGCCAACGTTTCTCCGGTAAATCGACAAAATTATTTTCGTTGCTATTTAATAACTGCTGATAATCGAATGCATTATCAACCGAACCAAAGTGGCAGTCTATTCCAACAATAGCAAGACTTTGTACAGGGTTGAGTTGATTTGTATTGTCTGTTTTTGGGCTATCACCTGCTTGCAACACTAAGTGAGCATTACTACCACCAAAACCAAACACACTAACACCTGCTGTATTTTGATGTTTATGATCTAATGAATGTGAGGTTTCAGGCCATCTTATATTTTGAGTCGGGATCTGTTGTGCTGAAAAGTAACTCTGTTTAGTCGCAATGGCATTATCAACATTAATGGTTGCAGGGATCATTTTCTCGTTAAGTGCATAAATAGCTTTTGTCATCGCAGGCATACCTGCAGCCGTTAATAAATGACCGAGGTTAGATTTTGCAGATCCAAGTAAAGGTTTATGATGATATTGACTAAAAAACTGTTCCATAGACGTTAATTCAACTTTATCGCCTTTAGGAGTCCCCGTTGCATGACATTCAATGTAATCAATTTCTCGTGGATCAATCTGCGCATCTTTATAGGCTTCTTGATAAGCTAATATTTGCCCTTTACTATTAGGACTAAGTACAAATTCACCTTTGCCATCATTGGTTAAAGCTCCGCCTTTGATCACAGCATGAATATGATCCCCGTCTTTAATGGCATCACTATGTCGCTTAAGTACCATCATGCCGGCACCTTGTGCAGCAAATAGCCCTTGTGAATCTTGATCAAAAGGAGCATGTCGATTATTTTCAGGAAAAGCTTGAAAGATTGAAAATCCCATGTTCACAAATAAAGAATCGGCAGCAGAAACCGCCCCCGCTAACATCATATTAGCTTTACCCGTTTGCAAATAATCACAGGCTAATTTCACGCTATAACATGATGAAGCACAAGCAGCATCCAAGGAAAAATAATTGCCACCGAGACCATTAACTTCAGCTAATAAAGCAGCGGGATAACCGGCCACAAGTGCATTATAAGGAGAAACGGTTTTAGTAGGTACAAAAGTAGACAGTTGAAACCTTGAATCAATCGTTTGCTGTAAGGCAAGCTCTACCACATCACGATATAACTCTAAAAAAAGATGATTAGATTGCTTGGTCGGGAAAGAAAGGTTACCTAGAATCAACCCACAATCTTTTAATTTTTCACTGTGCAAATACCCTGCATCCTGCAAAGCACGTTTAGTCACGTACAGCGACCATTGATGTAAATCATCTAGCTGGTTTAAATCATCGGCAGTTACTGCTTTTCTTCCATTTAATGACCGTTGATTAGTAATATATTCAGTACCATCAAAGTTAAAATCACGAATGTAACCGCCATATAAACAATAATATTTATCGCTTTCACCCTTGCGCCCTAGATATTCGTTTGGATTAACACCTAGTTCATGTTCAGTGATTGGCGTTCGATTATCTTGTTGCTTTAGTAATTGCTGCCAAAACTCCTCTGGTGCACTCGACCCTGGAAATAAATTAGCAATACCTACGATGGCGATGTTTTCCATAATTACTCTCTATGATACTGATACTAAAGCAGACAACTTCTTAACGGGTCGTATTAATGAACCACTAAAAAAAGGCTGTAAATGAATAGGATAACCAAGGCTCAACAAGGCTGCGATGGTTTTTAAAATGGCACTATGATCATCTAATTTATTTTGGTTAACTGATAAACAGGTAATTGGCTGAGTGCTATTTTTTAAAATGCGTTCAATCCAAGTACTCAGGGACTTACCCGCGCCCATCTCAATAAAGACCGTTTCACCTGATGCCGCTATTTTGTTTATTAATCGAGGAAAATCAACTAATTCCGTTAAACATTTACTAATACTCACGGCAATGGCTTTTTGCGTGATAGGTATCGGTAAATAACAAGAACTTGAAAATAGCTGGCAACTTAGTTTTTGTTTGATCGGTAAAGAATACAGCTGCAACATGTTTTCGTATTCGCTTTTTGCTAACTCACAGTGAATTATGTTGTGTACATTCAGAGCGATAGCACGCAAATTTAATCGTTTGGCTAATGCTAAACATTGTTCAGGCACACCAGCAATGACCAGGCTCTCTGGCGTATTGATAATAGTGATATAAACACTTGGGAATTCTTCAATAATGGATTCAACCTGCAAAAGCCCCGCTTTGATATGATAAGATTCCCACAAAGGTTGTTCTGAAGTTGGACTAACACTGCTTTTATCGATTTTGTTGTTGGTAGTATTGCTTGTTTTATTTGGTGTTTTATTTACTACAGTACAGCTACTCTGCTCAGTAAATTCAATTTTATCTAGGCTGTTTGTTTGAATGCTCTGTAAGCGTTTTAATGGACCAGATAACTGCTCAGTAAACACCTTGCTATTTCTGAAACGTTGGCTCATTAACTGTGGTGTTTGCCAGCAGTCTAGCGCAGCAAACATACTCACTTCTCCCATGCTATAACCCGCAGCACTGGTCGCTTTTAAACCAAGTTGTTGCTGAAAAATATTAGTTAATAAACACGCATAACTAACGCCTGCCTCAGCAATATTCGCTAATTCTGCACGCAACGACTTTTCTAGCGCTAAGGACATATTAAAATCAACTTCATCTATCAAGCGTGGCGTGAGCAACGCATCTTGTAAGCTATGTGCAAGATCATCACTGAGCATGGATAATGATTGCCAACACTGAGGAAATAAACGCAGTAAATCTTTGCCCATATTGACGTATAATGCGCCCACACCAGGGTAGATAAAACTAAGTGGTTTTGGCGTTTTAAAGGTACTCACTGCTTGCCCACTAAAATAGCTACCAACAGGTGTCTTCCAAGGTTTTTTATTTTGCTTGGCAACGCTAACACCGGCGATGGCTAATTGTATTTGTTCCACTAATGTTATAAATGAAGACGCTAACAGCACGACACAAAACTGCGCCTGAGTATCTCCACCCATCGCGAATCTAGCATTGATTTGGTTATTATCTTGAGCATCCACTTGAGCATTAATCGAATAAGTTAAATTATTTTTTTGCTTAACAAATTCAACAAATGACAATGTTTGACTTGCAGAAATCATATCCATTACATGCAGTAATGTTTGCTTTAAAAGCTTTAATAATAATTGCATCTTTGAAGCACGAAAAATCACTGGTTTTAACGCTTGTTGAGCTAAAAAACCGTTATTTACGTTAAAACTATCACCTTCTTTTATGCTTGCTGCGGACACACTAATTAATTCAAGCAGCCCATTAATATAAGTATTGTTGTCAATATTTTTAGCATCAGCATTATTAGCGTCTTTCGTCGAATCTTTTACATGGCCGATATGGCTTACAATCACTCGACGAGGTCTAGTATTAGCTCCCTCGTTTGCTTTATCACTTAAATAACTGTTCGAATGGGCTAGATAGTAAAAAGGTGAATGTTGCCAATCGGTTATAGACGGTGTTTCATTATCAGCTTGCTTTGCCCCCTGCTTTTTATTTTTCTTTTGAATCAAGCTTTGCTTACAACCTAAACGATAGCGCTGATCTAAACATAATATAGCGGCAAGCAGTGACACTAACGCAGTGAAATTTACCGAATCAGTCCTAATACACTCTACTGCCGTTAATAATGTTGTCTTAGCTTGATCTTTTTTTTGTCCAGATGATGCTTGAATTTGTTGTTCAGATAAACATTGAAAGGCATTTAGCCAACTGCCTTGATGCTGATGCCGGTAAACTTTGTTTTGTTCACTTGTACAACCTTCAGCTACAGATTCACCAGTGAGTATAGATTCAACCTGGGCAGGATTAATATCATTAGTCGATAAAAAATCTTGTATATGTTCACTCACTTCATCATTACAAGAAGTTTTTGTATAATTCAAAGCAGAAAATGCATTAATTTCAGCATAACAATGACATAAGTGAAATTGCGATAGTGGTTGTTCAAGTAAAGCTTTATCGCAAACTAATAATGCAGCAACACCATCTAAATATTGTTGATTAATAGAAAGGATGATGGATGCTTTATTGCTTAAAGTGCTGATATTTGATTTTACAGTACGAGAATAGCTAAGCTTGTCGTTGTTTGTAGCAACAAAGCTTACTTCTTGCGCCTTTTTCAATGCCTCTGTGATCGAAAAAACAGTACTAACAGCAAAAAAATTAGTACTGGATTCAGTATTGGATAGTAATGGCTGAAAAACAGATAAATTGTCTTCATCTACAATCAATAAGTGAATATCATTGCCAGATAAATGATTTACCGTTAATAACTGCTCAACAACCCTTTCGGCATCAGTTAAAACAGGCCCGTAATGGTCCTGCTTTACTAATGGAATAGATTGATTTCTGTATAGGTGGTAATCGAATGCATCAATATCTTTTACTGATGCAAAACTCCCCCCTAGACCGATCACAGCAAGCATTATTAAGCGCTAGCCTTAAATAACTCACGTAAACTTGCGCTACAGGTGACTTCTGCTGAGCTTATTTTACTAATCACTCGATTATTTTGATCAATCAATAAAAGATCGCCAATCACCGACTGTCCCGATTGTTTAGTGATCGTCAATTTTATAAAGAAATCTTCACCTACTTTTACATCTCGAAATAACTGCCATTGCTCAGTGCTCGTTGGCAAACTACCGGCATCCATTATTTTACTTGTCCACACTAACAGAGCTTGATATACCAGATCATTGGCTAACACATTATTGTCAGCTAATAAAAATTCACCTTGTGCAGACAGCGCTGAAGGTTCAATAACACATTCGATTAATAAACCAGATTCATCTAATTGATGGACATGTTTAATACCCTGTAAACTCTCACCATGGAATAAACTACCGTCTGAATACAAAGCGTTAGCTTGTGCAGACTGCTTGCTTACTCGCTGCGGTAAAATACCTTGATACATTATTTGCTCCGCATTTTGTTGATAACCAGGTTTAATCAAATTCAATACGGCACGATAATGATAAAATGATTTAGTGGGTTCTTTTTCACTACTAACCACTACTTCAATAGCAATGGATGAATCAGACTCACTGATCACGGTTGTATTAATCAAGTAATGTATCGATTGTTTACCATCAAAAACAACACCTTTTAACAACTTAAAGTGTTCAATACTTTGATAAGAATAATCAGGATACAAGGCTTCACAAGTTGAACGCATCCAAGCCATCGCGCACACAGTCGGTAATACTTGCTGACCATCAATTTTATGATCTGCAATCAATAAACTATTATCGGGATTAAAGGTTTTTGTCACGACTTTGTTAACACCGATTAATGTTTGATTATTCCCCTCTAACGCCCATTCTTGAGTAGACAAATTATGCTTAGCAGCCGTATCATTCGTATCTAAAGCATCATGATTACCAGACATATCAGTACCGACTACAATTTGCACACAACGATTGCTATTAGCCGCCAACTCGCTGGCCAGTAATGTAGCCCCCGATTGAATAGGAATAATGTATACACCACGCTCGTCGAACATACGTTTCAACTCTGCTGTAACCATACCACCATTCCAAGGTCCCCAATTGAAACTAAGCACCTGCGCCGCTGGATATAAATCTTTAAAACGGTAAGCTGCTTTATTAAGGATTTCATTCGCAATCGCGTAATCAGACTGACCAGGGTTACCATAAAAGCCCGCTGCAGAAGAAAATAACACTAAATGTTGTAATGTGCTTAACTCACAACAAGCTAACAATGCATTCAACCCTTGAATTTTAGTGTTATATACCTGATCAAATTCGACTAATGTTTTTTGTTCAATAAATTTATCTGCTAGTACACCGGCGCCATGTATAACACCTGTAATCGGCCCCCACAAATCACAAATTGGTTGAATCACTGCTTTAAGGTTTTCTTGGTCGCAAACATCCGCGCTAACGTATTCAGCAATACCTCCGAAAGCTTCAATGCTCTGTAAGGTTTGTGTTATTTCTCGATTAGCGAGTACCGGCCCAATCAACTGTTTAATCAACTTAGGGCTTGGTTTTTCACCTGTATTGAGCAAATGTTTCATAGCAGCTTTTTTTAATTCGCTCTCAGTTGCATAACTAAGTGACCAATCATCTTCTTTAGCCTGATAACTTGAGCGCCCTAGTAAAATAAATTTACACTGGTATTGTTTAGCAATTTCAATGACACAATGTGCTGTCACTCCTTTAGCACCGCCACTCACTAAGAAAACACTATTCTCATCTAACTTATTATCACTTTGTAATTGATAACTGTCGGTACTTTTAGCGACTAGTGAAAGGCGCCCCTGTTCATTAAAGCCAACTTCAACCGGTAATATTTGTTTGTCATTGAGTTCACCGACAACTATCTTGGCAACTTTATTAGCGGCATATTTACTAGGAATATCAACAATACGGCAAAACACATTATCCCACTCATGGGCGATTGTTTTCACTAATCCAGCTAATCCACCTTGCACAAGATCCGCTTTTTGTTCGATATTATTCGTTGCAAAATCACCACCTTGGCGTGTTAACACCAAAAATGATACACGGTCATCGTTATTTATTTTGTTAAGTTTACTTAACTTCGCTAACAGAAAGGCTAACTGTAATCCTTTTTTATGATCCTCTGTAAAGCTAATCCCTTCAACTGCTGTTTTAGGATGCAGATAAATAACCGACTGCCACTGTTCCTTTGATTCTAATAATGTGTGTAATGTGTTTTCACAAAGTTCAGGTAAAACCAAACGCTCAATGTTCTGATCAAAGGACTTAGTCATTTTCTCTACCACCCAAGCAGGTGTCAGGACACTAACATTCCAACCTAATGTAGATAACTCATTGGCAATCAATACACAGCTATTTAAACCATCATTAACTAATAGAAGATTCTTGTTATCAACACTTGAGTTAATACACTCAAGTGTTGCAAGCTTTTTTATTTCTACCGTCGCACTAGGAGACGGATCAATAACATAATTGATTTCCAAATTATTTTCTGTCGCCGCATTTTCTAAAACCAATGGTTTTTCAGGGCTAATTTCTGCATTTAAAATTGGCAATACTATCGCACTCGATTGAACGCTATGCATGTATTGTATAATTTCATCTAAGGTACGCATTTGTGATAATTGCTCTGCATCTAACTCCGGTAAGTCAGTTATCTCATCCTGCACAGCCCCTAGAATTTCTACACGTTTGATAGAATCAATACCTAAGTCAGCTTCCATATCCATGGTTAATTCCAGCATTTCAACGGGATAGCCGGTTTTATCAGCGACCACATTTAACATGACTTTTTCAATATCATTGAGGTTCAAGGAATTATTACTGGTAGCTTTCGCTGTTTCAACTTGTGTGGCAATAACAACTGGTGTTGAAACTACAACGTTAGTTATTGGGTTTACTGTCACCACTGAATGCATATAATTCACAATTTCAGCTAAAGTACGCATTTGCGATAACTGTTCAGCATCTAACTCTGGCAAATCAACAATTTCATCTTGCACCGCGCCTAAGATCTCAACTCGCTTGATTGAATCAATGCCGAGATCCGCTTCCATATCCATGGTTAGTTCTAGCATTTCTGTTGGGTAGCCGGTTTTATCCGCTACCACGCTAAGCATGACTTTTTCAATATCATTAAGGTTCAAGGAATTTTTGCTGGTAACTCTAGCTATTTCTACTGGTGTGGCAGTAACAACTGGCGTCGAAGCTACGACGTCAACCACTGGGTTTACTATCACCACTGAATGCATATAATTCACAATTTCAGCTAAAGTACGCATTTGAGATAACTGTTCAGCATCTAACTCTGGCAAATCAACAATTTCATCTTGCACCGCGCCTAAGATCTCTACACGCTTGATTGAGTCAATGCCTAGATCCGCTTCCATATCCATGGTTAATTCAAGCATTTCAACGGGATAGCCGGTTTTGTCCGCCACTACACTAAGCATGACTGTTTCAATATCATTGAGGTTCAAAGCGTTATTGTTAGCAACTTTTTCTGTTTCGAGCTGTATTGCAGTAGCCGAAGCAACGACCTCACTCATTGGATTTACCATCACCCCTGAATGCATATAAGCAACAATTTCATCTAGGGTACGCATTTGAGATAATTGCTCAGCATCTAACTCTGGTAAATCAGCTATTTCATCCTGTACAGCCCCTAAGATCTCAACACGCTTGATTGAATCAATGCCAAGATCTGCTTCCATATCCATGCTCAGTTCTAGCATTTCTGTTGGGTAACCGGTTTTATCCGCCACCACGTTAAGCATCACTTTTTCAATATCATTGAGATTCAGGGAAGTATTGTTATCAACTTTCGCTGTTTCGACCTGTATTGCAGTAGCCGAAGCAACGATCTCTCTCATTGGATTTACTACCACCACTGAGTGCATATAGTTGACAATTTCCGCTAGGGTACGCATTTGTGATAACTGCTCAGCATCTAACTCTGGTAAATCAGCTATTTCATCCTGTACAGCCCCTAAGATCTCAACACGCTTGATTGAATCAATGCCAAGATCTGCTTCCATATCCATGCTCAGTTCTAGCATTTCTGTTGGGTAACCGGTTTTATCCGCCACCACGTTAAGCATCACTTTTTCAATATCATTGAGATTCAAGGAAGTATTGTTATCAACTTTCGCTGTTTCGACCTGTATTGCAGTAGCCGAAGCAACGATCTCTCTCATTGGATTTACTACCACCACTGAGTGCATATAGTTAACAATTTCCGCTAGGGTACGCATTTGTGATAACTGCTCAGCATCTAATTCCGGTAAGTCAGTGACCTGATCTTGCACTGCGCCTAAGATCTCAACACGTTTAATTGAATCAATGCCCAGATCTGCTTCCATATCCATGCTTAGCTCTAACATTTCAGTGGGATAACCGGTTTTGTCAGCGACTACATTCAACATAATGCTTTCAATAGCTTGAGCATCCGCCTTTGTCTCAGTGACTGCTATTACGTTGGCAGGTTGTTTAACTTGCTGAGACTGAATCGTTGCATGTGTTACTTTTAGTTGTTGTTGTAAATCAAGATCATTGGCTGTGCTGAAATTTGTATTAACATTTGCCGCAACACTTTCCTTTTGACTACTTTGGAATTGATTAGCTTGCATTTCAGGTTGAAACTTATCAGTAGACCTTGCCGTTGCCGAGTCTGTTACGTTAGACATAGAACTTTTTAAGTTAGATACAGAGTTTGTTGTTCTGTTTTCACTCACTTCAACCGCCGACACATTATTCAACATTTGCTGCATATTGTCGGTTTGATTGTTTAAATAAGTTTCGTGTACACGCAACGTTTCCGTCTGGAAGTCATGGTACATAGCAAGTGTTTTATCTAACCCTTCAGGTAATTTTTGTTGCCCTGCTTGCGCAGCTAGTACTGTTTTAAACATATCCGCGTATTGATTCGGCCCTTCTAAATAAGCTTGGTGCACAGATAGAAGTTGCGATTGATGTTTAACAAACTGCTCTACGCTGCTTTCAATACTAGAAGCTAATTGTTGCTGATTATTACTAATGCTATTAATAGCATTAGTAGCTAAATGAGCACTAGCTTGGTCTTGAATATTGGCGGCCGATTGATCAGTTAAACGCTTACCTTGACTGTCTACGTAGATTATTTTTTCGACAATCTTTTCAACTATTTTTTCAACAATAACTTCTTTAATTTGTGGTTCAGACACAGGTACTGCCTGTGCTACTTTCCAACCATCTGTTAATTCATCTTGGAAGGCTTTTTTAGTTTTATTGCTGACATAAGATGCACCAGAAAGCTTCATTGCTAGTGGTGACTTTTTAGGTGCTATTGTAGGGCGTACTACCGCAGAGTATGGGTCAATATTATCCAGTTCAAGTCCAAGCACTGCCATTTGCACGGCAGCTAAGCGTAATTGTAAATCTGAACACTGCTTAGGATTGTTATTGGTTGCAATGGTTACGACATCATTTTTATCGCCTAAAATGTTATCAACTAATCGTGTTAATACATTTTTAGGACCAAACTCAACAAATATGCGCCCACCAGCATCATACAAATTATTAATCTCTTTACTGAATTGTACTGACTGTAAAATATGTTCTTTTAGTGCAGACTTGATCTGATTATGATCATCACTGTGCGCTTCACCCGTCGCATTTGAATACACTGCGATCTTAGGTTTGTTAAACTTAACCCCATCAATAGCTTCAGCAAAAGGTTGCTGCGCGTGGCCTACTAGCGGTGTATGAAATGCAGCAGAAACCGGTAATGCGATGACTTTAAAACCACTGTCAGTTAATTGCGTTGTCGCGATTGCTATCGCGTCGGTTGTACCTGCAATAACAGCTTGATTATTTGCGTTATAATTGGCAATTCCCACCCCTTCAATCGCTTCAATGTTTGATTCAATATCGCTTATATTTCCAATCACTGCCGCCATAGTGCCAGGGTCAAATGCTTCACTATTTTGTGTATTGTTATCAGGTGCCGACATAGCTTGCCCGCGCGCCTTTGCTAATTTCATAAAGTCAGCTTCAGATATAACCTCTGCAGCCCATAATGCAGTCAACTCACCAAAACTATGTCCTGCGGCAAAATCTGCTTTAAATCCTGCTTGTTTAAAGGTATTGAATAAACCAACAGATAAGCTACCAATGGCAGGTTGTGCGTATTGTGTCGCTCTTAACGCTAATTCCTGTTGATCGCGTTTTTGCTGATCAAATACGGGAATAGGATACACAAACTGAGATAAACTAGTCTCACCTGCTTGATGGAATTGCTGGTCAATGTGCACTTGGCTAGCCATCATGCTTGGAAAATGACAAACCAACTCACGGCCCATATTGACATACTGAGAACCTTGACCAGAGAATAAAGCCACTACTTTGCCATTAGTTGGCATCGCCTGCTCACGATAATAAAGGCCAGCTGGTGTTGACCATTCACTATTTTGATCAGTGTTTAATTGAGTGACTAGCTGTTGCAACAGCTTAATTGTTTGCTCAACTCCATTGGCGACAAAACCACAGCGTGCTTGTTTTTCTGCTACTTTCTTAATCGGATACGAAAGGATCAACTGATTAAGCGCATAGGGTTGTTGTTCAGGGTCTACCTGCAAAGAAGCTAATTCAGTTTTTAATGTGTTAATTAAAGACTGTTTATTATCGGCAGCAAATAACAACGTCTGTGCAACTTCATTTAATCGATATGCACCTTGTTGGTTTTGTGTGTATTCTTCTAACACTAAATGAAAATTCGTGCCGCCAAAGCCAAATGAGCTAATACCCGCTTGACGCTTAGCGCCATCAGCTCGTTGCATCCAAGGTCTAGTTTCAGTATTGATATACAAAGGTGTATTTTCAATATCTAAATTTTGATTTGGTTTATCTACATTAATAGTGGCTGGTAACACCTTATGATGTAAAGCGAGTGATGCTTTGATTAAACCCGCCGCGCCTGCAGCCGCTTTAGTATGTCCCACTTGAGACTTAACAGAACCAAGGGCAACGTGCTGTTTTTGATCGTTATTTTCACTAAATAATAACTCTAAGCCTCTAAACTCTGCTGCATCGCCCGCTTTAGTGCCAGTGCCATGAGCTTCAATTAAGCCACAGGTTTTTGGGTCAAAACCGGCATCTTGATAGGCGCGTTTTAATGCTTTTAATTGTCCTTCTGGACGAGGAGCATAAATAGATTTAAATTTACCATCGGATGAACTACCAATACCTTTAATAACAGAATAAATTCGGTCACCGTCACGTTCAGCATCTTCTAAACGTTTTAGAGCGATCATCCCTACCCCTTCACCGATCATCATTCCGTTCGATTTATCATCAAAAGGACGAATACAATCTCCGTCGGTAAAAGCAGGAGTTTTAGAAAATGACATGTACATGAATGGTGAGTTATCGCAGCAAATACCACCTGATAACATCATATCTGAGCGGTATTCTAATAAATCTGAAACCGCCATTTTGATCGCAGATAAAGAACCCGCACAAGCAGCATCAACCACACAGTTAGTACCACCAAAATTAAAACGATTCGCGATACGGCCAGCAATAACGTTACCTAACATACCGGGGAACGAATTTTCTTCCCAGGGAATATAAGCCTTCTTAAATTTGTCCACGATAACTTGCGTATCATCTGGACTAAGGCCTGAAGCTTTTAAAACTTTCTCAAGTACGGGGCCTTGTAGACGAGACATTAATTGTCCGCCTTGTTTTTGGCCGCCACCTACTCCTAATACAATGCCCATTTTATCACGGTCAAAACTACTTTCTTCACTGACACCGGCATCAGCTAATACATCACGCGCAACCACTAAAGCCATTAACTGTGTAATATCTGTTAATTCTAATAAGTTCGGTGGTAAACCAAATTCCATTGGATCAAAATCAATCTCGGGTAAAAAAGCGCCGCGTTTACAATAACTTTTATCCGCTTCTTTTTTATCGGCAGAATAATAATCATCGATAGCCCATCTGTCCTCAGGCACATCTTGAATGCCATTCACAGAATTAACGATAGTATCCCAAAATTGTCCAAGATTTTTACTCTCAGCAAAAACCGAAGCCATACCAACAATTGCAATCGGCGTTTCTTGCAAGCGAGAGTTGAGTCGCTTATCCGACGCTGGGTTTGTGGTTTGCTTTTTTGACATTATTTTCTCCAATAGCATTACTATTAATTTGCTAAGTGTTTACTGTTCGCTTAACAAATGAAATCGGCTTAAAAATTCATTATAATTTGCCGCTAATAAACGGCGGATATGGAACGGCGCATGGCGCAAAACATACTTCATATAGCGTCTTGCGGCATCGGCTTCATCGTCTTGATATAAATCTACATATACCCATTCACTCTCTAGGTCATGTGCAATTAACAAACGCGGTTGGTTATCTTGATTGGCAATATTTTTTTGCTTTGTTTTATTCAATGATTTATTTAATGTTCTATTCGCTGCATTATTCGATTTTGTATCAAGATCAGGCAAGGTTGTCACACTCACTTGCACTACATCTGAATAGCTTAAATGACGAGTATTTGAATTTCTTGCTTGATCTGCCAGTTTACTGCTTTTTAGGCTGTCGGCATCTTCCAAGCGTAATTGATTTAATACATCCAACATAGCCTGAGGGTTAACCACAGAACTCATCACTTCATCTGAGTTATTGTCTTGAATCGCAACGGTGACTTGCTGTTCTAACTTAATTAATTCACCAGCAGGATCGATATCAGCTAATTTAGAAACACCATGGCGTTTTAAACATCGCTGTAATCCAGCACGAGAAGTGTTTTCATTAATGAATTGGCGACAGACTTGTAACAGATGATCAAGCGACAACATTAATCTAGTACGTAATTGCACTACGATATATTGTTGTTGCAAGGTAAGTGTTGTTTTTGAGTTTTTTGGGACATGTGAAGCATCTTCAAGCGTATCGCGTTGACGCCATTTACGTACCGTAGATTCAGATATTTTCAGAAGACGAGCTAATACCGCCGTAGGCAGTTCTGATGCTCGAATAAAAGCTCGGATTTCAGGCGTAGTAGTAGCGTTTTTATGCTGTTTGGCGCTCAATAGATGATTCACTAAAACGAAAAAGTATCGCTAATATACACAGGTATCACCCCCTATACAATCAACCGATACTTATAATTGTTTATAGTCTGTGCAAACACACAATTTTTTATCGAGATCACAGAATTGTTAATCATTAATTTCTGCATGGTGAATAGATTCAAAATAGTCAATAAAGATTAGCCTTCTATTTATAACTTATAAACTATAGCCTATACCCCATACCAAGATATACCAAGATAGTCTGAAACATGAGTACGACTTTTCAAGGTTATAGGCTTTTCAAAACGCTATTAACTATTTAAGTAAAGCCTGCGCTAACCAAGTTTTGAATTGTGCCGCGGGCAATGCACCATTCAATGTATCAACCATTTTTCCCTGCTTAAAGACCATTAAAGTAGGAATACTGCGTATATTATATTTTGCGCCTAATTGTTGTTGGTCTTCGGTATCTACTTTCACAAATAAAACCGACGTTTGCTGTTTTGCAACTTCAGTGAATGTTGGCGCAAAGTTAATACATGGACCACACCAAGGGGCCCAAAAATCAACGACTACCGGCTTTTCACTATTAATCAACGCTGCTAAATTAGCATCGGTACCTTCAACAGGGGCACCTTGTAATAAATCTTTTTTACAACGCCCGCAGCTCGGGTTAGCGTCAATTCGATCAATGGGTAAACGATTCATTGAATGGCAATGTGGGCATCTAGAAGTGATTGTATTCATTATTATGTTCTCTTTTAAGTCGATGGATCAAAATCTATTTCTTTGCATGTGCTATTTTTTAAATAGATGATTTATGTTTTTTCTTATTCTCAATTTCTTCGTTCATTTAATACTTTATTTATAAGTGTTTTATTAAATTATTTATTTAAAACTACTCCATAGAATCAATGCTACTTAAAATAAACCTAGGTTTAAAGAGACCAAGATAGTAGAGCAGACAATTAAGTCAAAAAATAAGTGTTATCTCGATTTATTCAAAAATATTGTTGAACATTTATCAAGCAAAATCTACAGACGACTAAAAACGAATTTCAACTTATTGTTTGTATATTCTATAGATCTTTATTTATATGCTTTAACTTATTCATTGCGGCTCACTTATTCTTGCTTGCGAATCCTAGCAAGTGATCTCAATTACAATTTTTGTGAAGTATATTTCATTGATGTTTATCAGATTTCTGCTACCCCCTTAATTTTATTGTGGAATATGATAGTGTATGTTTATTGTACTTAGCGTTATTCATCAAATGTAATTTTAATGGAGAACTACTCATGGCCACATCGATACAATCTTTAAAACAACTTCAAATTAACGATAGCATTTATAACTATTATAGTTTTGATGCTTTGCAAGATAAGTATGACCTTTCGCGTTTACCCTTTTCCGCTAAAATCTTATTAGAGAATTTACTGCGCCATGCAGATCGCGATTTTGTGCAACTAGAGGATATTGAAACGTTAGCAAAATGGGATGTAGATAACTGGCAAGATACTGAAATCGCTTTTGTTCCTTCTCGGGTTGTGCTTCAAGATTTTACGGGGGTACCTGCCGTTGTAGATTTAGCAGCGATGCGAGATGCGATTGTAAAAATGGGCGGGAAAGCAGATAAGATCAATCCGCTGAACCCAGTAGAACTAGTTATTGACCACTCTGTAATGGTAGATGTCTACGGCCAAGCCGATGCTTTACAGCAAAATACAGCCATGGAATTTCAACGTAATGGTGAACGTTATAAGTTCTTACGTTGGGGACAACAAAGCTTTGATAATTTTAAAGTTGTCCCTCCAGGTCGCGGTATCGTACATCAAGTCAATCTCGAATATTTAGCGCGCGTTGTGTTTAAAGATTCCGAACAAAATAATTTACTCTATCCTGATACTTTAGTTGGCACAGACTCCCATACCACCATGATTAATGGTCTTGGTGTTTTGGGTTGGGGAGTGGGAGGCATTGAAGCTGAAGCCGCTATGTTAGGCCAACCCGTCACCATGTTATTGCCTGAAATTGTAGGGTTTGAATTAACCGGAAAATTAACCGCAGGGACGACGGCAACGGATCTCGTATTAACGGTAACTGAACAGCTACGTGCTGCAGGTGTAGTGGGTAAATTTGTTGAGTTTTTTGGTGAAGGAGTCAATCAATTAACTTTGGCTGATAGAGCAACCATTGCCAATATGGCACCGGAATATGGAGCTACCTGTGGTATTTTCCCTATCGATCATCAAACCATTGATTATTTAAAATTAACCGGTCGTAGCAGTCAAGATATTGCACAAGTAGAAGGTTATTTAAAAGCCATGGACATGTGGGGTGTAGAGTCGCAAAAAAATGCGGTTTATCATAGCAGATTATCATTACAACTTGATCAAGTCGTCCCTTCTATTGCAGGCCCTAAAAGACCTCAAGACAGAATATCACTGGACCAAGCGGGCTCAGCCTATCGTGATTGGTTAGCATTACAAAAAGGACCACAACAAGCAGCTCCTGATCAAGCAAAAAGTGGTTTTGAAAGTGAAGGAGGACAAGCATCCACTATACTACCTTCAAGCGATGGTGGTGCAGGTGTTGCTTGTCAATATAATGGTGAAGACTTTATTTTAAAACATGGCTCTGTCGTCATTGCAGCAATAACTAGTTGTACTAATACTTCCAATCCATCGGTATTAATTGCAGCGGGTTTATTAGCAAGAAAAGCGAGACAACTTGGGTTAAATGTTAAACCTTGGGTTAAAACTAGCTTGGCACCGGGTTCACAAGTAGTCACCGATTATTTAGCAAAAGCTGGTTTAAATGAAGATCTAGATGCGCTCGGATTTCAATTAGTAGGCTATGGCTGTACCACCTGTATTGGTAACTCAGGTCCTTTACCAACTGAAATTAGTGACGCAATACATCAAGGGGATTTATCCGTTACTTCCGTATTATCAGGAAACCGTAACTTTGAAGGACGTATCCACCCCGAAATTCAAGCTAATTATTTAGCGTCACCGCCTTTAGTGGTTGCCTATGCATTGGCAGGTAATATGCAAATAGACATTACTACCGAACCTTTGGGCAATGATAGCAATGGCAAGCCGGTTTACTTAAAAGATATTTGGCCAGATAATAACGAAATAAAACAGATGATGGAAAAAGTCATTGATAGCTCAATGTTTATATCCCGTTATGCTGATGTTTATAGTGGTAATAAAGATTGGCAAGCATTGGACGTTGTACAAAGCCAAAAATATGATTGGCCAGATTCAACCTACGTTAAACTCCCACCTTTCTTTGCTAATATTAGTGCCCAAGTACCAGAGATTACCGATATTAATAATGCACGTTGTTTATTAAAACTAGGTGATAGTGTCACCACAGACCACATATCCCCAGCGGGCTCTATTGCACTTGATAGCCCTGCCGCAGCCTACTTAGAAAGCGAAGGTGTAGCTGCAAAAGATTTTAACTCCTATGGTTCTAGACGCGGTAATCACGAAGTCATGATGCGAGGCACTTTTGCTAATGTACGTTTACGTAATTTATTGGCTCCGGGTACCGAAGGCTGTTGGACGCGCATGATGCCATCTGGTGAACAAATGAGTGTATTTGATGCTGCTATGCAATATCAACAACATAACATTGCTTCCATTGTGTTAGCGGGTAAAGAGTACGGCACGGGTAGTTCACGTGATTGGGCGGCGAAAGGGCCTGCGTTATTAGGCGTTAAAGCAGTTATCGCACAAAGTTACGAACGCATACATCGTTCTAATCTAGTTGGAATGGGTATATTGCCTTTACAATTTATGGAAAACGATAGCGCTGATTCATTAGCATTAACGGGTGAAGAACAATTTACTATTCCGGCGGTCAGTGCAGGACAAAAAACGGTGCAAGTGACAGCCACTGCTGAAGATGGAAGTTCTCGAAGCTTTGAAGCACGTATTCGAATAGATACACCGAATGAGTTTAGCTATTATCAACACGGTGGCATCTTACACTACGTACTTCGTAACTTATCTGTTTAGAGGGTTAATATTGAAGTAGTGAATTTGTAAGTGTTTTAAAAGAGACTTGTTTAGCTGCTTATTGCTTAGCAGCTAAACACTTAACCAGTTAAAAAATTGATTAGCCAAAAGATTAACCAGCAAAACAAGCGACCTCGTATGAGGTTTACTTATTGGTTAATAACGGTCTTGTATCGCTTTGCTTATCCAGATCTGAGGTTAACTATAAATAGGTTTATTGAGTTTTATCAAATGCCGTTATATTGGGTTCTCCCAACACAACTTGGTCCCTACCCTGATGCTTAGCTTGATATAATGCATTATCAGCACGCTCAAAAGCGAGATCAGCATCATCAGATTTACAAAATGATGTATAACCGATTGAGACAGTGATCGATAGCTGATCATTTTTAAATTTAAAGGGAATATTCTTAATTTGTTCTCGTAATTTATTTAATACATAAGCAGATTGTTGTTCGGTAATTTCGGGTAGTAATAGTGCAAACTCTTCGCCACCAAAACGGGCAATATAGTCATTTTTTCGAATTGATTTTTGTAACGTTTGTGCAATAACATGAAGCACTTTATCACCCGCTAAATGACCAAAATTATCATTAATTTCTTTAAAATTATCAATATCAATAATCGCAATATTAAGACGTTTTTGGTAGGTTTTAAAACGCAGCATTTCTATTTCTAGTCGTTCACTCCAAGCTGCTCGATTAGGAATTTTTGTTAAAAAATCCACATGTAATTGTTTATTTTGCTGCTTAAGTGTTTTTTGATAACTCTGTGTTTCATTTTGTAATTTTTTAATTTGTCTCACCATACTTTGAAATTTATGTCGGAACTTTTGCTCCTTCTTTTTTTCTTGTGCGGTAATAACATGCTGTACTTCACTCACATAGTTTTTAATGTGTGCACGTAAATGTTCTAAATCTTGTATCTCTTCACTTTGTTGTTTTAATAGTTGAGCATTTGACTCAATGGAGATAAAAGTTTCTTTTTGTTGAACAAACCCTGCCTCAGTACTACTTAATGTCCTACTAAAGTTTGAATAAAACTCACTTAAATTATCATTTAACATATACAAAAAATGCCGAGAAGCAGTTCGCTCTTCACGTGTACTTTTAATAATCAGTTTAATCACTTGTAAACAATGATATGGCAGTTGGAAATGATCATCTTCATTACAAATCTTAATTCTAAGTTTTTCCAGGTCTTTAACGTAAGACTCATCTATATCCAATTCAAGGATCACTTGTTGTAGCTCTTTGTTGATAAAGGCGACATCATTTTTATTATCACAATCAGATTGCATAGAGCATTGACTCAATTCAATCACTGCACTTTGATAAATTTTGATCAAGTCATTTAACTCAACCTGATGTTCAACAACACTATAGGCAGTGTTATTTTGCATATCATTAAGTTTCTTTTTAATTGAATTTGATAACGAGGTAACTTGCTGCAATTGTCGCATTGAATGGCGTGTAATGAATCGACCTTCAGATAATTTTTCTTCTAAAGTATTGGGAACCAACGATAGCTGCTTATTACATTCATTAAAAAGAGTACTACGATCTTCATCGTTGGAGATAACTTGAAAATTCTTTAAAAATGTATACTGATAATTATCAAACGTTTTGTCCTGCCGAAAATGACGTTTGAATAACTGTTGAAACAGTTGCAGTAGTGCTACCGATGAAGCCATGAATTTAAGTCCTTTAAATTACTGATTCAATTATTATTTATTAATTGAACATTCAAAAACAGTATAGCTAAATAGTCAATTTTTAATTATGTTATTTGTTGAAAACATGTGATTAAAAGGGAAAAAGCAGACAAGGCTATAATATATGAGAATTATCTTATAAAATTGACCTATATTATACATTATCAAGTTAAAAACTAATTACATCAACAACTTAAATTTAAGATATTCTCAATATTGTCCAATATTAAAAAATTTAAGATAATTATTGTTAGTTACTTTTTGATTATATTACTATGATAAAAATCATTATATAAAACCATATTAGCTAAATTGATAGCGATCTAAATTGACAGTTATCTAAATTAACAGTAATGCTTAATCATCACAAACATCAGCGTTTTATATTATTAATATTGCTAAAAGAAAATAAGAGCAATTTATATCGCTCACTCTCTTTCAACTTAAAGAATTGACATTATGACAATATATTTTATTCAAGCAGCTCTGTATCTTCTCGTCGCGGTAATATGCGTACTCTTAGCAAAAAGATATGGATTGGGATCGGTACTTGGTTATCTCAGTGCAGGAGTGATCATAGGCCCCATTACAGGTTTAGCAGGCGAAGAGACAAATACTATCCAGCATTTTGCTGAATTTGGTGTCGTGATGATGCTCTTTATCGTCGGGTTGGAGCTTTCACCAAAAGCGTTATGGAATATGAAAAGTCGGCTGATTGGTTTAGGGGGATTACAAATTGGTCTTACAACCCTCATTATCACCTCACTCGGCATTGCATTTGACTTTCCATGGCAACCTTCTTTGGTAGTTGCCCTTATCTTTTCATTATCATCAACTGCGATTGTTATGCAAAGTTTCGCAGAGAAATCACTGAATAAAACCGACGGCGGACAAGCAGCATTTTCTATTTTATTATCTCAAGATATTGCAGTTATCCCGATGCTGGCGGTTATTCCGTTATTAGCTATTCCCGCTTATTTTGGCATGCCAGAAACCATTTCATTAGTCTCAGACCATGGAGCTATCTCGTTAGTTGAACACTTATCGGGTTGGCAGTATGCTGGCGTCATTATTATTGCCATTGCTCTAATTGTGGGTGCTGGACATTATATTTCGAAACCTTTATTTACATTGGTTGCCAAATCGGGACTTCGAGAACTGTATACAGCCACCGCTTTATTATTGGTTATATCGATTTCCGCATTAATGAGTGTGGTTGGTTTATCTCCGGCACTGGGTACCTTTTTAGCAGGCGTTGTACTAGCTAACAGCGAATTTCGTCATGAATTAGAAAGTAATATTCAACCTTTTAAGGGATTATTACTGGGGTTATTTTTTATCACCGTGGGCGCAGGTATTAGTTTCGCAGTGATTACCGAACATTTTTTATTAATTAGTAGTTTGACCATAGCAGTGATTGCTATAAAAGCCGCTGTGTTACTTAGTTTGGCAATTATTTTTAAAATTAAAAACTCCGATGGTTGGTTATTAACCCTTAGTCTCGCGCAAGCCGGAGAGTTTGGATTTGTAGTACTAAGTTTCTCATCACAAAGCCAAGCATTACCCCCTGAATGGGTTGCTATTCTTTCACCCGTTATCACACTATCAATGTTTTTAACTCCACTGCTATTTATTTTCTATGACAAAGTGGTCACTAAAAAATATGTTGCGACACAGCAGAAAAAACCAGCTGATAACATTGATAAAAAAGGACAAGTTGTTATTGCAGGGATCGGTCGTTTTGGACAAGTTATTAATCGCTTACTCATGGCTAATGGCTTTGAAACAACAGTGATTGATCAATCAACAGATATGATTGACCGTGTAAGAAAAATTGATATACATGCTTATTATGGTGATGCGACAGATTCTAGCTTACTTAATACGGCAGGCCTTGAAGAAGCATCGTTATTAGTGATTGCAATTGATGGACCAGAAAACATACTACATTTAGTCAAACACGTTAAACAATTTCATCCACACTTATCTATTGTTGCTCGAGCCTATGACCGTGGTCATGGTTATCTTTTAGAAGCAGCAGGTGCAGATCACGTGTTTATAGAGTCCTACTTTACCGCATTAGAAATGAGTAAGAGATCATTACAAGTGTTGGGCTTTGATGAAAAGAAAGCGGAAAAGGCTAAATCGCTTTATTATCAAACGGAACTAGATCATCATGAAGATTTGCGTAAAGCTTGGAATGATGCGGGCAAAGAAAGTTATCTATTTAACAACTATATTGAGTTGTTTGTATCATTAGAACAAGAGATGAGATTAGCAATGAAAGAACATATTAATGATGAAAAAGAGTAATCTCAACTAACCCAAACACTTCAATCCGTCAGTAGCCTAGTCTAAATTAAACTTAGGCTACTGACTGATTAGTGACAGGCTCTATTGTTATATTAACTTTAATCGCCGAGATCACTTTAGTTAGATATTTTCTCAAAAAGTTGAGCTAATTGCGTTTTTAATTGCTCAACTTCTTTCTCTAACAACACCACTCGAGATTCGAGTTTATCTTGTTCTGCAACATTTTCTGCCGGTAAATTATTCTGTAATGATTGTGTGCCCTGCTGTATATCAAGATCATCGTCTTGATGTTCATGATCAGAAAAGAGATGCATATACCTCGATTCTCTTTTCCCTGCTTCTCTCGGTAATTTTTGTACTTTAGGTTGCTCATTTAATACTAGTAATTGTTCAAGCGCTGCTTCAACTTCACTGACGTTATCAAACTCAGCCAAACGTTGCGTTCTGGTGCGCAGTTCTCCTGGTGTCTGAGGACCACGAAGAAATAACACGCAAAGTATTGCCTTTTGTTGGTCTGTTAATTGTAAATTACCAAAGGTAGTATTGCAGAAGCGATGCTTGTATTTATTGACACGCCCATGTGCACCGCTATCTACCATTAATTGATTTAGTTCTATTAATTCATCAACAACATTTTGTACTTCTGTTTCAGAAAGAGTTAATACGGGATCTCGGTTACTCTTTTGGTTACAGCCATTAGTTAATGAGTTTAACGACAATGGATATTGTTCCGGTGTGGTTTTCTCCTTTTCAAGCATCACTCCAATAACGCGGATTTGCAAAGCAGTTAATGTCATCATCTACTCGGGTTCCTTAAGTGTTAAATTTTAAGATATGAAGTTGCTGCTAATAATAGTGGGAAATAGCATGCCAACAATTCATGTTTGACCATTACTTGGAATAATGTCCCCAAGTAATTAAAATGCATAGCATTATTATATAAAAGAATTTATTAATGATGAGTAAATAACATTTTTAAAGTGGTCTGTCGTTTTAATGAATATTTGAAAGTAACTAAGTTATTATTTCAACGATAGTAATCGATAAATAGAACAAGAAATCACAAGGGATAAGCTTACGATTTCTTCTACTTTTAAACATTATTCGGCTATTCCATAACAAAACCATTTAACAGATCATCAACCTCATTCCTGTATTTTTCCACTAAACTCGCGCCGGTAAAGGTGACATATTGGGTAGAACCGGAAGTATCTGAGTAATAATAGCCAAGGTATTGAAAGTCAATGCCTTTCATGGTGCCAACCATTTCCATATAAATCATTTTTTTGCCATTAACAATACGATATTCTTTTTTGATCACTTTGGTATTAGGAGCAACATCTTTAGCGTTATCTAACGCTATTTCGGTTAATTCTTTAGTATTAATTTGAATCCGTTCAGTGATCACTCTCGCATACAAATCCCCTGCTTTAAGGGTTAAGCTGTATTCGATAGCAGCATCATCATTTGAACTTTTTTCAAAAGTCCATTTTTTACTGTTAATTGCAAAGGTGGCATTATTTTTTTTACTTTTTAAAACAAAATTTGAAGTCTTAGGTGTATTAAATACCCCAGGATTGGTCTTTATTTCGAGTTCTTCAGTTACATTATCCTGTTCATAAAACCAAGTTCCATCGTCATTCAAAATAACAACATCACCTTCTTCCGTCACCCCTTTTTGGGCGGCAGAAACATGAAGAGAGAAAAAACATAATAGTAATGGAATATAAAGTTTCATAATCGGCCTTTAACTTAGCAAATGATTAGAATAAACAAACGAGCAGTAAAGTGTATAAAATATAGCTATTTATTGATAACGATATCAATCTAATATTTTAAATCAATATATTACTCACAATCCCCCCTGCATTAATAACTTAGGTACAGCCAAGGTCACAATTTACGGGTTAATCCAACTGCAATGATGCTACACAATGCCATTAAATAGAGATAAATTTTACAAGAAAAAGTAATGTAACTTAAAAATAACGCTGAAATAAAAGATATCTTTTACTATTGCCTTACTGACAACTTAAAGTCATGCGACAAATTATCAAAAAATAATACTTAAATTATGTTCAATAGTTGACATATTTAATGGATACTCAATAGAATGATTAAGTAGCGTATTCATGATGTTGAAAACAATACCTTAAACAAGTGATGACTGCTCTGCATATCAATATTTTAAAGCCCCCCCTATAACATAAGTGAAGGTAGATGATGATGAAGAAAATATTACTCGCCATTACGGCAACTGCAATGATTATCCCCGCTGTATTTGCAAATGATTTTGAAAAAGCAGAAGACGCAATCAAATATCGTCAAGCTGCCTATGGATTAATTTCATTTAACTTTGGTGAAATGGGTGCGATGTTAAAAGGTGAGAAGCCTTTTGATCAAGCCCAATTCAACATACGTGCTGAAAATGTGGCTGCACTATCTAAATTGCCACATGAAGCTTTTGTTGATGGTTCAGATAAAGGAGATACGGCGGCACTTGCTGAAATTTGGCAGGATAAGGCAGATTTTGATAGTAAAATGAATGCTTTTAAAGACAATGCAGCAGCTTTAGCCATCGCCGCTAAATCTAATGACAAAAATGCCATCAAAGCAGCTTTTGTTGATACAGGTAAAAGTTGTAAAGGCTGCCACAAAGTTTACAAAGAAGATTAAGGTAAGATTTACAAGCTATGCACTTATTATTTGAATCTAAGTCATACAAAAAATATCAAAATACCCATTAAGTATTTACTTAATGGGTATTTAATAAGGTTATAAAAAACTCACCACAGGCGCTAATAAATAAAACCACACCAATGCAAAAATAATCGCAACAATGACCAATGCAACTAGTTGAGAACGCAGTTTAGGAGCATCTGTACTATCTGTTAAATCTTTATCGCTAGCATTTTTTTTATGTCCACTGAGCTCTTTGTACCCTGTAAACATTGCATTAATTAAATTTTCACCTTTCAACAAATGTACTACTACAGCTAGAATATGCACCGCTGCCATCGCAATGATGATATTAAAATTGTTCTTATGTACCCAAGTTAACCAATTAGCAGTATCAGAAGAGACTAAAGATACCAAGGGCCCTTCTGTAAAAATTTCATCCGTAGCAAATAAACCAGTGCCTAGCTGTAGCGCAATCAAACTGAGCAACACCACCACCATATAACCACCTAAAGGGTTGTGTCCAAGCGTCTTTGGTTTTGGTTCTTTTAATGTGTAACTAATAACTTGTTTTGGCGATACGATAAACTGTTTGAATAAAGCGGTTTCACTTCCCCAAAATCCCCATATCAATCTAAAAAGAATTAAAGTCATTAATAAATAGGCGCAAATTTGATGCCATTGCATCTCACCATTTTCAGCAGTCCACCAAAGACCTACTAATAATAAAACCATTGCCCAATGGAAAAAACGTGTTGAAAAATCCCACACCTTTATTTTTTTATTATTTAAATTCATCTGTCACCCATTTAGTAAAAAAGTAAATTTATCAATACTGAGAAGTTACGTCGAAGTCATTGTACATACCCATTACCAATCGAGATGCTTTATTCAGTCGTTAGCTTGAATAGTACGGGGTATAGTTTGTAGTCAGTTTATCAGAGCAGGATTATAATTCATCAACATTAACATTGATGGTGGCATCGTTTTTAATTCATTCCCAAAAGACCTTAAGGTGCAAATTTACGCTTCAGCTTATCAAGCATTAAGATCATACCCAGTTTAATAAATCGCCAACTATTAATGAGTTTTGAAGCCCCGTGCTGGGTAGGATAATGTTGATCTAAAAAAGTGATTATATGATGACGGCCGAACATAACAGCCCAATCTCTTACATTCATGTTGGTTTTATTTTTAAGGCTGATGTCTGCTCCAAACTCTAAAAGAAGCAATAATGTTTCAATATCTCCTTTGTAGGCGGCGCCCATCAAAACTGTATTCCCCATACTATCAGTAGAATTAACATCTGCTCCGGAACGCAAAAGAGCTTCACAAAAATCTTTTTCACCATTGTAAACAGATAACATTAGAGCTGAATAACCACGACCGTTGGTCGCATTAAGATCCAAAGCATTATCTCGCATTAAAAGATCTGCATAACCTCTTAAATCACCTATTCTAGCAAAATCAAAAATAGTCGACTCGGTACGATAGGTTTCTTTGTATGCTTTCCAGGTTTTCATTTTTTCCTTTATTCAATTAATAAGAAAATTGAATAGCTGAGCAGACCCGTCACCACAAAATTAGGCCTGCAACAGTTAATTCACTTTTATTGTTTGTTACAATTATAAATCTTTGTATATAAGCAACTTATTAAGAAGCAAATCACTTAAAAGTAAATTTTTTACAAGTCAATACTTTTCAAATCAATGTCTAATGCGTTAGCAACACCTTGACCATAAGCAGGGTCTGCTTTGTAACAGTTTGCAATATGACGGTGTTTAACTTCAATTGAAGCAGGACCAATACTTCTTGCTGTATTTTCAAATAATACTTGTTGTTGTTGCGCAGTCATTAAATTGAACAACTTACCGGGTTGGCTATAATAATCGCTGTCATCTTCTCGGAAATCCCAATTATAAGCATCACCATTAATCGCTAACTTAGGTTCTTTTTGCTCTTCCTGCTGTTGCCATAATCCTAAATTGTTAGGCTCATAAGCTTTGGTACTGCCATAGTTACCATCAACACGCATTGCGCCATCACGATGATATGAATTAACTGGACAACGAGGTTGATTGACTGGAATATGCATGTGATTAACACCTAGACGATAACGTTGCGCATCACCATATGAAAATAAACGTCCCTGTAACATTTTATCTGGTGAATAACTGATGCCAGGTACAAAGTTGGCAGGGTTAAATGCTGCTTGCTCGACTTCAGCAAAATAATTATCAGGATTACGATTAAGCTCCATCACACCTACATCAATTAACGGATAATCATCGTGTGGCCATACTTTAGTAAGATCAAAAGGATGTACTTGATAGGTATCAGCCTCTTTCTCTGGCATTATTTGAACTTTGACATTCCATTTAGGAAAATCACCTTGTTCTATTGCTTCGTATAAATCTTGTTGATGACTTTCACGATTTTTTCCAACTAATGCTTCAGCTTCTTGGTCAGTTAAATTTTTAATACCCTGTTGTGTCTGTAAATGAAACTTAACCCAGAAACGTTCGTTATCTGCATTAATAAAACTAAATGTATGGCTACCAAAACCATGCATATGACGATAACTACTCGGGATACCACGGTCACTCATGACAACAGTCACTTGATGAAGTGCTTCAGGCAATAAAGACCAAAAATCCCAGTTGGTATTGGCATTACGAAGATTGGTACGAGGATCCCTTTTTACTGCATGGTTTAAATCAGGAAATTTCAATGGGTCACGTAAAAAGAAAACCGGCGTATTATTACCGACTAGATCCCAATTGCCTTCTTGTGTATAAAACTTGATCGCAAAACCGCGAATATCGCGTTCAGCATCAGCTGCACCACGTTCACCCGCTACGGTTGAAAATCGAATAAAAAGATCAGTTTGTTGACCGACTTCAGAGAAAATATTTGCTTTTGTATATTGCGTTATATCGTGTGTCACAGTAAACGTGCCATAGGCACCAGAGCCCTTTGCATGCATACGTCTTTCAGGAATCACTTCTCTATCAAAGTGCGCTAATTTCTCTAAGAACCAGAGGTCTTGTAATAACATTGGCCCGCGTGGACCAGCCGTTTGTGCATTTTGATTATCTGCAACGGGGGCACCATTTGTCATCGTTAATTTATGCTTATTGGTCATGATTATCTCCATTTCTTAGATTTAATAGATTAATAGTTAATGATTAAATTTAGCGTAAAAAATCAACTTCTTGTTGATGAAGATAATCCACTTTAACCATTACCTTTCTGGAAAGGTATTAATTGAATATACCTCTCTAGAAAGGTATTGTACAAACAAATATAGGGAATTTTATGCCACATACACAATTACAGTTTGATAACTTTATTCGCTTGATGGAAAAAAATTGGTCAAATGCCTTTCAAGGCCTTTATTTACTTTTTCCTCGGGTAGAGAGGATCGCAAAAAACATTGATAGTCATATTAGTAAATCAATGAGTGATCGCGGTTTATTAACCAGTGATTTTCATTTAATTACCGCAATCAGGCGCAGTAAAAGTAGCCCTCCTTATGAATTAAAACCCTCTGAATTATGCAACTACATGTTATTTAGCTGGGGTGGTTTAACTAAAGCAATGAAAAGATTAGAGTCCAAAGGGATCATAACGCGCATTAATTGTGACGATGACAAGCGTATTTGTATGATTCGATTGACCGAGCAAGGGCTTGATATAGTTGACCAATCAGTAATGGAATTACAAAATATACAGCAACAGTTATTAACCGGATTCACAGCTGAAGAAATAGCATTGTTAGATAAACTACTTGCTAAATTATTGAATAATATAGAGTCACGACAGCTACCATAAAAACACACTGATTGATAAACTATGCGAATACTTTAATCAGTAAATAATAACGATTCCTCACTTACTATTACTTATAAACATCAGGAACAAGATGAATAAACCCTTAGAAAAACAGCTTACTGCATGGTTAAAAAAACAAAAGAATGCCTGCGGTTTTTTCCTAAATTTGACCGTATTGTTTGGTCTATTAACTGGCTTTTCACTGATTTTACAAGCTTACCTAATCTCTACCATTTTGCATGGGATCATTATTAACGACTTACCCAAGTCTGCATTCAGTACGGAGTTTTTATGTCTATTAGTATTAATTCCAATACGAGCCTTGTTAGCTTTTGCCCGTGAGCGTTGCAGTTTTGAAGCGGGTAAGCGATTGCGTTTACAGATCCGTGCTGCTGTTTTAGATAAAATAAGTGAATTAGGTCCTGCATTTGTCAAAGGTAAACCTGCCGGCAGTTGGGCAAGTATAGTGCTTGAACAGGTTGAAGATTTACACGACTTTTACGCCCGTTACTTACCACAAATGTTACTCGCTGGGTTTATCCCTTTGACCATTTTAGTGGTTGTATTTCCTTTAAACTGGGCAGCAGGTTTGATCTTATTTTGTACAGCACCTTTAATTCCTATTTTTATGATTCTAGTGGGGACTGGCGCTGCCGATGCAAACCGTAAAAACTTTAAAGCATTATCACAATTAAGTGGTCATTTTATGGACCGTCTAAAAGGATTAAATACGTTAAAGTTGTTTAATAGGGGTAATGCTGAGGGTAAAGAGATAGAAGCGGCATCTGAAACCTTTCGTAAAAAAACCATGGCAGTATTACGCTTGGCTTTTTTAAGTTCAGCGGTGTTAGAGTTTTTTGCAGCCGTTTCAATTGCAGTGTTAGCAATCTATTTTGGCTTCAGCTTTTTAGGTGAACTCGATTTTGGTGACTATAACGCAGGCGTAAGTTTATTTGTAGGTATGTTTGTATTAATGCTTGCGCCTGAATTCTACCAACCTCTTCGTGACATGGGCACACATTACCATGCTAAGGCCCAGGCAATTGGTGCTGCAGAAGAATTAAAGGCACTTCTTGAATATCAAGTTGAGGTGGATAACAGCAATACATTCACAACCGACAACGAGCACGATGATGTTAAGCAAAATATAGTAACACAACCACACAATAATGCGGGGGCTAAGACAGTCAATAGCCAACAAGGCATTACACTAATTGCCTCTGATTTAATTGTTAAAAGCCACTCTGGCGCTACCCTAGTTGGCCCCATCTCATTTGAACTCGAAGCAGGTCAACATATCGCAGTGGTTGGCCCTAGCGGCGCAGGTAAAAGTAGTTTGCTGAATGCTTTACTTGGTTTTTTACCTTACCAAGGTTCGCTCACAGTCAATGGCATTGAGTTAAATCTTTTAACTGTCAAAAATTGGCGCTCAAATCTCGCTTGGCTTGGCCAAGAGCCTCAACTATTTCACGGTAGTGTACGTGATAATGTTGCTTTAGCAGATCCTAATATGAGTGATGACAAGATAAAAACACTGCTATCAAAAGCTAAAATACTCGATTTCGTTGAACAACAACCATTAGGTTTAAATTACCCTATTGGTGAACAAATGGCCGGTGTTTCTGTGGGTCAAGCGCAACGAATTGCCTTAGCACGTGCTTTAGGTCAGCAGGCTTCATTATTCTTACTTGATGAACCAACTGCTAGTCTAGATAGGCCTAGCGAAAATGCTGTACTTGCTTCTCTAGCCGAAGCCATGCAAGGAGTAAGTTGTTTGATGGTGACCCATCGTATAGATCAACTAACTAAAATGGATACTATATTGGTACTTGATAAAGGCAAAATTGTGCAACAAGGTAATATTGATTTATTGACTCATGAAAATGGATTGTTTAAACAAATGCAAAGTGATCAATCTGAATTTATAACGGAAAATGAGAAGGAGCAAGACGTATGAAAACGTTACTTCCTTTTATAAAATTATTCAAACATCAGTGGTTTATGATGTCGATTGGTTTGCTATTGAGCATTACTTCTTTGATGGCAGGTATCGGTTTATTGTCTCTATCAGGTTGGTTTTTATCTGCCTCAGCGGTAGCAGGTTTAACATTACTCGCTACGCAAACGTTTAACTATTTAACTCCTAGTGGCGGAGTTCGCTTTCTTTCTATAGCGAGAACAGCAAGCCGCTATGGTGAGCGATTAGCCACCCATGAAGCAACTTTCAAGTTATTGACTCAACTTAGGGTTTGGGCTTGGAAAAAAGTGATGCCACTTAGTGCCAGAAATATGCAGGGGTTACGACAAGGTGAGTTGTTAAATCGCTTAGTCGCTGATATAGATACACTAGACCACCTTTACCTACGTTTAATAACGCCTCTATTTGCAGCCCTATTGATGCTGCTTTGTTTATACTTTTTTGTTGCTTGGATAGACGCAGAACTAGCACTTTTAATCTGTGGTAGCTTATTATTAATCTGGTTAATATTACCTTGGTGTTTTTATTTTCTCGGACGAGCGCCAGGTATCAAACAACTACAAAGTAAGCGTCTATTACGCATTCAAATACTTGAATTTGTACAAGGTCTTGCGGAAATTTCATTATTTGGAGTAGAGCAGCGTTTTCGCGATAAATTAGCACAATCAGAAGCTGCATTATTGAATAGTCAACGTGCGATGGCTAATATAACTGCATTGAGTCAAGCAGCATTAATCTTATGCCATGGTTTTGTGATGTTAATGGTACTTTATGTGGCCGCTTCCGGTGTGGGCGAGCATCAACCTCCAGGCGCCATGTTAGCGATGGTAACGTTTATGGTATTAGCTTGTATTGAAATGTTAATGCCTATTGCCGGTGCTTTTCAACACCTTTCTTCCTGTGTTGATGCAGGCAAACGGGTTAATGACTTAGTGCAACAAACGCCTGATATCGTTTTTAATAATCAACATACCAGTATTATCAATAAAGGTGCTTTGGATTTGAGAGATATTGTTTTTTCTTATCAAAATATGGATCACTGCACTGAAAAAAGCGCAGATAAAAAGGTAGATCAAGCTGTACTAAAAGGTATCTCACTAACCATTAATGCCGGCGAAAAAATCGCATTACTAGGCCAAACGGGTTGTGGTAAATCAAGTCTATTAGCTTTGATCACACGTGAATGGGAAGCGAATTCAGGGCATCTATTGATCGATGGTGTCGATGTTAAACAATACAGCCAACAGGCTTTAAGCAGCGGCCTTTCAATAGTAAGTCAGCGTATTTATTTATTTACCGGTACCCTCAGAGAAAATTTAACGCTGGCACAAGTAGAGACCATTAAATTTGATACCTACAAACAGCAGGCTGAAGCGCAAATAAACAACGACAAACAGTTATTAGCAGTGCTTGAAAAAGTTGGATTATCTGCATTAACACAGGGAGAGTCTCCACTTGATGCATGGATAGGTGAAGGTGGAAGACAACTATCTGGCGGCGAACAACGAAGAATTGGCGTTGCACGCGTGTTATTACGTAATGCACCATTGCTGTTACTGGATGAACCGACAGAAGGTTTAGACAAGCGTACAGAGCGAGAAATTTTATCGCTTTTATTTGAATTTGCTAAAGATAAAACACTATTAATGATCAGTCATCGACTAACAGCAATAGAAAAAATGGATCGAATATATTTAATGGAAGATGGCTTATTACGTATTTCTGGAAAACATAAAGAACTATTAGCAAATGATCAGTATTACGCCAGTCTGCACCAACAGTTAAACTAAAGCTTTGATGAAGTTATATTAAGTTAAGGTGAAATTATAAAATAACTTAGATTTTCGTTACTTAAAAACAGATAGCCTATTAGCATTGCCTACTAATCACCAAATCCAAGGAATAAATGCCTTGGATTTTTTTTGATAAGCAGGATATTCAGGATGATGCAGAGATAAAGCTTTTTCTTCGTAGCGGGCTTTAAGGCACAGCACAATAATCAATAGTAACCATGCGATCAGTTTGTATTCACTAAACTGAAAACACAGTATTCCTAATCCACCAAAAAATAGTGAGGTATACATAGGATGACGGATATATCGGTAAGGCCCATGAACGATTAACGTACCAGTTAATTTTGGATCTGGACGAACATTAAAGTTTCCAGGACGGTTGGTGATTAAAGCAGAAAGTGCAATTAACATAGCGCACAAAATAAGCAGTAATCCTAACATCGATAGCTTTAAGCTTGCGATCGGCCAGGCAATAAAAGCCAAGAGTATAAATTGTGCAACCACATAAATCATTTCAGCTTCCTCAATCTATAGCAAAGACAGGCTATACCCGTTAATAACCAATAAACATTCTGCCAGTCGCCCACTCACAGATCAGGCAAAACAAAAGATGATAACCTTACGAGCGATTAACTATTATTTAGCGAGTTTTAAATGAGCGCTGTATTTTATGTCATCACATATTAGCGTTAATACTTCAAAGTCTTTAAACATGGCTAAATCAACACTATCAAATAACCAAATAGAAAAAATAAAGTTCTCATCTATCGTTGCTCTTGCAAAGGGGTTAATTAGCCCTACACGTTGATAGTTATTGACGCTCAATGCAGCTTCACAAGAACCGTGCTTTTCATTGCGTAACATAGCTCTTTGCTCGTTATTATAAAGCGACTTATCAACTTGAAACATCAAGGTTGGAATGCCTAACTCAGTGATCAAAATAAACTCACCAAAGTCACTAGATTTAGAATACCCTGGCACATTCTTCCAGCTACGAGTTTTAGCCTTTAATAATATTTTAGGTTTTACCGGTAATGTTTCGGGCATTGAGCTAATAAAGAATCGAGGCGTAGGTAGGATTGAATCTTCTTCTTCATTTAATGATGTCATTAGCAGGATCGAGCCACAAACCATCACAATAAATAACGTTGTTAATACAAACTTAAGTTGCTTTGCGACTTTAGCAACATCAGAATCAGCAGTTAGTTTACGGATTTCAGCATTGGCTTCTGTTAAACAATCTGTTTTAATTTTGATGTCTTCAAGTAACTGATGGACTTTTATACGTAAAGACTCTGCGTCTAGTTTTTCTTCATCAACAACAATCACCTCAGAAGGTAAATAAACGAAATGTTCATTACCTTTCCCGCTGGTGATATTTTTATAAGCTATATGTACTATTTTAAATAATTCACTAGTGCCCGATTTATCAGGGTGAATTTTTAATGATAGTAGCTTAAATTGCCTACGAATTGCTTTTTGTGACCAAGAGTCATTTGTCCCTAAAATATCATGGTTATTCATATTTATGAAGTATTTACCTACTAGGAAAAAAGAAATTAATGCGCTTAAAATGACGTTATCTATTTAACCATTTAATAATAAACTTCCATCTTTAATGGCTAGATTCTGACATCCACTTTAAAGAAAATCAAAAAAAAAACCACAAAACAAATCAATATCTTAAAAAAATAATGAATAATGTGATTTTTCAAACGCTATTGCTTATCTAGTGGCAAACATCAATCAATACGGGCCTTAAAAAATACTCATAAAGAGATATATTATACTTGCGACTATATTTTCATATCCGAGCGAAGACAAATAAAAGGCATATAAAACATATATTTTAACTGCTTTATTAACACCAAAGTAATATCAATAAATTTAAAAATAACGTTAATATTAATAAAAATTAATGGAGTTATTGAGTACTGCAATGTTTAATAACCCCACTTATTATTTACCGAGTCAAAATCCAAATATTCAGGTTCGATATAAGACCTTTATGATATGCCAGCCGAATTTTGTTTTTACTAAGTGAGGAGTGATCAATTCAGCACTAAAACAGACTTTATCGAAAGCAGGTACCATTTGCCCTTTTTTAAACTCACCTAAATCTCCCCCTTTTTTACCCGAAGGACAGGTTGAATATTTTTTTGCTAAAGTCTGAAATTTTGCCCCTTTTTTTAATTGAGCAAGAATATCTTCAGCTTTCTCTTGGTGTTTTACTAGAATATGTAATGCGGATGCAGTGTTAGCCATGTTATTTATCTCTGATTATTAAAACTTCGCTATGATAGCAAATCAGATCGAAATGGATGCATTTATGTTGAGGTTAAACGATTATTTCAAAATATTTTTTATAGCAGTTTGTTCAAAAATACTAAGCAGATTAAAGTACAGAAGAAAATGTTATGATCGGGTATCAAAATTCAAGGTACATTTATTAACTAGCTGTGACTGACTAGGTAGCCCCATTATAAAAATATTACAGGGCTAACGATGCGAGGTTAACGAATAACCAGCAATGTAATGAACTTACATATACGCTTTAGTATTTGAACTAGTCACAAGTCGATATAATTTAATTGTTGTCAGCCTATGACCTTTAACAACATATTTACCTATGACCTTTAGCTTTTAAACAAGATCACAGTATATTAGGCATCTAATAGTCTATTCACGAGGACCTGCTTTAATGATGTTTTTAATAAAATAATAAGCAATATAGCCCACAATTAAACAAGTCCCTGCGATAACCGCAACGCCAGCACCAACAATAGGGTCATTCAACAACATAGAGAAAAAATCCATTATTACCTCCTAAATTAACTAATAATTAAATGTCTTGATAGTTAATGTAGTTAAGAAGCTAAAAATAGACTTTGATTTAAATCAGTTTAAGGATTGTTATAATAATTACTTCAGGAAGATGCTATACACCTCACTTTATACGGTTATTTAGTCAAAAAGTAATCTAAGCAGAATACCGTTCAAATTGAATATACTGCTTTTTATTGTTAATAAAGCTCCATTGAATATCTTCAAAAATGGTAACAGCCCCTTCTTTCAATACTTTAACGATAGCTGGTTGTTCTGCTTTAGTATCATAAGCTTACTAATAAGTTACATATGTAAATAGCGTTTAATTTTTTTTGTCGGTGTTTTAATAAAAGGCTCAGCCTGTTCAACTACTGAACTGATTTTAGAAAACGAAGCTAAGCTTTCATTTGCCTCATTTCTAATGCTTTCCAATAAAGACACAATATCTTTATGTAAATCAAAATCACTTTGTGTTTTTAAATTATGCTGTTCATCGAACAGGTCATAATCAATATAAATTTTCGCCACTAACTTTTTATCTACTTCGTAGACCATCGAATCAATAACTAAAGGATGCTGTTCAATCACAGACTCAACCGATTCAGGGTAAATATTTTCACCACTCGCACCGATAATCACATTTTTACTACGCCCGCTAATAGTTAAAATGCCCATATCATCAACATAACCTAGATCTCCCGTATTAAACCATCCTTCGCTATCTAACACCTCTTCAGTACGCTCCTTCTCTTTATAATACCCGAGCATCACATTAGGTCCGCGCACATGTAATTCGCCATCTCGATCCTGCTCGTTTTGTTTTGCAAAGCGATATTCTATTTCTGGAGCAAAAACGCCGGTTGTGCCGATGCGAGTTTTACCTGGAATGGCCCCAGCGATAATAGGCGCAGTTTCAGTCAAACCGTAACCTATCGCATAAGGGAAATTAGCTTCTAAGAGAAATTGTTCAACAAACTTTGATAACTTAGCACCACCAATACCAAAGAATTTAATTTCTCCGCCAAAGCTTTGCATCAATTTTTTACCGGCAATTTTATTTAATTGTTTACGTACAAAGCTAATATTTTCATACATAAATTTTGTTACTTTACTCTTATTGATTTCGGCGATAACTTTGCTTTTATAAATTTTTTCAATGACTAATGGCACACTCAACATACATGTTGGTTTAACTTGCTGCATTGCCGCCAAGATGATCTTTGGTGAAGGTACTTTGTTGATGTAATGTACCGAAGCGCCGTTTGCAAAAGGTACTAAAAGTCCAACTGAACATTCAAAAGTATGCGCTAATGGCAATATCGATAAAAATCGATCTGTTTCAATAATATCCGCTAAGGTATTAGCTTGATACAACTGCGCCATTAAATTGTAATGACTTAACATCACACCTTTTGATTGTCCGGTTGTGCCTGAAGTGTAAATGATAACTGCAACATCGTTTGGATTGATGGTTAACGAATTATCAATTTCACTCATTTTTAAGAGCTTTTTCTGCTTTGCAAACTGTATGGCTTTATCTTTCATCTGCGCAATAGTTTCTGCGCCTTTAATAAACAAATCTGAATGCTTAGGCGTTTTATCCTCCAATATATCTAATGTTTCTAGTGAAAAAACATAAGAAAGACTAGAACTAAAGTCATCTTCATTAAGACGTGTACATATTTTGTTTGAAACAAAAATAGCTTGCACCTGCGAATGTTTAATAATGTGATGAATTTCATTACTATGAAAATCTGGCAAAATAGGAACAGCAATAACTCCCATTGCAGTTATTGCGAGGTAAACTATGCCCCAATGTGGCATATTTTCACTGCATATCGCTACCTTATCGCCTTGTTTTATCCCTAAATCTTTGAACATTGCTTGCAGTTGAATAACTTTTTCTCCTGCTTGCTGATAGGTGAATCCTTCTTCTCCTACATTTGTCACAAAGGTGTTCGATGCATACTTTTTAAAAGTATAATCAGCTAAAGACATTAAGTTATTGTGTGAGAGGTTAAGCGACATAGTTGACCTTTAAGTTGAAAGAAATGTGTTTTTTAGCACACCCCTTCTCTGGATAATTAATTTTATTGTTACTTTAATTTTACACCAATAAATTAATACAAAATGACAAAAATACGGGTTATTAACGGCTTTTCAGAGTCTTAGCTCAAATTTATTAAAAAAAGTAATTTGATTAAATCGAAAAAGGTAGTTATAGCAACACTTCAAGCTGTGCTAAAATCTTCATTTTTTATTTATTGGAACAATTCTATGGCACGTCAAGTCACCTATTTTTACCAAGGCACCAAAAAAACAATCTCATTTTCTTTTAGCCAACACTTTGATATTTTTGAAGCGGTTGCAGCGGCAGAAGGTGTTGATTTAAAATCATTTTGGGCAATGGAAAAACAGCTAGAAATGAGCTCGCGTGGCCAAGGAATAATGAAAAATTATCGTGCAAATGAATTTGAACGTATGGGTTTTTCTGAGATCAAGTTTGTACGTGATGAAACAAAAGATAAAAAAAACAATAAAGACAATAAATAAATTCAAGAGAGGCGATCAAAGCCTCTCTCCTTTCACGGAAGAAGTTACGTGCTAACGCAAAATAAAACACTACAAAAAATATCAACACACGAGCACAAGCAATTAACTGACATTCTCAGTACTTTACCCGTTCCACAAAAGCGTTACTTGAAAGCCGCATTAAATACAGCAGTGTTTTGGGTATTTTCTCTCGCTGCTTTTTGTATCCTTTGGTTCGTATCTAGCTTATTACTGGCTAGTTTTAGTCCTTTGGATATCGGAATAAGTAGCCAGTATGCAGCCTTTATATTCCCAACCGCCATCGTATTAGCTGCCATCTTTGCTATTAATTCAACGAGAAAGTGGTTAGCTGAATCAGATAGTTTATATACATTAGTAAATGCAGATATAAAAGCACAACAAGTGTGCAAAGAATCATTTCAAGTGATGGCAGTTAAATGTTTTAAAGAACCAGAACATGGCGGGTTGCTGTATTTTTTATTATTACAATCAAACTCAGATACACAAAGCCCTGATATTAATTGTAAAGCCAATCTGATCAGAGTTATTTATGACTATCAAAGTCAACAGGATCAAATTGATCCTAGTACTTTGCTAAAACCAAGCGATAACATAACGATTATTACTGCACCTCAGTCATTATTAGTACTCGATAATATTTTTGAAGGTGAGCGATTAAGTGATATCAAACACTTCGCTCTAACATTACCACCAGAACATTGGCCAAAACCAGATAGTTGGTTAGATGAAGATTGGCAAGAACTAGAAAATAGATATTCTGCTTAAGAGCATATTTAGATAGCGACCTAGTTGAATAGAGGCTAAGTTAAATAGGGGCTTAATTAAATAGTCTCTTGATTGAATAGTGGATTTATTACGTCTTTCAGTAAAGTAGAAAAATAGAGTGAGTATAAACATCAAGAGGCTCTCCCTTTGAACCTCTGATGTTTTACTCTGAATCTATAACTAAATTCAGAGTAAAACCTTGCTAAACCTTAACGATTTTTATGCAATGGCTGATTGTGCAGGTAATTTGATGATCCGCTTCTCTAATATTTTTAATAGCACACCATAGGCAGGTAGGAATAAACACAAACTAACTAATAGTTTAAACCCATAATCCACCATTGCAATCTCAGGCCAATTTTCAGCCATGAAGCTGTCCGTTGATGCATAGAAGGCGAGTGAGAAGAAGACTAGGGTATCAAGTAGGTTACCTAATAAAGTTGATGCAGTAGGTGCAACCCACCAGCTTTTAGTTAAACGCAGATTTGCAAATACCTTAATATCTAAAAGCTGTCCAAAAAGATACGCAGCAAAACTTGCCCCTGCAATCCTCAATACAAAGCTATTATATTCAGCCAGTGCGTCCATACCTTGAAATACGCCTTGATGGAATAAAACACCGATCACGTAGGACACTATCAATGCGGGTAACATTGCTTTAAAAATGATGCGACGAGCATCTTTCTGACCAAAGATTCTTACTGTTAAATCTGTTGCTAAATATACAAAAGGGAAACTAAATGCGCCCCAAGTTGTATGCCAACCGAATAAAGTAAAAGGTAGCTGAACTAGGTAATTACTAGCACAAACTATAATGATGTGAAATCCAACCAATAGCGTAATAGCACGGCGAATTTGCGTGTTTGAAAGTGATAACATATTGTACCTTTTTATATATGACAACGGGGTGAGGGAACCCGCTTATTATTTATCCCAAATGGGGTCGCATATTATAGGGGGATCTTTTGGCAATACAAGTCCTTTGATGGCATTGATTTTATGTCATCTAAACAAGCGCGTATAATTTTCCACACAACAACGTTATACTGTATATAAACACACTTAAGTGAGTCAATTATGTTTGCTAATAAACCCATTAAGATAGCAAAGGATATTGAAGGCGTACGTCGTAGTGCTTTTTGGCATCTATCCCGTCGAGATCATAGCCAAGCTGAGTTATTAAAAAAATTACAACGTAAAACCGACAATCAAGACTGGATTGATGCAGTCATTAATGAATGCTTAGATTATAATTATCTTGATGATCAACGTTTTACTGAATCTTTTTTACGTAGCTCTCGCAATAAAGGTTATGGTGAAACACGCATTAAACAAGACTTAAAACAGAAAGGGATCAGTGAACGTTTGATTAAACAAACGCTTGATGAAAATGTGTTTAATTATATTGATGCTGCGCAACAACTATTAGACAACAAATATAATGAGGCAATTGTCACTCAGCATCTAAAGCAAAAAGCGATGGGATTTTTACAGGCCAAAGGTCATAATTTTAGTGATATTGCATTAGCCATTGAATCACATAATGAAAACTTTCCAACGCCTAGCTTTAACGATCTTGACGAAGCATGTTTATTACTTTCTAAAAAATTCAGAGTATCTATCGACGATCAAAAGCAAAAGAGTAAAGCGCTACGTCATTTAACTTCTCATGGTTATGACTACGCTAAATCAAACCAAGCGATTAAATTATTTAATGAAAATATAGCGTTAGATGAATAATACTTATCTAAGCAAACTTTATATGAACGACAGACTTTAAAAGAATAGCGACTTCAAACACTGACTATTTATTAACAACACCAGCTTTAAAATACGGAACCTATAATGGCAAAAGCAAAAACAAAAATTTCATATGTATGTAGTGACTGTGGAGCAGACTATACCAAATGGCAAGGTCAATGTGGGGAATGTAAAGCTTGGAACACGATCACTGAATTCCGTGAAGCATCAAGTACCACTAAATCTGTTAATGCAGCTATCAATCGTAGCCAAGCAGGTGGATACGCGGGTGTAACCACCAATGGTGTAAAGCGAATTTCATCGGTACAAGTAGAAAATGCACAACGTGTTTCTACTGGTTTAAGTGAATTAGACCGTGTATTAGGTGATGGTATTACATTAGGTTCAGTGGTATTGATCAGCGGTGATCCGGGTTCAGGCAAAACCACCCTACTCACTAAAGTGGCATCAGTTATGTCACAAACTATGTCCACTTTATATGTCACCGCAGAAGAAAGTTTAAGCCAATGGGCAAAACGCGGTATCGAACGTTTAAACTTAAATTTTAATGAAGATAATTTTTTATTATCAGATACCGATAGTATTGAAGATATTGTTAATCAATGTATCGAAAATAACGTTAAATTCTTAATTGCCGATTCAATCCAAGCATTTGAATCTAGTTCTGTTGATGGTTCAGCTGGCGGCGTAACACAAGTTAAAACCTGTGCAAAAATATTAAACCGATTGTGTAAGCAGCACGGCATAACATTAATTTTAGTTGGCCAGGTGAACAAGAACTCACAAATGGCTGGACCACAAACGCTTAAACATATTATCGACACTGCCATACATATTGAAGTTAATGATGCATCAGTGCGTATTTTACGTGCAGATAAAAACCGTTTTGGTGATACCGAGCAAGTAGGTATTTTTCAAATGACTGAAAAAGGTATGCGCTCCGTTGATAATCCAAGTCGTTTATTTTTATCAGGTAGTGAAGAACATTTTGAAGGTTCTGCTATCTCAGTGATTAAAGATGGCGCTCGAAATTTATTAATCGAAATTCAAGCATTAGCGACTGAAGTTGAAGGTGAAAAATCTATTCGTAACTGTATTGGTGTTTCCTACAGTCGTTTATCATTAATTACCGCCGTATTAAAAAAACACGGCGGCATTCCCACCTATTACGATATTAATATCAGTTTAGTGGGTGGTTTAAAAATGGCTGATTCAGAAACATCAACGGATATGGCGGTGACTGCTGCGTTACTCAGCTCTATTAACTCTAAACCCTTACCTAGCGATGCAGTGTTTATTGGTGAATTAGCCTTAACCGGTGAATTACGTCAAATTCCACAAATTGTACCGCGCGTACGAGAAGCCTTAAGCCATGGTAAAAAACAAATATTCATTCCCTCAGTTGCCTATCATGCATCAATGCAACAGTTTGTTAAAGGTGACCAAAAAATCATAGCACTTAAAAACGTAAAAGAACTTATTGAAGCATTACAGTGATTTATCCTATGTAAATGACGATAAAGTAAATGACAATGAAGTAAATCAAATAAGATCTATCAAACAAAATATATTAACGCCAAGTAAGGTTAAATAATGGTAAGTGCGCAATTATTACAAGACCATCAACATCTTTTCAAACCTGAGCAAGGACAAGTGCTCGATTTAGCCTGTGGTAAAGGCCAAAATGGTCTAGCTTTAAAGCAACATAACATTGATATGTTGTTTGCCGATATTCAACAAGTGTATCTAGATCATATAGTTACACATAAAAATGTCGAACAGAGTAATGTTTGGTGTGCTGACTTTGAATCTGAAACACAAATTGATGCAATCAAACTCAGTAAAATGCAATTGCAAGGTGTGATAGTTTTTAGGTACTTACATCGACCATTATTTGATGCGCTAAAAAAATCAGTTAAACCCGGTGGTTTTGTCATTTATGAAACATTCACTAAACAAAACAAACAGTTTGGGCGTCCAAATAGCGACCAATTTTTATTAAAAGAAGGTGAACTCAAATCACTTTTTAAAGATTGGGAAATATTATTTTATTTTGAAGGCATCAAGCACAATCCTGACCGAGCGATTGCACAGATTGTTTGTCGGAAACCTTAATACTTTCATAAAAGTAAATTAATAGTTATCAATTGAAATTACTAAAAATTAAAATAGCTAAAAAGCATAAACAGTCGGGCATAGACTTGTCTGCTACTACCTATGCTTTATCAGGTAGTAGCTTGTACAGCTAGGTTTTTTATACATGGTTTTTATAGCTAGCACTTATATAAACGCTTTATCGCATTAACTTTTATACTGCAACTCTACTAATTCAATAAACCGTGATAACTCATTTCTCGATAAATTATTAATACCCGCAGCGGCAGCCCGACCCCCTCCAGTTTCAAATTGACTACAAATATCACCAGCACCTTGTTTATTATTAAGCGGCGCTCTAAGTGAAACGAGATAATTTTTGTCTGAGTTCTCAGTTAATACGGCAAAGGCACTATCAGGTTGTTGATTGGCTAATAAATTACCGAAAACACCACTAATTCGGCGAGACCAAGCTTGGTCTGGTAATTCAAAAATACTTAATAATGCTGAGCTGTATTGCGATGAAATCGCTAATGCCTTATCAAGATCTTCTTGGTAAGCAGATTGCAGCTTGGAAAATGGTGAGTTTGGATCAGCTATCACATCAAAGGGAGAGGAGTAATTTAACAGCAAACGGTATAACTCAGCAGGATCATAATGCAGATCCAATAACTGGCTACCATAACCATTATAATTAATTAACGTACCTAACTCTTGTAATTGTGCTCTTTGCTGTTGACCATAACCTGCAGCTATTGCAAGCTGATCTGCTTTAGCAATTAAGTTATCTCCGTAGGCTGCGCAAATAGCCCAACTATGGAATTGCCCCTGTAAATGCTGATCAATTATCAAAGCAGTACAAGTATTTGCATCGAGATCTATTAGGGCAGTTAAGTTTTTATTGCCAGGAATATCACCGCAACGGTGATGATCCGCATAAAACACATCATGCCCTTTATTTAACATTTCAATTAAAGAGGCACTATTCTTCTCCATTGAAATATCCAACACTGTGACAGTATCCTGTGCTGCTATTTCAATCTTTTTCAATAATTGAATATCCCTTTTAACACCGGTCACCAAGGTTGCGGGTATAGGATTACTAAGGCGCAATTGAATTAAAGATATAATGCCATCTGCATCACCATTAAAGACATCATAATGCATTATAAATACTCATTTTCTTTCAAGTAATCAATTACTTGTTGAGCGCAGGCTTGTATAGATTTTTGATCAGTTTGCACATGTATTTCAGGATTAACGGGTTTTTCATAGGCACTATCAATACCCGTGAAGTTTTTTATCTCACCTGCACGTGCTTTTTTATATAAACCTTTTGGGTCACGTGACTCACACACCGCTAATGGAGTATCGATAAACACTTCAATAAACTGACCTTCAGGTAACTGTGAACGAACCATTTCGCGGTCGGCAACAAAGGGTGAAATAAAAGCCGTTGACACTAATAACCCCGCATCAGCAAATAACGTAGCAACTTCACCTACTCGGCGGATATTTTCCACGCGATCTTTATCTGAAAAACCCAGGTCGCCATTCAAACCATGGCGTACATTATCACCATCTAATACGTAAGTTTTAGCTTGATGCTGAAACAACATCAAATCCACTGCATTAGCAACTGTTGACTTGCCTGATCCACTTAACCCGGTAAACCACAACACTGCGGCTTTATGGCCATTTAAGTGACAATGATCTTGATGAGAGACGCTTGCTTGATGCCAAACTACATCCGATGATTTTTCGCCATCAACATCTTTTTCTATATAGGGGTTGTTCATATTAATTCTCTCTTAATGTTTTTAAACTTCAGTCTTATATCTTATTTAGAGATGCTGAAAATAAATGAGTAAGTTTTTAAAATAATTACAAGCCAAATACAAACACAATGGCAGTCACACAGGTGATGCTGTAAACAATGCTAACAGGCACACCTATCTTGATAAAATCATTCAGCTTATATTGTCCGGCGTTAAATACCATTAAATTAGTTTGATATCCATAAGGGCTAATAAAGCTAGCACTCGCTCCAAAAGCAACTGCCATAATAAAGGCAATCGGATTCGCGTCAATACTAGTAGCAAGGCCATAAGCAATTGGGAAAATTAATGCTGCAGCTGCGTTGTTGGTCACTAATTCAGTTAGCAATAATGTCAGCGCATAAACAACAATTAAAGCTACTAACGGACTAAATAAGTACGAATTTTCACTCATCACTTGATTAAATACTTCGATCACACCACTGTTTTGTAGTGCATATGACAATACAATAGCAGAAGATATGATCAACCAAATGTCAGTTGGAAAACGCCTTAGTAACTCATTGGTTGTTACACATCCACAGAGCAATAAAACACCAAGTAGTAATAATACGGTTTTAAACAAAGGAAGAATACCCATCGCAGCTAAAGCAATAGCAACAATAAACCCTACAATCGCTAATATTTCTTTTTTACCCGACAAACGAGAATCTAACTCTACGTCTGACAGGAGTATAAAGTTTTTACGGATATTTCGACGAGACTTAAAATCTTCACCCACCGCTAAAACTAAAAAATCACCAGGTTTAATTTTTAGTTTACCGATTTTACCAGATACTTTTTCACCATCTCGTTTGATGGCCACAACCGCGGCATCAAACAAAGAACGGAAGCCGACTGATTTTAAGGTGTTACCATTTAAAATACTTTCAGAACGAACAACGACTTCTCGTAAATTCCCTAATGGTAAGCCACTATTTTCGGCAAAAATAGATAAACCATCAAATAAACGTAATTGACTCACTTTCGATATATCGCCACTGAAAATTAATTTATCATTAGCCTGTATCACTTCATTGGGAGTGATGGCCGTTAGCTGTGAATCCCCACGCATTATTTCGACTAGGAATAAAGACTGTAAATGACGTAATCCATTTTGATCAATACTTTTACCGACCAAACTAGACTCAGGGCTAACCTTTGCTTCAATAAAGTAAGACTGGGCTTTACTGCTTTTTATTTTGTGATTAGGTAACAGTGAACGGCAAAAATATAGCGTAATCCCACAAGTAATAACCAGTGCTAACCCTACCAATGTAAAATCAAAAAAACCAAGTGAAGGTAAATTAGCATCTAAGACTAAACTATTAACAATCAAGTTGGTTGAGGTACCTACTAACGTTAAAGTCCCCCCTAGAATAGCTGCATAAGATAGTGGTATTAATAACTTACTGGCGGAATGATTAGGGTTGTTGCGAATGGGTGCTAGCATGGTTGATACAACGGCAGTGTTGTTAAGAAAGGCAGATGATACAACGGTAAAACTAAATAAACGTAACCATGTTGCACTGTAATTGGGTCGAATCACCTTCATGGCAACTAAACGTAATAATCGAGTTTTTTCAAGGGCAATAGAACATAACATTAATAATATTAATGTCAGTAAACCTTGATTGGAGAGACTTTTAATAACTTGGTCTGTGCTGACCATTTGCGTGGAGAAGAGAGATAACAATGCCACACCAAACACTAAACTTGGGCGTTGTTGAAATTTAATTAAACCGATGATGGTAAAAATGAAAACGGCAAGTACAAAATAAGATTGGAATGTCATGAATACGCCATCAATGAGGCGTGTTCAGAAGTCAGGGTAAACTGTCAACTGAACACTTTCTAGTGTGTTACCCTTTCAGGATATCTTTTGCTTCCCAATGCGGGAAATGCTTACGAACGAGGGTATTGAATTCGACTTCAAAATCACTGTAAGCAGTTTTAGGAGAAACTTTAGCGTCAAGTGGTCGTTTAATCATACCAGCACCAACAGTACCATTGGTTAAACGGTCAATAATGATGAATGCACCCGTTGCTCTGTTTTCTGAGTAAGCATCAAATTGAACTTCTTTTGCAACTTCAAAATTACAGCTACCAATTTCATTTAAAGCCAATTGTGTAGTAGGCTTCTGCTCAATCGTATTAACATCTGTTTGATAATTAATTGAAGTAGCACAACCAACCGTCGCATTACTACCTACTTTAATGATGTATTCACGGTCCACTTTTAGTGACGTTTCATCCATCCAAACAACATCTGCTTCAAAAGTTTTAGTCGACTGAGGCTTTTCATGTGGACGAACAATCATGTCACCACGGCTGATATCAATTTCATCTTCAAGTGTTAGCGTAATCGCCATACCTTGGTAAGCAACATCTAAGTTACCGTCAAACGTAACAATCTCTTTTACTTTGCTTTGTTTACCTGAAGGAAGTGCTTCAATCGTATCACCAATACGGATTTCACCTGACGCAATGGTACCTGCAAAACCACGGAAATCTAAGTTTGGACGATTTACATATTGCACACCTAAACGGAATTGATCATTTGCATTGCTGCTAATTTCAACTGTATTAAGTAAACGTAATAATGGAGAGCCTGGATACCAAGGCATATTTTCACTTTGGTTTACTACATTGTCACCTTTAAGTGCTGAAATAGGTACAAAACGAACATCTGTAATATTTAATTGCTTAGCAAACTCGCGGTAATCCGCTTTGATTTTTTTGTATACTTCCTGATCGTAATCCACTGCATCCATTTTATTGATAGCAATAACAACATGCTTAATACCCAATAAAGAACAAATGTAAGAATGACGACGTGTTTGAACTTGCACACCGTGGCGCGCATCAATCAGAATAATCGCTAAGTCACAAGTAGATGCACCAGTCGCCATGTTACGCGTATATTGTTCATGTCCAGGTGTATCTGCAATAATGAATTTGCGTTGTTCGGTTGCAAAGTAACGGTATGCAACATCAATGGTAATACCTTGCTCTCGCTCTGATTGTAAACCGTCTACTAATAACGCTAGGTCAAAAGTATTGTCAGTGGTATTGAATTTTTTAGAATCTTTTTCAATGGCAGCCATGTGATCTTCAAAGATCATCTTGCTGTCATATAATAAACGGCCAATTAATGTTGATTTACCGTCATCTACGCTGCCACAAGTAATAAAGCGCATCATGTCTTTGTTCTCATGAACGCGTAAGTATTCTTCGATGTCCGATGCGATTAGATTTGTATCGTTAGTCATTTTTTTTCCTTAACTCTTTATAGGACAGGGTTATTTAAGCAATGGCCTAAAAGTAACCTTCCATTTTTTTCTTTTCCATCGAACCAGCAGAATCGTTATCGATTACTCGCCCTTGACGCTCAGATGTTGTTGTTAACAGCATCTCTTGAATGATTTCTGGTAATGTTTTCGCTTCAGATTCGATTGCACCCGTTAATGGGTAACATCCTAATGTACGGAAGCGCACATTTTTCATCTGAGGTACTTCACCTTCTTCAAGTGGCATACGCTCATCATCCACCATAATTAAAGAACCATCACGTTCAACAACAGGACGCGGTGCAGAGAAATACAAAGGCACCATTTCAATTTGTTCTTGGTAGATGTATTGCCAAATATCAAGCTCAGTCCAGTTAGAAAGAGGGAAAACACGAATACTTTCACCACGGTCTACTTTAGAGTTATAAATATTCCATAATTCTGGACGTTGATTTTTAGGATCCCAACGATGTTTCTTGTCACGGAAAGAATAAACACGTTCTTTGGCACGAGACTTCTCTTCATCACGACGAGCGCCGCCAAAGGCGGCATCAAAACCATAATGGTCTAGTGCTTGCTTAAGACCTTGTGTTTTCATCACATCAGTGTGCTTTGCAGAACCATGAGTAAATGGTCCCATACCCATCGCAATGCCTTCAGGATTTTTATGAACTAATAAATCGAAATCATATTTTTTTGAAAGATTATCACGAAATTCAATCATTTCTTTGAATTTCCAATCTGTATCAACATGTAATAGAGGAAAAGGGATTTTGCCTGGGTAGAATGCTTTACGCGCAAGGTGTAATAAAACAGATGAATCTTTACCAATCGAATATAACATAACCGGGTTATCAAATTCAGCGGCTACTTCACGCATAATTTGAATTGATTCAGCCTCAAGAGCCTTAAGGTGAGTTAGTCTTTTATTGTTCATGTGTTTCCTTACAAAGTCACAGGATATAAATAATTGAAGCTATTATGCAGAGTTATTCTATAAATATGCAGTAATAAATTCAAATAGAATATAGAAAATAGTTATAAGAGTAAAAAATTATGCAATTTATTGAAACTATTTTAGTTTTTCATTGCAGGTAATAGCATATACGATTTAAAAAAGATTGTGTTTTGTAAAACAGTTAGCTACCTAATATCATTAACGGTAAGGATAATAATTGGTCACCCGTTTTTGCAAAGTAAAAAATAATACCCACTAATCCAGCTACGGTCAGTAAATACCAAGCGGTTGAAAAGATCTGACCATAACGGTCTAAAGGTAATAAATGACTGTTAAACCTTGCTCTCCATTCAAAGATGATTTCCACACTCCCGATCAAAAGCATAAAACCTAATAAAGCTAACCCCAATGCGTAACTAATGAAAACACCGGCAGCAGCGCCTACAACACAGGCTAATAACCCCACTTTGCTATTCATTGAAAAACTAATGCTTTTTAAAATATGTCCACCATCTAACGGTAAAATAGGTAGTAAATTAAATAGGTTCAAAAGTGCATTAAATGCCGCCAGCCCTGCAAAAAACGTACTATCCGTTAGCCAGTAGATGATCACACAAACAATCGACATGATCAGGCCAAAAGTTGGCCCCATAATAGATATCACCACATCTTGCCAGCGGGTATTAATTTTTTCATCGGAAACCGCAAGTCCGCCAACAAAAGGGATTAAATAGATACCTTTTGTTTTCATTCCAAAGTATTGCATTGCTCGTATGTGCCCGTACTCATGAAACACTAAACAGGCGATCAATGCAGCTGCGAATTGAAAAGAAAAGAACCAACTGTATGCCGCGATACTTGCGCCAGCGAGCACGACTTTAATCAGTTTTGCACTCTTAAATAATTTCAGTGCTAAAGAGCCTATTCCTATCAGGCTTAACTTTTTCGGGTCGGCAACCACTTTAACCGGAGTTTGTTGTTCAATATCTTTTTCATTACGCGAAGCTTGGGCCACAAGCTGTTGATCAACATAAAACGAATAACTTACTAAAAAAGGCTGCCAAACAACGTCAACATCTAACTGGCAGGTAATAATACGCACACTAGATTGGTCTGATTCATTGTCTGATTGGGCAGCATCGAATATCTCGTCATTTGGGCTTGCCTTATCCAAAGACAACTGGTCTTGTGTTGTTTCTTTAGTAGCTCTATGCTGACGCATTTCAAATTGGTGTGAACGTTTGCCCTGTGCAAATTCACTAGCACTAATTTGCGAAACAATTTGTTCGCCCCAATACAATTGTTGCCACCCTGCCATCGATGCTTCGAGTCTTAATGTTTTTCCAAAATGTGTTAATTGCAATAATTCCATTATTTTTCCTTTTAAAGTCAGCGCGATTATGCCAGAAATAAAAACAACAACCTATAGGCGTTCATCTTCATTGGGTAAAAATACACAAGCTATAAAGGCAAAAAATCGTCACTATTTGTCACTATCAATTATTAACTTAACCCGTATACTAAGCGTTTTTAGTTCCACCATTTCATGATAAGAGAGAAGCACCATGACTGAAAACACAGCCGCATTAGAAAAATTCCAAGATGACGTTAAAGAAAGTCAACTTTTATGGGCTCTGCAAGACAAAGCGAGTGGTGATTGGGTTGTGATGGACTCAATGAATTACGAAGAAACTGAAGTAATGCCATTATGGTCTTCTGAAGCTCTTGCAAAAATACATTGTATTGAAGAATGGGATGATTATGTACCAGCATCTATCCCACTTGCTGAGTGGTTCGAATTTTGGCTTGAAGACTTGGTTGAAGACGATGTGATTGTTGGTCTTAACTGGGTAGGTGATGAAGATGATATCGAGTTAGGTTTGTCTGAATTTACAGAATCACTAGGTCAAATCGAAGCGCTATAGTTTACTATTTTGGATATGCTAGCTGTAGCGGCTAGCATAAAATATCTAATAAAAAGTATTTACTATAAGACTTTAAATATAAAATCTTATAGTTAGAACAATAGACAGCTAGTAAAAAATAGATGCAGTGCCATATAATAAGCAAGCACGCTTAAACAAAGCACTGAAATTTTAAATAAACCGATACAATAAGTCGCACTATTAAGCCAATGCTTTGATAGCCAAACAAACTATTGTTTCCGCTTATATCCCCATTTAACACGTTCAAATGTGACTACATAAAAGTTATGGTTATAAAGTTATGTCAGAAAATAAAACAACATCAGTAACAGATTCGACAACGCGCACTATTATTGCCCTCACTAATCCGAAAAGCTCATCTAATGTTGGTGGCGCAATGCGTGCAGCAGGCTGTTATGACGCCCAAAAAGTCGTTTATTCCGGTGATAGATTTAATCGTGCAGTGCGTTTAGCGGCAGATACACAAAAAGTTCATGAAATAGTGCCTCTAGTACATTATGAAGACTTATTAACTGCCTTAGAGCCAGGCATGAAATTAGTTTGCGTTGATTTGATTGAAGGTGCAATCCCGTTACCAAATTTTGAGCACCCAGAAAATGCGATGTATTTATTTGGTCCTGAAGATGGCACCATTAAGCAACAGGTGATTAATAAAGCCGATGCCGTGGTGTACATTCCAACCATAGGTTGTATGAATTTAGCTGCCTCAGTCAACGTAGTGTTATACGATAAATTAGCTAAATCCCAACAACATCAATTAGATAACGATTTAATTAAAAAAAGTCGTGATAGAAACAATAAGATTAAAGTAAAAGAATTAAAGTATCAAAAGAATGCAATAAAAGAAGCAAAAAGACTTGAGCTAGAAAAGTTAAACGCCAGCAATTAAGCCATTTGATTCTTTTTCTGTTTAATTTTTTATCAGTTAGCATTGCTATATTATCGTCTCTTGCACTGACTGGGAATGGCTACTAATAATCAGCCCGTTACAATGACAATCAACCTGACAAAGCCTATTTCCACAAAGTAATAAGCATTGTCAGACATTACCATTTGAATAGCCTCGTATCTTTCAATGTTGAATCTGCCAAATGCATTTCAAACATTAGATTACACGAGCTTAAATCGTCTACTTAGCAAAGCCGCCGAGTGGTTTTAATAGTAATGGAGAAAGTGCCGCATGTTTATCTCGAAGTGCCTGTGGCAAATCACCTAAATGTACCATTCTGGTTGGTGTCGCAGCTGCAATCCAACGTTCAGCGTGGTCATTCCAGTTTTCAATGTGAATATAAGCGGCTTCCAGATCTTTGAAACGCTCATAAACTAAAATGTCACCATCATCGGACATGTAATACTGGTAATTCAATGTACCCTCTTCTGCTTTAGCCCTGTCAACTTGCGAGTTCATTACTGCTTTAAAAGCCTCTAATTGCCCTTCGTTTAATTTTGCTTCTACAATCCAACCAAAGTTCTCAAAACTAGTATTGCCATCTTTTTCAATAAGACTGCTTTCAGCTTGTTCACGAGCAAAACCGCCGAAGGGTTTTAACCATAGAGGCGAAAGAACTGCATGACGTTCTCTAACGTCATCGGGCAAATCACCTAAATGCACCATACGTGTAGCAGGAGCAGCAGCCAACCATCGCTCTGCATGAGCATCCCAGTTTTCAATATGTTCGTGTGAAGAATCAGCATCAGCAAACCTTTCATATACCATAATGTCACCATCATCAGACATATAATACTGATAATTTAAGGTACCTTTTTCTGTGAGAGCTCTATTGACTTGAGAGTTCATTACCGCTTTGAATTGTTCTAACTGCCCTGCATTTAACTTTGCTTCTACTATCCAACCAAAATTCTTAAACATATTTTTTCCTTACTTATTAGATATTGAGTTCAACGATTAAGTGCAATGGAGTTACTCTAAACACTGCTTTTAAGCGTTTCACAACTTGAAATAAAGTTTAATCCTTTAAGTAATGTTTTATAATAACGATAAAATTGAATCAGTTTATAAAATATATTGATAATTAAAGTGCATTATATGGTGTCATTCCTAAAACAGATAAAACAAAACATTATGAACAGCTTAACCTTCGCTATAAAAATAAAACCTAGAACCTAGAACCTAGAATCAAGAATCAAGAATCAAGAAATACTGACATATCGAAATATAGAAAAATAAGTAACAAACAAAGCCAGCCCTTCTAGATAAAAAATTATGTAATAAAACACAGTTTATGAGTGACTAAGATCACATTAAGATTTAACATACGCGCTTTATTACATCATTACTTTTAACATTCTATCAATTGAGTTCACGATCAGTGCTCCTGTTAATAGATGAGTGTCATAAGTAAGCATCCCTGCAAGGATATTCATGACTTTTTCTAACACAACACAACCACTAAATAGAACTGCAATTATGTTCGTATTGGCGTTAGGGACCTTTATTTTAGGGCTAACCGAATTCTCTATGATGCCAATGCTGCCTTTAATCAGTGAAACCTTTAATGTTACCCCGACACAATCTGGTTACGCTATTAGTGCTTATGCAATGGGCGTTGTAGTAGGCGCTCCTATCTTAATGTTAACCACTGCTAACATGCGTAAACGTAAAGCATTACTTATATTCTTAACATTAATGTTTATTGCCAACGGATTAAGTGCCCTGTCAAATTCGTTAAATCAATTAATATTTTTTCGTTTTCTAAGTGGCTTGCCGCACGGTGCATATTTTGGGGCCGCAATTCTGTTGGCTGCAGATATTGCCCCAAAGGGAAAACGCGCCTCTTTTATGTCTAAAATATTTATGGGATTAACCATTGCAACCATTGTTGGCGTACCATTAGTCACGTTAGTTGGACAAAACCTAAGCTGGCGTTACTGCCTAGGTGGTGCATCCGTTTTATCACTGATTGCGTTATTATTTGTCTATAAAGTAGTACCTAACATCGACAACAATAAACCGTCTAACTTGATCAATGAATTCAGTGTATTAAAAGATAAATTAGTATGGTCGATTCTAGGTATTGTGATCATTGGTTTTGGTGGCGTATTTTGTATTTATACCTACATTGCTGATACGATACTAGATGTTACTCAATCACCTGCTTACACTATTTCGATTGCAATGGTTATGTTCGGTATCGGTTGTACTTTAGGCAATTATTTCTTAGGTAAAGCGGCAGACGTTTCTGCTATCAAAGCCACTGGCTTAAGCTTAATTTGCGCGATTATATTTGCTATCGCCTACGTCAACGCTAGTCATAATATTTGGCAGTTATACGCCATTATTTTCTTAATTGGTTGCAGTATTGGTTTAGCTACTTTGATTCAAACATTATTAATGGACGTATCACCCGATGGGCATGCCATGATTGGCGCACTAGTTCAATGTGCATTTAATGTGGCGAATGCTATCGGACCTTGGGTAGGTGGAATGGCCATTGCACAGGGTGCACAACCCAACCAAACTGGTTATGTTGCTGCTGTCTTATTTTTTGGTGGCTTTATAATGTGGGCATTAAGTTACATGCAATTAAATACTAAAAACAAACTAGCAGTTGCAATTTAGGATTAATACTTCGCACTATTTGGTATTAAGACTTCGTATAACAGAGTTGGTTTACCTGCCAACTCTGTATTTATGTAAACATTGCTTATCTTTGATCGAGTTTTAATCTTAAAAAACATATCTCCACCTTTTATAAGTAAGAAAGTTATTAACAAGAAAGCCTTTGGAATTAAGCTTATATTAAACTCGTCTTGAATTTTTTAGCGATCAAATTATTTAATTAACTTTGAAATATAGGGAATGTTACGAAACTTATTCTGCCAAGGTAAACCATACCCCACCAGCAAATCATCATTATCCATTTCGACAGCGTAGTATTGTTCAACTGGAATCAAAACTCGCCCCGGTTTAACGAAAAGTGTAGCAATCGATAAAGAGCTAAGTTCAAAATTATCTGTTAGAAATTGGCAAATTCGTTTCATGGTGCCGCCGGACTCAATGGCATCATCAATCAATACAACATGTTGATTTTTTGTATTAATATTATGATGAAATATAATCTCTGAGCTATTATTTCTATCACCCGGTGTATGTAAACAGGAAATATAATCCATACTAATATCAAACTTTAATTCACGAACTAAATCAGCTGTAAATATTATACCCCCAGGTATCACGGTAATAATAACCACGTTTTGATTATTAAATTTTTGATTCAATTGCAACGCAACGTTACTCACGCCCCGTTTAATCTGCTCAGTATCAAGTACGCATTCACCAATATGTAATGTGTTCATTGCTTTTCCTTCACTATGGCTTAAACAGCTGTTTATAATTATATATTGCCTTACAAACAGCGGATCCGCTAACACAGCAAACTCTTTCAAACACAAAAATTCAAGAAATTATTAATAGTTTTGATATTCAAGAAGCAATGATGGCAGGAACTTAGAACAAGCCGTTAGTGTTTTTTGAATCAGACGTCACTACTTGTAATACATCCCAGTGTTCTACTATTTTGCCATTATGGTCAAATCTAAAAATATCGATTCCAGCATAATCTTGAGAGCTAGGCCACAGTTGGTGACAATGAAGTACTACTAAGTCATTTTCGGCGATCACACGTTTAAAATAGGTATGCTTTTCCGGATATTCTTTAGCCATGCGTTCAAAGTATTCAATGAATGCTTCCTTACCATTTCCAACATGCGGGTTATGCTGGATATATTCATCACCAGCATACAATTCAATCGCTTCACGTGGTTTACATTGATTAAACATCATGTCATAAAACGCTTGAGCATTACTTTTATTTTGCTGTAACTGATCTGCCATATTACATTCCTCTAAAAAATTTTAATGAATAATCATACATCAGCGTAAAAGATAGGAAAGGTTTAAAAGTTCCATTATAAATGGTGGAATACGCCTTAATAACAATTAATTGCAGAACAATATTGTAATTATTTTACGAACAGCTCTAATGTTCATGCATTGATAGTAAGCCTAAATATTTTTGTTAAAAAAAGAGGCACAATTTGTTACTAAAATAACTTAAAAATTAACATTTATTCAAATAAAAAATGTAAACTCAAAAATATAAACTGAATAAAACGTAAAAAAATAAATAACGTGGTAATAAGGTTAATAAAGCATGCGAGACATCGTGAAATTGCCACATCCCGACAGTAGAACGATTATTCAAGCAACTTTTTTTATTTCTTGTAATCAAGTGATAATTTATAAATCAATAAATAATGAGTAAACAATGATAACTTTTATTTACACACTAATTCCCATAATAGCGCTTATTATTCTTGGATTTATTTTAAAACGCACTAAATTCTTACCTGAAGATACTTGGCCAGGTATAGAAAAACTCACCTATTTTATCCTGTTTCCAGCGCTCCTAATTAGAACACTTGGCCAGCAATCTATTACAGGTATGCCTTGGGCTTCAATGCTATTAGTTATATTTGGTACCTTAACGGTTTCTGCAATTTTATTAATACTGTTGCGTCCTAAACTAACAGAAGACAACGCAAACTTTACATCAGTGTTCCAAGGTGGTATTCGCTTCAATACCTACATCGCCTTTGCTGTTGCGCAAAGCTTGTATGGGGCAACGGGTGTGGCAATGAGCTCAGTTGCAGCAGGATTTATGATCGTATTGATTAACCTTTGGTGTATATCGATTTTTGTTATTTGGGGAAAAACATCGATCACAGGCACGTTACAATTTATAAAATCAATTATGTTTAATCCACTGATTATCGGTTGCACTATTGGTTGGTTTTTAAGTTTAAGTGGTATCGGTGTTCCGAGTATTGCTGGAGATATCCTAGAGATAGTAGGACGAGCTGCTTTACCTTTTGGGCTATTAGCCGTTGGAGCAGCTTTAAAACTAGAATCTATTCATGGTCACTTCAAAGCGATTGTGTGCTCATCACTGATACAGTTCGGGTTAAAGCCATTAATAGCAGTCGCACTGATAACCTATACCGGTCTAAATGGCGTTGCCGCAGCCGTTTTACTTATTGCGTTTATAACGCCCACCGCTCCCTCTTCTTATATATTAGCTCGCCAATTAGGAGGAGATATCGAATCAATGGCTTCCATTATTACAATGCAAACCTTACTCGCGTTTATTCTTATGCCATTGTTAGGCATGTTGTTACTTTAAATAATCGAGGAGAAGTAAACGGTATAAAAAGTTTATTGGTTTGGGTATTGGAAACTGTCGGAGTTACGATATAAAAATCGTTGATTAGCCGACATAGCTGGTTACTGAACCATATATCATTAACACTACACCTAGGATTTGAATTTTCACTCCCCCTATAGAAACATCTATAAATTTTCTTTCAATATTGTTTAAAGTTTTGTTAGTATCATCTAACCTTTTATTTAATTGTTCTTCTTTTTTATTAATATTTAACTTTAATTCCTCATGGTTTTTAGCTACTTTAGTTTCTAATGAATTTATTTTATTTTGAAGATATAAGATTTGATCTTCTACTGATTTTGGCATTCCACCATCGGTTGCTGATAAAGTACTCGCAAATCCATTCATTAAAATCCCAGAAATATTAGACACCTGACTTCTTTTTCTTAAGGGGAACTCTTTTAAATAAGAAACAAAGTCCTGTGCTAAGGATGCTCCACTTAGAATTCCAATTGTTGAATCAATTGAATATAGAATCAAAAGCCCTCCAACTAATTGAGTTATTAAAGCAATAACGTTATTTACTTCGTGAAGATCAATTTCTAAATATGCAACTGCTCCATAATGCATACAACATAAACTAAAATACAATGAAATGGCCATGCCCTCCAAATCCATTTAAGTATATTTATTAGTTTCATTAATTTCATTAATTTCACCTTAGAAGCTGTATAATAATTTATTTTCAACTTACTTAAGTTGCAAGTACAAAAAGTTACATTTAATTGAGATTCTATCAGTTATTCACTTTACAACAACTAGTTGATTAGACTATACATATGGTTTAGTGCGGAACAATTATGAAAGAAGAAACTGTCGGACAACAATAAATTTTTATAATAACTAGATTAATCTATATATGTCCAAAAATAACTGACACCATAATTCCGTACCAAAATACGGAATTACATATTTTACATAACTAACGGCATGAAAAGCGTGTTTATTATTACAAATGTTCCTCTGCAAACTCAGCTAAACGGCTACGGATCACGCCATTAAGGTAGATATTTGCACTGCCTTCGAATTGTTTAAAACGCTCAACGATATAGGTTAAACCTGAAGTGACTGGGGTTAAATAATTGCTGTCGATTTGTGCTAAATTACCTGAGCATACAATTTTAGTGCCCTCTCCACAGCGAGTGATAATAGTTTTAAGTTGCGAGGCGGTTAGGTTTTGGCATTCATCGAGTAAAACAAAACTATTTTGAATGCTTCGACCACGCATAAAATTGACCGACTTAAATTGTATATTTGCCTTATCCATTATGTAGTTAACTGAGCTTGTACTGCAATTATCATTTTTATGTAATACTTCCAAGGTATCGGTAACAGAGGCTAACCATGGCATCATTTTTTCTTCTTCGGTCCCAGGTAAAAAACCGATATTTTCAGCCACATCGGGTGTATTACGTGTAACAATTATTTTGTCATATTGCTTCTTTTCGATAACGAGTTCTAACGCTGCAGCGACAGCCAAAAGTGTCTTACCACACCCCGCTGGTCCAGTTAAAATGACTAAATCCACGGTTGGATCTAGCAGAGCATTAAGCGCCATGCCTTGATAAATATTTTTTGGATTAACTCCCCATGCTTGCTGTCCCATTAAACGGTCATAACCAATATCTAATAACTCAATATTATGTTTAAGATGATCCGTCACTTTACCAACAAATTGATACTTCTCATCGACAATATATTGGTTCGGATAGGGATCATTTATTTTATCAGAGGTTAATTGATGGTAGGTATCCTCACCACGATTGAATGTTTCACATTTTTTTATATTGTCCCAAAAAGTACCTTCCACTTGCTGATAGCCTTTGCTCAACAAATGGACATCTTCAATTAATTGATCGGTTCTATAATCTTCGACACATTTAAGTCCCGCCCCTTTTGCTTTGAGTCGCATGTTGATGTCTTTGGTCACTAACACGACTTTGGCAGGCGCTTTACTTTGTTGCAGATATAATGCGGCATTAATAATGCGATTATCCGGCTCATCTTCACTGAAAGCTTCCTGCATAAATGAAGCATGGTGGTCAGCAAAAATAGAAATGACTCCGCCTAATAACATTCCTTTGTGGTCAATTGGTACACCTTGCGTAATTTGCTCTGAGCTTGCATCTTGAAACAATTTTTCTAAGCAACGAATCGCAACACGAGCATCACGACTGACATCTTTTTGTCGATCTTTAATACGGTCTAACTCTTCTAAAACCGTCATCGGAATAACAACATTGTGTTCTTCAAAGGAATAAATAGCTAAAGGTTCATGTAATAAAACGTTCGTATCGAGTAGGTAGTATTTACGCGCAACGTCTGTCATAGTTTGCTCCTTAGGTAAGTGAACTTTTATATAAACAGCTCAGGATGACACTTTTATGACGGAGTCATTAACGACAATAAATTATTGTTACTTCTAATAATTTGCAATTTTCGACATTTAAATCAAAAAATCTGTTTCGTAAATGTTTATGCTGGGTATAATTAAGTTATTAATATAAATCATTAATTTCTTAATTGATTTTAACGAATAGCTCTATTTGTTATTATGTAACTGTCATTAAGTATATAAATCAAAAGGTGTCATAAATGAGTAACGTTCTAGAATTAGTAAAAAATACACGCCGTAAAAATAAATTAAAACGCGAAATCATTGATAACGAAAAGAAAATCCGTGATAACCGTAAACGTGTTGATCTATTAACAAACTTAGCTGAATACATCACTCCTAGCATGACGCACGAAGATATTGTGAATATCATCAAGAATATGCAGTCTGATTACGAAGATCGTGTTGATGACCACATCATCACAGGTGCTGAATTATCTAAAGAACGCCGTGAAGTGAATAAAAAAATTAATTCATTCAAGCGTCCTGAACCAACTAAATAAATAATAGTTTGTTGGTGTGACTAGAAAAAAGATAGCTTAGCTATCTTTTTTCATTTCTAGCGAAGCAAATTGAGTGCTTTCAGTGCTCAATGTGTTGTTGCTCCCTAATCATTAAATATGAATATGTTAACTATTTATTTCAAAATGGTGGCTGAAGTTATTTATGCTAATCTAAGATTTAATAAACTTTATAATGTTGCCCTTACCTAACAAGGTCTACTCAGTGGATACATTTATTTCAAATTTACATGCCTTAAAAACTGATCATATTGATTTATGGTCTATTGACCCTACCAAGTTGTGTCAACAATCAATCACATTTTTAACTAGTCTGTTAACAACAGAAGAATCTGAAAAATTATTAAAATATAAGCATAAAGAAGCTCAACATACTGCCTTAATTACACGCTCATTATGCCGCTTAGTCTTATCCCACTATACAAACTGTTCGCCCGCCGCATTACAATTTGTCCGTAATTCACAGGGTAAACCTGCCCTAGTTAATAACAACAATGATATACATTTTAATCTAAGCCATAATAATCAACTCATTATTATGGCTGTATGTGCTGGGGATGAAGTTGGTTGTGATATTGAAGATCCGATGCGTAAAGTTAATATAGCAACGATAACCAAACGTTATTTTGCAACACAAGAACTTAAACAGTTAAGTGAATTAACAGGAGTGGAACAACAGCAACAATTTTTTAGATGTTGGACATTGAAAGAAGCTTTCGTTAAAGCAACGGGTGTAGGGATTAGTTTGGGTTTAGATACATTTTATTTTAGCTTTACCAGCACCACCACAGGTAACCAAAGTGATCCATCAAAATCAGTGGCTAAAAAAACTAAACAATTGAATTTAAAGGATAACATTGCAATACATTTCAATTCACATTATCCATTGAGCAAAGATGCGCCATGGCAGTTTTATCACACTTTTTTTAAACAACAAACCATGTCAATCTGTCGTGCGAGTAAACTTAATCAAACTATTATTTATCGCGATGCGACTTCATTACTTGGCATTTAACTATTACCTATGGGCAAGTAGCTATGAATCAGCAGCTATGATTAAACTCATTAATAAACGTAATAAGAATGCAATACGCTAATGTATCGTTATTACGTTAATGATATAAATTCCACTGCGGCCGTATAATTACTAGGTCCAAGTTCAGTCACACGAATTAATTTAGCTTCTGCATCAAGTGGAGGGAAACGTTCGTCACCAGTGTTCAATTGAATATGCACCATATCATCGGTTTTTAGCAACTCAGCAGAAAAAGAAATACGCATTCCGGTACTACTTAAATCGATACAAAGCCCTTCATGTTCAATCTCATCTTTGGTGATCTTAATAGGTAAGTTAAGTTCCATTCTATGAAATGATCGTTGATCATTTTGTGCAAAATACATATTTGTCTCCTTTATAAAATCACAAAATTACCTATAAACTATAATTTCGCAAGTTTAATCCATGGTGTTTGGGAGAAAGATAACATTGATATAATTTTTTACCTATAAAGTGAGATCAACGAAAAAGTTTACGCATTGAATCAGCATTAAAAACCTTGATCACACTTTGTTTAATAAATTAATAATCGCTAAGGGTAATGGTTGAAGTTGTTTACTTTTATCCAAGCAGACCATTTCAATATCACCAATCACAGCTGGTCTAATTGCATTAGGTCGCCAAACTTCCTGACGCCATACCGTTTTATATTTACCTTCAATCTCAAAGTGAGTGCGAATATCACAGATTTCAGCAAACTCTACCCCATCTTGAAAAATCATATTAGCTTTGTAAACAGCAAAGCCGATCCCTTGTTCATTCCATAGCCTATTAAGCACTTGACTATCAATCACGTGTTCACGAGCACGCTCAAAATACTTTAAAAAGTTTGGGTGATACACCACGCCAGAGTGGTCGGTGTCTTCATAATAAATTTGTACTGCATGATGGTAGGTTTTATTGCTCATAAAATGATTAACTTATTTTGTCTAATAATTGGTCACTGGCGGTTTCTAACAAATCTAACACTAATTCGAACCCTTGCTCGCCACCATAATAGGGGTCGGGTATTTCAATTTCATCAACTTCGGCCATGCTCAAGAATAGATCCACTTTAGTTTTAAATTGTAATGGACAACGCGCTAATAAATCGCATTTGTTTTGTTCATCTGCAGCTAAAATATAATCAAAGTGAACAAAGTCTTCAGCTTTAACAGGACGAGAAGTGATCCCTCGAAAGCTGTATCCACGCTTCTCCCCTGCCGCTTTGGCCCTACTATCTGGGCCTTTACCTTGATGATAATCAATGGTGCCCGCCGAATCGACTTCAATATCAATACCACGCAATTTAGCTTTCGCCCGAAGCACTGCTTCAGCTGTTGGAGAGCGACAGATATTACCTAAACAGACTATTAATATTTTCTTCATTATGCACCTCTAAAAACCACCTAATATGTAATTTCAATAAATCTTATTTAATTAACTATGTACATGGTTTTTGAATAAGCTTTATTAACTCACTAATTGATACATACCTTGGTATTCAAAATCTTCAACACTTAAATCCGGTGTTTTATAGTGTTGCTGACATGCTGATAATAAGGTCTTAGTACGTGCTGAAAACCCATTGCTTAATAAACTTAAAACTTGTTGATATACTTTTTGTTTAAAAGCTAAACGGTTGATAACAATACCACTTAGGTTATCACTACTGACATCGAACTCAAGCCCACAACTCACTGATAATGCCCATTCGATCGCTTGAGGCATGATTTCAACTTTTTCAAATTCAGCTTGGCGTTGTTGATCACGGCCATCGGGTTCATACCAGTAACCATAATCAAGGTGTAACCGACGTTTGTCGCCAGCAACTAACCAATGTGCTATCTCATGAAGAGCACTTGAAAAATAACCATGGGCAAAAATAATTTGATGGTAACCACACTGTTCATTAGCGGGTTGGTACAGTGGCTCATTTCCACCTAGTACTAATTTAGTCTGGTGAGAATTGTAAAAAGTTTGATTAAAGATATTAATGATATCTTCGCTTGAAAAGGCTTCATTCAATAACTTAGGCATACACTAAAAATTCTCGTTCAATTGTATGTGACCTCAATAATACTCAATAATGTTCTATAAAAATAAAGCGCAAGTGTGTTCATAAACGCCTGTATTTTCCTATCATTGATGAGATTCATTAATAAAAGGGTAAAAGGGTAAAAGGATAAAATGTCCAAACTTAGCTATCAAGATAAAGACATTAAGTTCGACAAGGTTAAATACAAATTATACACTTCAGATCTCTTTCAATCTAACTAATTAAGATACGCTATGTCATTACTCACTAAACTTCGTTGTGCATTCACCTTGGGGCAAGGTGTTTTAATCGAGAACAAAGCATTAACCACTACTGACGACCCTATTGCTTTTTTTAAAGCGTGGTTAAAAGAAGCAGAAACAACGGGTATTGTATTGCCTGAGTCAATGTCTGTTTCAACTTGTACTAGCGAAGGCCGCCCTTCATCTCGAATGGTGCTATTAAAAGAGGTAGATCAACTGGGTTTTGTGTTTTTTACTAACTACGGCAGTAGAAAAGCTGGCGAATTAGAACAAAATCCCTTTGCTGCGCTGTTATTTCATTGGAATATTTTACAACGTCAAGTGCGAATAGAAGGTCGAATTGAACGTGTTAGTCATCAAGAGTCTGAAGACTACTTTCATTCTCGCGGTCGTGGTAGTCAAATAGGGGCATGGGCTTCAAAACAAAGCCAGGAACTTAATGAACGCCAAACATTAGTTGATACCGTTAAATATTACGAAGAAAAGTTTAAGGGGGAACCCGTGCCGTTACCTGAGTTTTGGGGAGGTTACCGAGTAATTCCAGAATCAATAGAGTTTTGGCAAGGTAAAGCAGACCGTTTACATGATCGTTTTGTATATAAAAACGAAGAGGGTAAATGGGTTATTACTCGACTTAACCCTTAAACTTTACCCGTTAACTTGTATTCCTTAAGCCTCAAACCTTAACCTAGGACAATTCATTCTTAGATAGGTTTGCTAGTCATGTTGCTTTGCTTGCAATCATTATTGTAAGCAAAGCAACAATACGAACCGATATTGCTATTCTTCATTCCAATACAACACTAAGGTCGCACCACTGATTGAACTGCCATAATTGACTGAAAGTCCAATACCTATATTATCCAAAAATGGAATTTTATCTTGGGTATCTATAACCCAACCGATAGTTGTTTCATAATAGTAACCGTTATCTGCCATTGACTCTAAGTCACCCATCAAATCAATTCGCTTAAAGTCGACGGTGATAAAGTCATTAACACCCCATAATTCTGGGACGTTAACCGTAAACTCAACACCGTTGGTAATTCGCCATCCTTCAGGATTGATGCTACTTGGTTTATCAATTGAACCAGACAAACCATGACCATAAATATAATTGATTTGATTATGTGCTCGCCATTTTCCCCATTGCTCATCTCTTTCATACCCAATGCCTACTTCCGGCTCAGCAATTAAAGCCAAGGTAGTAACATTAAACGCGATATTATCCAATTCTGCTTTTGTTTCTTCTGGAAAGCCATCACCGTAAGAATAAGAGTTTTTATAATAACTGAGGTGTGCACCTAAGGCGGAAGTGACATACCATTGATTAGTAATATGGTAAAACTGAGAATAATTACCGTAAATACCATAGGTATTTTGCTTTAATTTATCACTGACATCACTAAATAACTGGCTATCTCGTTTAGAAGCGATGTAAAAAGCACGTACTGTTATAGCATGGTCCCAAGCTTTACTTTTAGGCTCTAAGTCCCAAGTATAAGGGATCACAAACACATCCAAGCTATTTTTAAGGTTAGTGCTTTTTTCATTGCCAAAGCCTGGATCTTCAACTTCTAAATCTACATTTGCAAATCCAAAAGTCAGAGCCTCGCTGTCGGACATCAACGTTGCAATTGCCAACGCTTGCTCTATTGAACGCACTGCAACACCTAAGGACTCACCATAAACAGGCGTCGTTAAGGTCGAAGTTAAGGCCGATGTTAAAATTAATTGTGAAATAATTTTTAAATAACGATGATAATACAAGACTACAACCACCCATGCTGTTCAAACATTAATGCTAACTTATCCAATTCTTTATCAACATGTGTTTTCCAACTAATGCCATTTTGTGCTGCACCCAGCTGCTGCATAAACCAATTATAAAAGGCGGCATTATCAAATAATCCATGTAAATAAGAGCTATAAATATTACCCTGTTGCCAGCCAATATTATCACTGATAAAGGGAGTGACTGCATCATTTAATAGGTGGCTTTCACCATGATGAATTTCATATGCTTCTATACTTTGCCCCAACCAATCTATATTTCTCTGCTGCGTTGCTTTATTTGGCGCGAGAGTGGTTGTTAGTCCAATTAAGCCAAGTGCACTTTTATCACCATCCTCTAATTGTAAAGGGTCTTTGATTTCATGCCCTAATATTTGTAAACCACCACAAATTCCAAGTACTAGTTTTCCACTTTCAGCAAATGTCTTAATAGTCTTGTCTAACCCTGTTTGTTGTAAAAAATGCAGGCTTTTACCGCTGTTTTTACTACCGGGTAAAATCACAGCATCAAAAACAGATAAATCTTGATTTAACTGCACTGGGACTAAGTTAATATCATCTTGATAAATTAAAGCATCGAATTCATCCATATTGGATGCGTAGGGATAATATATCAGTGCAACATTAATTGCGCCCTGTTGCCAAGTTGTGCCTAACCTAAAACTATCTTCTTCTGGTAATTGATGGCGGTGATAAGGCAAGTTTGCAACGGTAGGAATACCGGTTTTTTCTTCTAACCAGTCCATTGCGTTACCTAACAACTCGGGGTCTCCTCGAAACTTATTCAGTACAAATCCTTTGATCAGTTTTTGTTCTTCTTCAGCTAAACATGCCCAGGTACCTAATAAATGAGCAAAAGATCCGCCTCGGTCAATATCAGAGACAAGATAGACATCCGCTTGGCAAGCTAATGCAACACTCATATTCACGATATCGCCTTCGCGTAAGTTTATTTCTGCGGGGCTTCCAGCACCTTCAATAACAACTTGTTGGTATTGTGCTTGTAACAACTCAAGTGACTGTATTACTTTTGGCCATAATAGTTTTTTTCTTGCCATCCACGGCATATTGGAGATTTCAGTATCGACCTTGCCATTCACAATGACCTGGCTAAATGTATCGGCACTTGGTTTTAATAGAATAGGATTCATTAATACTGAAGGTTTCGCTTTTGCAGCCAATGCTTGTAGGTATTGCGCTCGCCCTATTTCTAATCCATCTTCAGTAATAGCAGCATTGTTGCTCATATTTTGTGCTTTAAAAGGCGCAACACTGACACCTCTATTAGCTAATAATCGGCAAATAGCCGTGACAATCAGCGATTTTCCAGCATCACTGGTACACCCTAAAATCATGATCGGTTTATGTGGTACAGTCATTTCACTCACTTGCAAATAGTCTCGTCAATTAAGGGTAAAGGTCACAAACGACTCGGTCGATTATCTAAAACCAAGTACATAATTGCTTGGGCTTAAGTTTAAAAGACAAAAAAAAGCACTGTCTAAACAGTGCTTTTAATAACCGTTAATACGTCATTAACCACGACGAGCGATAACAGCCTCAGATAATTGTGCTAATAATGTTTCAGTAGCATCCCAACCAATACATGCATCAGTAATACTTTGACCGTAAGTAGGTGCAACACCTTCACATAGATCTTGACGGCCTTCTACTAAATGGCTTTCAACCATAACACCTGAAATTGCCCGGTCACCCGCTGCAATTTGGCCACAAACATCAGTACAAACTTTCATTTGATTTTCGAATTTTTTCTCTGAGTTTGCATGACTGAAGTCAATCATTAATGTTTCAGTTAATCCTGATTTTTTAAGATCTTTTTTGATAGCTGCAACGTCTTCTGCGCTATAGTTAGGCGCTTTACCACCACGTAAAATAATGTGACAGTCAGGGTTACCTGCTGTTTCAACAATCGCACTATGACCAAATTTATTAACAGATAAGAAGTGGTGAGAAGCATTAGCTGCACCAATCGCATCAACGGCCACTTTAATAGTACCGTCAGTACCATTTTTAAAACCAACTGGGCAAGATAAACCAGAAGCTAATTCACGGTGAACCTGTGACTCTGTAGTACGTGCTCCGATTGCACCCCATGTCATTAAATCAGCGACATATTGCGGCGTGATCATATCTAAAAATTCAGTCGCAGCAGGTAGGCCCATTGCATTAATATCTAATAAAAGTTTACGACTTTTACGTAAGCCTTTATTAATATTAAAAGTACCATTTATTTCAGGATCATTGATCAAACCTTTCCATCCAACAGTCGTACGTGGTTTTTCAAAATAAACACGCATGACTACTTCTAAAGAATCTTTATATTTTTCACGTAAAGGCATTAATTTTGCTGCGTAATCAAGTGCTGCTTCTGTATCGTGAATTGAACATGGTCCGATGATCACTAATAAACGGTCATCTTGGTTACTTAAAATTTTGCTAATTGCTTTACGTGAATCAGAAACCGTATGGCTGATTGCAGATGTAGCTGGAAATTTCTCTAAAAGTGCAATAGGGGGTAATAGTTCTTTAATTGCAGTTATATTCACGTCATCTGTTTTGATCATAATTTTTCCTGAGGCACATCGTTGTGCTTATAGTTAGTATTTAATATATTTTTATTAATTATACCCGTTACATTTTTACCTTACGGATATAAGTATCTTTTATGCATTTTACTTTTTTGCATTGCACCTTTTACATGGTGCTTTTTGACTAATACCATCAATAAACAAGCAACGATGTTGATTAAAATCATCAACTTTCATAGGAATAAATAAACAAGCAAGCTACTAACATTTTTATAAATGGCATAATCAGTAAAAAATTAATTTTTTATGATTGTTCCTCTTGTAATGGGTTAACAGCAGTCCCCCATCAAAAGCTATAAAATATAACCTTAAAACTCGCTTACTTTTCCCTGTGTTACTTGCTCCACATGATTAATGGAATTGGTCTTTTTTCGTTATATTTATGGCATTTTAAACGTATTAATCCATTAGGGGACTATACGGTTCAATCACCACTGTTTCACCTACGCTGATATTGCCACGGTCTTGCTCAAGCACAATAAAGCAATTTGACTGACTCATTGAGCTAAACACACCAGAGCCTTGATTACCGGTTGTATTGACAACTAATTGGCCTTGTTCGTTGACAGAATAGTTCCCGCGTTGAAAATCAGTTCTTCCTGGTGCTTTAGACAATGCATCGGTACAGATTGCATTGAAGCGAATAGCGGGTTTAACAACTTCACCACTCATTTTTGCCATTGCTGGCACTGCTAATTGGTATAGAGTCACGATAGCGGAAACAGGATTTCCTGGCAACCCAAAAAAGACACTGTTTTTCAACTTACCAAAGGCAAATGGTTTTCCAGGCTTAATAGCCAGTTTCCAAAAGCCAATTTCACCAATTTCATTGAGTACTTCTTTAATGAAATCAGCTTCACCAACAGACACACCACCGCTAGTGATCACAACATCAGCTTGTTGATCTGCACTAACCATTGCCTGCTTAATAGTTTCATAATCATCTTTGATAATACCAAAATCAATTATTTCAACATTTAAACGTGATAATAAAGCCATGATGCTATAACGATTAGTGTCGTATATCTGCCCTTGTTGTAAAGGTTCACCTAAACTTGTTAATTCGTCACCCGAGGATAAAACCGCTATTTTTAATTGACGGTATACTGCGACGTTTGGAATACCTAATGAAGCAAGTAATGGAATGTCACGGGGTGTTAATTTATGCCCCTGTTGCAATACCGCTTGCCCAATACTTAAATCTTCACCAGCAAAACGCACATTGTTGTATTGTTTAGGAGCGTGGTTAAAGGTAATTTTCGTACCTTCTGCCACAGTACGCTCTTGCATTACCACACAATCTAAATCGTCAGGCACAACGGCGCCGGTCATTATTCTAATACAACTGCCTTTAGGAATATTTCCGTCAAAAGGTGCGCCCGCAAAGGATTTACCTATTTGCGTTAAATGCACAGGATTACCCGCATCACAGTTTTTTAAATCGCTAGCATGAAGTGCATATCCATCCATTGCTGAATTATTAAATGAAGGGACATTTTTTTCTGAAATTATATTTTCACTTAGCGTAAAACCTAGCGCCTTAGGCAAAGGTAAAACGATTTGTTCACAAACGTTAGAGAGGGACGATTGCATCTTTTGTAGTGCATCAGAGAGCGGCATTAAGCCTTTTACATCACAACAACTCATATTTGGTTACTCTTTTAATTAGTTAAATAGCAGTATTATTATTGTGTCTTTTTCTACTATAGCGTGCAATTGAACAACTGAAATAAATGCCTTTTAGATCAATTAAACTGAATATAAAACGTTAAGTGTCTATTTTTCATTCAGTTAATTACAGGATAAACAGGCTAACAAATCTCCCCCGATAATACCCTTGACCTTTAGCTTAAACATAAGCTTTACTGGCTTAAATCTAGGCTCTTAACACTAAAACCTTAATTATTCCTCTGGAAACTTGAGCAAGGCATTTTTATGCCTTTTAAGTTTTCAAAACAACTATCGATAGCCGTTGAGATAAAATCCTCAATAAATGCCAAGGATTGTTGTTCTTCTCGTACTGCTGCATATAAGGTTTTCCAGACGCCCTCTTTTCCTAAACGGCGGGCAACTACATAATCTTTTTGTAAATACTCAAATAGTGCCCAGTCAGGTAAACCGGCAACACCTCTGCCACTTGCTACTAGTTGTAACATCATCAACGTCATATCTGCATGGCGAATATTGGCTGGAGACACGCCTTCAAGCATTAAAAAACCATTAAAAATATCTAATCGTTCTTTTTCAACAGGATAAGTAATCAATGTTTCTTCGCTCAGGTCTTCAGCATCGATGTAGGTCTTGTTTGCTAAGCGATGGTGGCGACTTAACGCCAACATACATTGATAACTAAATAATGGAATATAAGTGATCCCGGGAATTTGTTGTGGATCTGAGGTTACCACCAAGTCTAAATTACCTCGTTTTAATGCTGGTAATGGTAAAAAGCTAAAACCACTGGAAAAGTCTAATTCTACCTCTGGCCAACTGTCCCTGAATTTATCAATGGCAGGCATCAACCATTGAAAGCAGGAATGACATTCTATTGCCATGTGCAAACGTCCTGCATCACCGGAAGCAAAACGCGACAGATCCCGTTCTGCTTGACGAATTTGAGGCAATACTTGGTCTGCAAGTTCCAATATACGGAGTCCAGAAATAGTAAAACGGATCGGCCGAGACTTACGAATAAATAATGAACAATCAAGGCGTTGCTCTAATTCTTTTAGTTGATGTGATAGCGCTGACTGAGTTAAATGCAATTGTTTTGCTGCTTCTACTAAGCTCCCTGCTTTACTTAATACTGATAATGTTTTTAAGTGTTTAAATTCAATCATATTTTGTCCTACTAAAAGCAAACAGGCAGAAATTCTATTTTAAGAATTAATTATATTAAAGCTTTTTTGTTATTAATTGAATTAAATTCACTATTAGTTGTATTTAGCCCTACATATTTTTCATTTCATCTTCACTAACGCAATGAGATAAGGTACTTTAACTCACTATCAAAAGCATTATGGAAATTAGGGTTTAAGGGGTTTAAATGTATTCAATTGTTCGTTCAAACAAACTAGATAACGTCTGTTATGACATTCGTGGACCAGTATTAAAGCAAGCGATGAAATTAGAAGATGAAGGCCAACGCATTCTTAAATTGAACATAGGTAATCCCGCCCAATTTGGTTTTGAAGCCCCAGAAGAAGTATTAATGGACGTGATCAAAAACTTACCAAATAGCCAAGGTTATTGTGATAGTAAAGGTCTCTTTTCTGCACGTAAAGCGGTAATGCAACACTACCAAGCAAAAGGTTTATTATCTTTAGATACCAACGATATCTATATTGGTAATGGTGTCAGTGAGTTAATCGTAATGGCGATGCAGAGTTTGCTTAATAATGGTGATGAAATATTAGTGCCTGCACCAGATTATCCATTATGGACTGCTGCGGCTAATCTATCAGGCGGTAAAGCTGTTCATTATATTTGTGATGAAGAGTCTGACTGGTTTCCAGATATTGACGATATTAAATCAAAAATCACCTCTCGCACTAAAGGTATTGTGCTAATTAATCCTAACAATCCAACCGGTGCTGTTTATAGTAAAGAGCTATTAGAGCAAATAGTTGAATTAGCACGCCAACACAACTTAATTGTTTTTTCCGATGAGATTTATTCAAAAATCGTTTATGACGATGCAGTTCATATTCCGCTTGCAACCTTAGCCGATGATATTTTGATTGTGACCTTTGATGGTTTGTCTAAAGCCTATCGCGTGTGTGGGTTTCGAGTCGGTTGGATGATGATCAGCGGTGCTAAAAAACAAGCGCGTGATTATATTTCGGGCATAGAGATTTTAGCCAGTATGCGTTTATGTGCCAACGTACCGATGCAACACGCGATACAGACTTCACTGGGCGGCTACCAAAGTATTAATGAGTTAACAGTGCCGGGTGGGCGCTTATACGATCAAACACAAACGGCTTGGAAATTATTAAATGATATTCCGGGTATTAGCTGCACTAAACCCAATGGTGCGTTATATCTTTTTCCTAAGTTAGATCAAAAGCGTTTTAATATTAAAGATGACCAACGCTTTGCTATGGATTTATTAGTTGAAGAAAAAATACTCATTGTGCAAGGTACTGGCTTTAATTGGCATAAACCCGATCATTTCCGTATCGTTTGTCTGCCTCGCGTTGATGAAATGGCTATCGCGATCAAAAAAATAGGCAATTTCTTAGAAGGTTATAGCCAATAAGATTAAAGCTGTTACAGGTTAATTTTTCCTAAAATAAAAGTGTCTTTTTGCACAACATTAGATAATCAATGTTGTTTGAAAAGATGCTGCTCCATATTCAAATAGTTAATATGTAGTAGCAGTATTTGGTAACATTATCATTTGGTAACATTATCATTTGGCAACATTACGTATTAACAGTATTTCATTGCGATATAAAGTAGACAGAGACAATACGTAAGTACTCAATAATTTAACAAAAACCTTCTGTTCACTAACTTTTATCACTTCATTCCCTTTGAGTTAAAAGATGTTTAAAAAAATAATTTTCACTGCTTTGGCAATCTGTGCTTTTTTATTACTATTTATTGATGTGGGTAGCTTATTTTCTCAACGATTAATTGAAGCATTATGGCCCATTGGACATCTTAGTGTTTTTTGTTTTTGGAGTTTTTTACTACTACAATACCACCCGTCAATCAGATCACTTCCCCTGCTTAAACAATGCTTCACACTGACACTCTTATGTTTTGCTTTTGGATTGAGCATTGAAATAATACAACCGTATTTTTCACGTGAAATGGAGGTACAAGACCTATTTCTCAATTACATGGGAGTATTATTAAGCTTAATTTTATTTAGTAAACACCCTATCCATTGGCTATTTAAAGTCGCCTACTTGCTGTTAATAGGTTTAGTTCTGCACCGTTCTGCTTTATTGATTTATGATGAAGCAAAAGCACAAATCGATTTTCCTGCTTTAGCCTCATTTGACCAAGAGATCGAACTGACTCGCTGGAAAGCAGATCAACCATTAATGATTAAAAAGCCAATGATACAAACAGGCTCAAGCAGTATGATGCAAATCACTTTTGTGCCGCGGCAGTATAGCGGAGTGGCGCTACGTTATTTTCCCGGTGATTGGCAGGATTACAACAAGATAACTATGCGCTTTTATAATCCTAACCCAAACGCGTTACCTGTAACCTTAATTATCATTGATCAACACTATGAAAAAGGGCACCCAAATTACCGTGACCGTTACGATCAACATTTAACAATTGCCCCAGGTTATAGTGAACAAAGTATTTTGCTTACTACTATTCAAGCTGGTGTTGAATTGAGAGAAATGGATTTAAGTAAGATAGCTGGTGTGGATTTTTATATGTATAAGTTGAAAAGCCCAATCCATTTATATTTAGATTCAATGTATTTGCAATAAATTTAATCACTATAATGGAATTTATAATAGGATATGTAGTGGCGACGTAAAGTACTAGATGTAATGTACACTATGTAGTCGGCTATATAATAGGCAACATGTTTGTTAACGCAATGAGCATTTTAGCTCAATGAGTATAAGTGACTAAGATTGCTGATGCACAAATTAGTCACTCATTTAAAGCAAGAAAATGATTATAATGGACCGTAAATTTTATCCGTTAGGCGCACATGCACAGTTATCTCTTCTCGATCATGGTATAAATGCTTAGCTTGTAATTCATAGTTAAAACCAGCTTGATCAATCATATCAGTTAAGATTTTTAAATCGTCAGTAGCTTCTTGGTAACGTTGTTTCATGGGTAGCTTGAGATTAAAAATCGCCTCTTTACACCAACCATCAATCAACCATTGCGCCATTAATTTTGCTACACGTTTAGGCTTCTCAATCATGTCGCACACTAACCAGTGAATGTTTTTACGTTCTGGTTCAAATTTAAAACCATCTTCCATGTAGTGGGTCACCTGGCCAGTTTCCATTAAGCTATCGGCCATAGCCCCATTATCAACACAGCTAACGAACATACCACGTCTTACTAATTGATAAGTCCAACCACCGGGACATGCACCTAAGTCGACTGCACGTAAACCAGAATGAGCACGTAAAGCTTGTTCTTCTTTAGTCAAGAAAGTTTGAAACGCTTCATCCAACTTCAATGTAGATCGACTTGGAGCTTCATTGGGGAATCTTAAACGAGTGATCCCCATATGTTCTTCGCTGCGATTATTGGGTAAAGAGTAACCCACATAGGCAGTTTCATAATCCATAAAGCAAACGTGCGTACGTCGTTTTTTAAGGTTTTCTTTATTGGTCAGATTATTATGTTTTTTTAATGCTTGTCTAAAAGGCACAGTAAATTTACGACAAAAAGTAAGCAGAGGTTTTGTTTCATCACCTTCAGGGCATTCAACATAAACATCGCCGGCCATAGGTAATTGGCGAGTGATCGCTAAAATAGGCGTAATACGGTCTTCAGCAGGCAACTCATCTACTAATGCAACTGCCACAATCATCTGACGTGCAAAAATTAATTGCGCAAAGTTTAATTGCTCGGCTAATACTTCAACTTGTGATGGGTCATAGCAGTGATATAAAACAAAGCCACTGTTTTTCAGCGTTTTAATATAGCCAAAGACTTCAAGTTCACTGGCTTTAGCTTGAATTTCGTTGGCACAATCGTTTTCAAAACCTGGACGACAATATAATAAAATACCTAACATAGAACCTCTAACATAGAACCCTTGGTTTATTGTTCATAAATAAACCTTTATTTTTGTTTAAAAATCATAGAAATAATAATGGCTAGCCAGCCAAAAATCAGTAATAAACCACCGACAGGTGTGATTAACACCAGCAGCTTTGAACCTAAAAATACCAAGTAATACAAGCTTCCACTGAAGCACAAAGTGCCTAGCGTAAAGCAATACTGACTTATTGTGAGTAAACGTTTAGAACCTACCGGCAATGCAAACACACTACCTAACACCGCAATCAATAATAATATGATGGCATGGAATAACTGATATTGCGCAGCAAGTTGTACTTGTGACACTTGAGCAGGTGTTGCCCATAGCGCTAAACCATGGCTAGCATATGCTCCAAACATAACCGCCGTTGCACCCAAGAAGGCTGCAACGGCGATAAAAGTACGAGATTGTTGAGTTAATAACACAAGTGTTCTTATTCAGTGACTATTGGTGCTAAACTTTTTGCTAAATCATCCATTTGTTTCATTTGTGTTAGAAATGGCACTAGTTTATCTAGTGGTAGTGCACAAGGGCCATCACACTTAGCATTACTTGGATCAGGGTGAGACTCAAGGAATAGACCAGCAATCCCCTGTGACATACCCGCTAAACCTAATTGTACCACTTGGCTTCTACGGCCATCGGCACTATCACTGCGAGCACCTGGTTTTTGGAGAGAATGGGTAACATCAAAGATAACCGGATAACCGGTTTCTTTCATGGTGCTAAAACCTAACATATCGACCACTAGGTTATTATAACCAAAGCAACTACCACGTTCACAAAGAATGATTTTGTCATTACCAGCTTCTTTAAATTTAGTAATAATATGCTGCATTTCATGTGGCGCTAAGAACTGTGCTTTTTTTACATTAATCACCGCATTTGTTTCTGCCATTGCTTGTACAAGGTCAGTTTGGCGACTTAAAAAAGCAGGTAATTGAATAACATCAACGACCTCAGCTACCGACTTAGCTTGATAAGGTTCGTGCACATCAGTAATAATTGGCACATTAAACGTAGATTTAATCTCTTCAAAAATACGTAAACCTTCTTCTAAACCAGGACCACGATAACTGTTGATCGATGAGCGATTTGCTTTATCAAAAGAGGCTTTAAAAACATAAGGGATATTCAATTTACTAGTTGCTTCCACATAGGTTTCAACCATTTTCATCGCTAAATCACGAGACTCTAAAACATTCATTCCACCAAATAATACAAAAGGAAGGTCATTTGCAACGTCTATATTGCCTACTTTAATAATTTTCTGAGTCATTTTTTCTCTCTTGTTAGTTGTAACTTACTATGCCAATTTTTGCAGTAAATTCATTACTGGGTATCTAAGTATTCTCGATAAACCGGTGCGTGATTAATGAATTGTCTGAGCACTGTGCTCATCTGTCATTTGCTTAATTTGTTGTTTTAATAAATTAACAATCGGGTCTTCTGGGCACTGTTCTATAAAATAGGAGAAATCATTGCACGCTAATTGAAAACATTCTAGTTGCTGAAATAAGAAGCCTCGATCTCTTACTTCAAAAGCATCTTCGGGATCCAGGCGTAATAAAATATCACTACACAATAAGGCCAACTCGATATTTTCCGCTTGAATATAAGCCGCTTTCAAAACACTAATATAACGTTTTATAATCACTTCATTAGTATCTGCATTGAGCATTTCAGCAGTTAGTCGTGCATGATTACCCAACTGACCACGTACTTTTAGCTCTAGTTGCTTAAAGCTGACCAGTTCACCATTAAAGGGGTCAACATAAATAACATCGTGCTCTAATTCAACTTTTACAATGAACCCACTTGGAAAGCAGATCCCCTGCGCAGAAAAACCTGTCTCTTTTAGCATTTCAATCAATAAAATACCTAAACTAATAGGAACCCCCTTACGACGTGCTAATACTTTAGAAACCAAGGCATTTTTAACTTCGAAAAATGCTTTCCAATCTCCGCTAAAACCTTGCTCTTGATAAAGTGTATTTAACAATAATTTTAACTTATTTAGACAGTTCGTTGTTTCATTCTTTATTTGTGATTTGATCACAATCATCTGTAAACGCATTGAATCTTGAAATTGTAAAATAGACTGACCAGTAATTTCAGATTCCACCATAGTCGCTAATTGCAAAAGCGAATATGCACTATAGTCAATACCCTCATGAATAATACTTGCAGTAAGAATGGGCTGTTCTATTGCATCTTGTTCATCTAATTCCACTTTTTACCCCACTAATAAAATGGCTTGTTTAGTGAATGCTAATTTCGCTATGTAGGCCAACCAACCGAAAGCACCAATAAACGCTAACCATTGAATATGTTTTTTAGTTTTTTCATTTAATGCGACTTGCACCATTGCAAAATAAGCGACAAAAGCAATGAGCTTTTCTAATAACCAATATCCACTTTCAACAAAAGGATTAAAGTGCAAAAGTCCCATTAACGCTAGTCCTAAAACGATAATTGTTAAATGAGTATGTAAATGAATTTTTTTGTAAACGGCTTTCTGTGCATTTGCATGCCCTGATTTTAGCCAAAAGAACCTTAAAATAAAGATAACTATAGCCAGTAAAATGAAAGTCATATGCGTGTGTTTTAAAATTGAGTACATCTTTATCCTAGAGGTAAGTCATTAAACTTACAGTTATTTTATTAATATTGTTCGAAAATACAAATTTATAATATGAACGTTAACTCGGTAAAAATCCTAACGTCACACGGTCGTTATTTGCGTAATCTTGTTCAGTTCGTATACCTGTAAAGCCATTTTCATGCAAAATGTGACTCACTAATTCAGCTTGTTCAAAACCATGCTCAAATAATAGGCAACCAGCGTTATTTAAATAATTTTTTGCCTGTTCGCAAATATGCCTTATATCAGATAAGCCCTGTTCATTAGCCACTAAAGCGGATAACGGTTCAAAACGCACGTCACCAAGGTGAAGGTGTTTATCATTAGCGTCAATATAAGGCGGATTACTAACAATCACGTCAAAACACTCATGCACATTTTCAAACCAATCGCTTTGGTATATTTGTACTTGTTTAAGCTCTAAATTATCTCGGTTTTCAGTGGCAAGTTTGACTGCCTGCTCACTAAAATCTACCGCTACGCAATGCGCTTTAGGTAATTCACTGGCGAGTGCAAGAATGATTGCTCCTGTGCCCGTACCCAAGTCCAATATATGCGCATCAAGGTAATTTTTTTCAAGTATTATATTAAGCGTAACCTCTACTAAGACTTCAGTATCTGGTCTCGGTATCAAGGTACTATTATTGACCTTTAACGGTAATGACCAAAACTCGCGCTGCCCGACTAAATGAGCAACGGGATGACCATTAACACGTTGTTCTATTAAAGATTCAAAATGTGCCTTTTGCTGTACACTTATATCGCGCTCGGGCCATGTTATTAAATAGATAGTTTCTTTGCCAAGTACAAATGCTAACAATACTTGAGCATCCAAAAGTGCAGAATCACTATTTACAAGCGTGAACTCTGCCCATACCAAAGCATCATCAATACGCAATTAGAAATTACCTTGTGCCAATGCCGCTAATTTGTCTGCTTGGTCTTCTTGTAAAATAGGGCCAAGCAGTGCATCTAACTCACCTTCTAAGACTTCATTTAGACGATAAATAGTTAAGTTAATACGGTGGTCACTAACACGACCTTGCGGATAGTTATAAGTACGAATACGCTCACTTCGATCGCCACTGGCTACTAAGCTACGACGAATATCTTGCTCTTCCGCATTATTTTTTTCATCTTCAGCTTGTTGCAAGCGAGCCTGTAATACTGACATAGCTTGAGCACGATTTTTATGCTGCGAACGCTGATCTTGACACTCAACCACGGTCCCAGTGGGAATGTGCGTAATACGAATAGCAGAGTCAGTTTTATTAACGTGCTGACCACCTGCACCTGATGCTCGGAATGTATCAACTTTTAAATCAGCAGGATTAATTGAAATCGCTTCAGATTCTGGGATTTCAGGCATCACTACCACAGTACAAGCGGAAGTATGTATACGCCCCTGAGATTCGGTTTCAGGTACACGTTGTACACGATGACCGCCAGACTCAAATTTCATTAAACCGTAAGCACCTTCACCTTCGATTTGCATGATTACTTCTTTGTAACCACCCTGCTCACTGACGTTGCTATTCATGATCGTCACACGCCACTTTTTACTATCACAATACTTACTGTACATACGGAACAAGTTACCCGCAAAAATAGCAGCTTCATCACCACCAGCTCCGGCACGGATCTCAACAAAACAGTTGCGATCATCGTTAGGATCTTTTGGTAATAATAAAATTTGTAACTGGTCAGCTAATTTTTCTACATTAGCCTTTGCTTCAACAACTTCGTCTTCCGCCATTTCGCGCATATCTTCATCATCGTCTTCTAACATAAGTTCAGCAGCGACGAGGTCTTGTTGTGCAGTTTGAAATGATTTAAAACACAGCACAACTTCTTCTAGCTGTGAATACTCTTTTGTTAACTCACGATATTTCTGTTGATTACTAATGGTATCAGGATCGCCTAACAGCGCTTGAACTTCTTCGTAACGTTCAACTAAAATTTCTAATTTTGCAACAATTGATGCTTTCATCTTTATCTCTTTTTATGAACAGGTAAGCAGTCGAGCTACTTAATATATTCTTTATAAATCATCTTTTTGGCTTAAACCCAATGTTACTCTGAGTAACTCTAAATCTTGTTCATTACCGGTCTGACTAACTGTAGTTAGTGCTTGACTAGGGTGATGAATCAGTTTATTGGTTAATTTAAACGCCAGTTCTTTTAATACTTTTTCGCTATCATTGCCATTCGCTAATGAAGTAATAGCACGTTGTAATAGTTCATCTCTTAATTGCTCACTGTTTTGACGATATAAACGAATAGTTTCAACCGCTTTTAAAGATTCTCTCCAAGCCATGAAAATATCAACACAGCCGACAATGATTTTTTCTGCTTCAATTGCGGCTTCGGCACGAGCTTGTTTGTTTTCTTCTATTATGCCCTGCAAATCATCCACACTATATAAATAAGCATCGTTTAATTCTGAGACTTGCTGCTCGATATCACGAGGTACCGCAATATCAATAAATAACATTGGTTGATGACGACGGTCTTTTAAAGCACTTTCCACCATACCTTTACCAATAATGGGCAAAGGGCTAGCCGTTGAAGAGATAATAATATCTGATTTAGATAAGTGATTAGGAATTTCACCCAGTGTGATTGCTTTGGCATCAAACTGTTCTACTAAATCCATGGCACGTTCTAGGGTACGGTTAGCAATAGTGATATTAGGCACTTCATGCTCAAGTAGATATTTACCTACTAGTTCAATGGTTTCACCGGCGCCAATTAATAAAACACGACTTTGTTTTAAATCACTAAATATTTGCCTTGCTAAACAGACCGCAGCAAAGGCCACAGAAATCGCATTTGCTCCAATTTGTGTTTCAGTACGCACTCGTTTAGCAACTCTAAAAGAATGTTGAAACCATTTGTTTAGTGTTTTACTGACCGCTTTGTATTGGCTTGCGGTAGCAAACTCTTGTTTGATCTGCCCTAATATTTGCGGCTCACCCAGCACCAATGAATCTAAGCCACTGGCAACACGAAATAAATGCGCTACGGCTTGCTGATCTTGATAGCAGTAAAAATTATCATTTAAGCTGTCGGTTTCAATACCATGGAACTGCGTTAACCAATGTAATATTGAACTGGGGTCTTCCTGCTCAAAATGACAATAGATTTCGCATCGATTACAGGTCGAGATAATAACCGCTTCCTTGACAAAGGGTTGAGCCAACAAATCAGCATAGGCAATAGATAAAGAATCAGGCGAAAAAGCAACCTTTTCTCTCAGCTCTACTGATGCAGTTTGATGATTAATTCCTAACGCAAATAATGGCATTTATATAATTCACAGAGTCAAAAAGATTGGGATAAAATAAAAGAGCTGAATTCTACGTAAATTTACAACAAATTTAAAGCTAACTCTGTTTCTAGCACCTAATTAGTCTTATTTTTAAACAATTACTTAACTTGTTCTGCTTGATAAAACAGAAACACAAAATTTCTTCGCTTATATTTTTACTTGTCTGCTGTGCTTGGGTATTATCTGCTTCATCATTTTCACCCTTTAACGATTGATGAGCCCATGAACATTAAAAAAATATTCGCTAGTATTATAGTTACCTTTTCGCTTTCAGGTTGTTCTTATTTGTACGATACCTTTGTTTACCAAATTGATGTAGTGCAAGGAAACTATATTGACAGTGAAAAACTAGCCAAAATTGAGATAGGCATGACACAGGAGCAAGTTATTTACGTTTTAGGCTCGCCGATGTTAATAGATCAGTTTGATTCATCAAAATGGTATTACATTCGTTATATCAAACCAGGCGGTGAAGACATTCAGCAATCAGAAATTTTACTTACTTTCAAAAATGGTCAATTAGTTGAAATCGTGAGTGACAATACCTCTGTTGAAAATCCATTAATTAAGAACCCTAAAACTAAAAATGCACCTAATGAAGCTGCGCAAAGTGATCAGACCGAAGTACCTTTAACCTCAGAATAAATTTTATAATACGGTTAAAGTGTCACCAAAAAAAAGGAATGCCAAGGGCATTCCTTTTTTATTGCATTATTATGAAAGTGAAATTAACAAACCTCATTTCGTAGCCATAAAACAGATTATATCTGCCATAGTAATATCTGTTTAAGTGCGCTAAATCACCTTTAATAACAGAATATTACAGAGAATTGATCTAGCCCATGTTCCCTTCGAGTAAATTTTGCTTTTTATATAACAGAGCATATGATGAAAGTTCCTTAATACAATAGAAGTGAATTAAAGATGATTAAAACTTACTCTGATACTTTTTTCGAAGAAATGAAATTACTTGCTAAGTTCCCACAAAAATCACAATTAGAAGGATTAAAAATTCACAAAGAAGCATCCCCCTCAGTTATCCAAGCCGCACAATCTCTTTTTGACAAAGGTCTCACTACGCAGCATGACGGAGGTTACTTAACCGACAGTGGTTTAGAAACAGCCGAGCATTTACACCATGTATTGATTGCGTTAAATTAATAAATCAATCAAATTGATGAACTCAGTTAATGAATTAACTTAAAATAACTAATTAAAAAATTGGCTGATTAAAATAATCAGCCAATAGTTAATGTAACTTTGTATAGAATATACAGCGGACATTTAATTAGATAACTATTCTGCATTTTACAAATGCACTTCTATCAAATGTATTTTGACTCAACATAGATTAAATAAATGTACTTTTTAATCATTGTACTTGATTAAATCTAGAGACTATTAAGCTCGTTTCAATATTGTTGGTACTGTTAAACTATCGATAAATAGATTAGTAAGCGATGCTCATATGTTGATTTAAATGCGCTGCATTTTCAGCTTCATCTACCATAGCAATCGCATAATCAGTCACTGATACTTTACTTTCACCATCGGTATTAGTAAAAAATGTGTTATCACCGATACGATATTTAGCTTCGCTATCGCCTGGATAAATAATCGCAGCCGGACTAACAAATGTCCATGATGCATTACTTTTACTGGCTTTGAACACATTTAATGCCTCTACTTGTGCTAATGCTTCTTGCTTATAATCTTCTGGAAATTCAGGTGATGAAACGAGTGTAACACCGGGTGCCACTTCTAAGCTTCCAGCACCGCCAACCCAAACGATGCGAGTACTACTGCCATCAAGATCTGTCATCAAACGTTGTGCAGTTTCAGCCACTAGCTGGTGATTATCGTTAGTACGTCCACCTACAGAGACAATCACGACTTCAACATCACGTATCAAGGGTGTTATCTCTTGTTCGCTTTGTAAGTCAAACGAGACAACACTAGTTTTTGAATTACTGATTTTTGTCGGATCACGTACAAGACTAACCACCTCATGACCACGCTTTACAGCTTGCTCCATAATGTGACTACCAATCCAACCCGTTGCACCTAATATTGCTAATTTCATTTTATATTCCTTCTTTCATGTTTACTGTTGAGCGAGTAAAAACAGTTTACTTGTTCAATTTAAAATGATAAATATTGAATTAAGATGCATATTGTTTCTAAATAGGATGCTAATGGATAAGATAACGGCAATAAATAGCTTCATCGAAGTTGCTCGAACAGGCAGCTTTACTAAAGCAGCTGAACATTTATCTTTAAGTCGCCTACAGGTAAGCCGCCATGTACAAGAAATAGAACAATGGTTATCACTTCGATTATTTCATCGCACTACACGTAAAGTAAGTCTAACGTTACAAGGAGAAGAAGCTTTACTGTATTGCCAACAAATAATCAGCACAGTTTCAGACATGCAGAGTCGTGCTCATAGCCATAATAATGAGCTAGTGGGGACAATACGAGTTGCATCACCCATTGGGCTTGGGCAAACGTTGCTTTTTGATAAAGTTGCAGCATTTTTAACATTACACCCTAATACAAACATTCAACTTATTCTGTCTGATAACCTGTCACAGTTAGTTGATGATCGTGTCGATGTTGCGCTTCGTTATATGCAACAGCCCGATGAGCAACTTATTGTTCGTAAATTGATGCACATCGACAGTGTATTATGTGCTTCTAGCCTTTATTTAAAAAATTCTGCGGCATTAAAAATACCGCAAGACTTAATCACTCATAACTGTTTGGTGCATAGCAGTGCCACTAAATGGCGGATTACATCTGCCAACAGTGATCAAGAAATAACGGTCAAGGGGAACTTGCAATGTAATGAAATGGGCGTTCTGATTAATGCAACGCTCAGAGGTATGGGCATTGCTAATATTCCGTGTGATTTAGCAAATACCTATTTACAAAGCGGAGAACTAGTTGAAGTGCTACCTGACTATTATTCTCCCGGCCATTACTTATGGGCCGTTTACCTTTCTCGTAATTATCAACAATCGGTCGTGCGTGCTTTTATCGACTTTTTAGCAACACACTGGCAACAAGATATTCATAAATTTACTGGAACCACCTCCTAGCATAATCACCCCATAAACGGCATTGTTAAAATGATTACAATTGTGAGTAGCTATACCCATGCTACCTCTAGATGCAAAGTCAGCAAGGCAAATTGTACCGAGATGCTAGGCATAAAATTGAAGTATAGTTATTCTACATAGAGATTTTATAACAACGCAGATTGGTACAAGTTGCCTTGCCCTGAGGGGCGCAACCTCGAAAATCAGCCCTGCGTTGCAACAATCAAAAAGGGAATAACCATTACCTCATGTTGCGCCTTGCTCTGGTATCCGAGGTTTCGCCTGACAAAGCATATTGAGGTAGCATGGGTATATACAAAGAATGTAAAATATTAGTCTTTAAAAAGCCCTCAACCAATAGCGACTAATATTTACATAAAGCCAGTTAAATAAGCTACGTAGGCTTTAATTATTATTACTCGGTTGAGTAAATAAGCACAACAAGGTACATTCAGGCTTTCGATTCTGTAAAGGCTATTATTTTATGAAAGTTATCTCCTTCAATATTAACGGGCTACGTGCACGTCTACATCAATTACAAGCAATTATCGATAAACATCAACCTGATGTGATCGGTTTGCAAGAAATCAAAGTGCACAATGATGCATTTCCAATTGAAGCAGTAGAAGCAATGGGTTACCACGTATACTTTCATGGACAAAAAGCCCATTACGGCGTTGCAATGTTATGCAAACAGAAACCAAGCGCAGTTCAGTATGGCTTTCCTAGCGATAACGAAGAACATCAAAAACGCATGATCATGGTCACCGTGGCAGATGAAGATGGTCAGCCAGTACATATTTTGAATGGTTACTTCCCACAGGGTGAAAACCAAACCCATGAGACTAAATATCCTTATAAACGCCAGTTTTATAAGGATTTAAATACTTATTTACATGAAAACCATAATGCCGATGAACAGGTCATTGTAATGGGTGATATCAATATATCTCCGCTAGATTTAGATATCGGGATCGGTGAAGTCAATGCTAAACGTTGGTTACAAACAAAAAAATGTAGCTTCTTACCGGAAGAGCGTGAATGGTTAGCCACATTAATGGACTTTGGTTTCATAGATACTTTCCGCTTATTGCACCCGGAAGAAAATGAGAAATTCAGTTGGTTCGATTATCGCTCTCGCGGTTTTGATGACAATCGAGGTTTACGCATCGATGTAGTATTAGCAACACACTCATTAGCAGAAAAGACGATAGAAGCCGATATAGATTATGAACTAAGAGGTATTGATAAACCTTCTGATCATGCACCTATTTGGACGGAATTTGCTTAACTCGGAACATTAAATCACCTTTCAATGAATAGTGATCAACATGCTGTTGGTCACTATTAAAGTTATTATCATTGAAGATGCAAAAATCATTCAATGAAATCCTGTAAATATTTCTAAAAACTTATCATAAAACGAATTAAAGTTTAGGCCAATGTAAGCCGTCACAGTTACCCAATTCTAATAGTTTTTGCTGACAAGCATCTGATAGAAATTCTACTCCCGATTCTGGCATTACACTAAATTGATGATCTTGCCCTAGATAATTAAACTGAATTTGATAAGCATGTAAATACCCTCTGTCGAATTGATGCGCGGTTTCTGTAGCATAAATAGGATCGCCACTAATAGCACTACCAACACTTTTTAATGCCACTCGAATTTGATGCGTTTTACCGGTTTTAGGTTTCACAATAAATAACCGCTTACCTTCACCTAGGGCATAACTAAAAAACTGTGTGATAGCGAGGTTATCTTGATTACGTGTCAGTTTCCACATCGAGCGACGCGATTTCTCCATACCACCTTTAATTAGCCCCTGTGTTTTTTTAGGCTTCTTATCAGCAATAGCAAGGTAATACTTTTGAACCTGCTGTGCTTTGAATAATTCAGACAGACCATTCGCTACCTGCGATGATTTTGCCAATAACAATAGTCCAGAAGTCATCTTATCCAAACGATGTACGCTATACAGCTTTATATTCAAAAACTTTTCTACTGCAACAACAACACCAAACTCACCATCTTCACTATGAAAGTTAATACCCGGTTGCTTATTAATGACAACAAAGTGTTCATTTTCTGACACTAATGAAAAGTACTTATTTTCCGTTTTATTCTGTGCAATCATTGTTAGCTCCAAGCGTTAAATAGCTTATTCTTGTTGGCCTGTATTAGTGTGGCCTCACTATAAGCTAAATTGCTTACTGTTTATTAATAACTACTAACTTATAACCTGAATCCAAGAATTACTGCTGTTCTGTATTTGTAGAGGCTGCACTATAGGCCAAATTGCTTATCAGTTGTGGTAATATTTTTACTATTTCAGCAACATCAGGTAATTGCTCAAAAACTTCTATCAGTGCCGGATCAATGGTTTCACTTGGAGCCATTTTTGTTAACAGTAAAATAGTTGTTTGTAGTAAGTTTTGCGCCTCAGGATCATCTTCAAGCATTAACCATTGTGCATTAAACAATTCAATGGCGGCTAAAAATCCTGCTGAAAAAAAGTGAGCATCATTACTTAATGTTTGATCTCTTCGGATCCAGGAATCACAATCCAGTGCATTTAACGGAGTCGCTTGTTCGTATAAACGTTCCAGTTCAGCAACCAGTTTTAATACATTATTTGCAAAATCAGCCGCTTGAAGTTCATTTTCAAAACTAATGTCAGCCCCCTCTTGCCATAAATATGTTAACCACTGCTCAAGGTCCACTATTTCGGGTATTGCTTGAACGCTACATATAAAACCAAGCTGATAATAGGAGGGATGAAGTTGCTGTGACTGTTGGCAGTTTTCGTTATAATCAATGAATTCTTTAAAAATGCAAATTTTATGATCGGACATAGTTATTCCTATTAATACTTTCTATTTTAACCACTATTATATTAAATAAGGGTTGTAAGCTTCACGAAGGAAAAATGGCTTAGTTCAAGGTTAAATCGATGTGAAAATATTTTATGCTATATAAACAAAAACTTACAACGAAGAAATAAGTTATTTTAACAAAAAAATAGGCTATTTATTGAATGTGACGGGTCTCATTAATATTGACAAAAAAAAGCCTACTCGAAGGTAGGCTTAGCCGATCACTTAAATCTTACCGATGATTTAGTCTTATGTTTTAGTATTATGTTTTAGTATAATATTTTTGATAAGTCGTATAAATCTTGGCGGAATGGGCGTTGCATTGTTTGTAAACACTCAGCAATATCATGATGAACCATTTGACCATTCTTAATACCGATACAGCGTGCGCTTTGTCCTTCTTTTAATAATTCAACAGCGTATGAACCCATACGACTTGCTAAAATACGGTCAAAGGCCATTGGCGCCCCACCACGTTGTAAGTGGCCTAAAATAGTCGCGCGTGTTTCACGCTTAGTTCTTTCTTGAATACGTTTAGCTAGCGCATTAACATCGGTGATATGCTCGGTAATAGCAATAATCGCATGTTTTTTGCCTTTTTCTTCACCAACTCGTAACTGTTCAATCAAACCTTCTTCATCGAAGTCTTTTTCAGGAACAATCACATACTCGCTACCACCAGCGACAGCAGCCCATAGTGTTAGGTCACCACAATGACGGCCCATGATTTCAACAATTGAAATACGATTATGTGAAGAAGAAGTATCACGTAGACGGTCAACCGCTTCTACAATTGTATTTAAACAAGTCATAAAACCAATAGTGTAATCAGTACCTGCGATATCGTTATCGATAGTCCCAGGAACACCAATACATGGAAAGCCCATTTCGCTTAATTTTAACGCCCCCATGTATGAACCATCACCACCGATTACGATCAAAGCTTCAATACCATGTTTTTCTAATTGTTTAATTGCTTCTTTACGAACACTTTCTTCTTTAAATTCAGGGAAACGAGCTGACCCTAGAAATGTACCACCGCGGTTAATAATATCTGAAACTGAATAACGGTCTAATTGTTCAATTTTACCTGCATGCAGTCCTGCATAACCATCGTAAATACCAAACACCTCAATACCGTGTGAAAGACAAGTACGCGTTACTGCACGTATTGCAGAGTTCATACCTGGCGCATCGCCACCACTTGTTAAAACACCAATTTTTTTAATCACAATTTACCTCAACCAATTACACTAATTGACAAATAATATAAAACTAAGTTATTACGACTTATGAATAATTTCAGTTAATGATTATTGTCTATAAAATTAAAACTTTTATTATTTTAACTCAACTTATATGCAGTTTTCTATAAATAATATAGACATCAAAAATCACTGCGTACTTTGAATGGTTAAAATAGCTATTTTTTAATCATTGGTTTTTCATGTAAACAACCGATGACACTCTGAACGGTAAGCATACAATAACTGTGACGACTACAATAACAATATTATAAAGATTCTCACTAAAAAGATGTTTATTTATTATTTTATTAACATCTTAATTTTTACTACAAATCTTTTTTAATGGTCACAAAATTGTAACCTTTACAGGTTATTGTACTTACTAACTAAAAGGAGAAGAAAATGAAAAATAGAAAGAAAACATTTCGAAATAAACACATATGGTTTTCAGTTTGGAATCCAAAATCCACACAACTCAGTCCTAAATGTGATGCAGACTACCGTCCTACCCGCCAATCAAACCGCTAAAACAAGCTCAAAAAATAGTTTCATATATTATAAAAGAATCAAACCATCAAACAAAAAAGCAGGCGATTATCCTGCTTAATACCCTACACCTTAAATACTAACCCTTCATCTGAATGTTAACGGTTAGTATATCAATAAGGTTTATATAACCACTTAACCCAGTTGGTCTGATGCAACCGCATAAGATGGATCTTCAATTACATTCATTTCTACTAATACGCCCGCTTTGTTTAATAGCTTGCGACAATCTTTACTTAGATGACGAATATGTAATTTTTTACCTTCTTTAGTATAGCGCCCGTTTAACACACTAATCGCTTCGATAGCTGAATGGTCAACAACGCGACACTCTGCAAAATCAACAATGACGTGGCGAGGATCATCTTTCACGTCAAATAACTCTAAAAAGTTGCTAACAGAACCAAAGAATAAAGGACCGTTAATACGGTAAGATTTTTCATTGCCGTCTTCACTCACTTCAATCTTCGAATGGATATGACGCGCATGTTCCCATGCAAATACTAAAGCAGAAACAATCACACCAATAAATACAGCAATCGCAAGGTCAGTAACAACGGTAACACCACTTACTAACACAATAACAAATGCATCTTTAATCGGTACATTACGCATCATCTTGAATGAAGCCCATTCAAAAGTGCCTAGTACTACGATAAACATAACCCCCACTAAAGCAGCTAATGGCACGATTTCAATCAGGCCTGACGCAAACAAAATGAAAGCAAGTAATGCCAAAGCAGCAGTAACACCCGACAAACGACCACGACCACCGGAGTTAATATTGATCATTGATTGTCCAATCATGGCACAACCGCCCATACCACCAAACAGGCCATTGACCATGTTAGAAGCACCTTGTGCAACACATTCTTTATTAGGTCGACCACGCGTACCTGTCATTTCATCAACCACGGTTAATGTTAACAATGATTCAATTAGTCCAACCGCGGCTAAAATTAACGCGTAAGGTAATATGATTTGTAATGTTTCTAAATTAAATGGCACCGCAGGAATGGCAAAAGTAGGTAAAGATCCAGCAATGGTTGCATTTTCATCGCCACTCATACTTTGCAGGTAATCCAGTACCGTACGAGTATCTAATGCAGGTACAAAATAAACCAATAATGTCACCACTACAATTGCAACTAAGGTAGAAGGTACTGCATTAGTTAATTTTGGTAAAAAATGAATAATTGCCATGGTTAAAATAATTAAACCCAGCATTACATATAATGCTTCGCCTTGTAACCAGCTTAGGTTACCACTTGCATCTTTGATCTTAAACTGCCCAAGTTGAGCTAAGAAAATAACAATCGCTAATCCATTAACAAAACCTATCATTACCGAGTGTGGCACCATGCGGATAAATTTACCCAAATGAAATGCACCAAATAAGATTTGTAATAAACCTGTTAATAAGACAGCTGCAAATAAGTATTGCAGCCCATGTTCGCTCACTAGTGCAACCATTACTACGGCCATTGCACCTGTTGCGCCAGAAATCATACCAGGGCGACCACCAAATATAGCAGTAATTAATCCCACCATAAATGCGGCATATAAACCAACCATAGGTTCAACACCAGCCACAAAGGCAAAGGCTACTGCTTCAGGTACCAGTGCTAATGCAACGGTTAAACCTGAAAGCACATCATTTTTAATACTGCTTTTATTCATTTGGGGGAATTCGAACACCGATTAGTTCCTTGTAAGGGCAAATATAGGGCGCGTATTATAGCGTCCATTGAGGTGAACAGCAAAACAAACAAAATTTATAAGAAAATTTATTATTTTTCGCGTTACTTTTTTAGCGCTACTTTAGGTGAATATCAATATAACGTTGCTGCTTTTTTTGTTTCAAATAACTTAAATCCACCACCACTAAACCATCAACACAGTGGTTAAAGTCCGGATCAATATTAAAATCAACAAACTGAACACCTCCTTCATTACAAAGTTCAGTATATTGTTTATAAAGTGTTGGTACGCTAACACCCAGATCATGCATCATGGTTTTTAACTTCATAAAGTCCTTTGCATAATTTTCTCCAGTGAAATACTTACATAGCTCATTATCTAATTCATCTGATATTAAATAAGCATTACGTGCACTTGCTAATGTCCCCTGCGCAGGAAAATATAACTGATAAAAATAAACAAGGTAAGCATGAGCTGCCCTAGGTAAAGTAGCACTTAAAGAAACAGCTCCAAATAAGTAACGTATATCCGGATTCATGGCTAAATAAGCACCAATTCCCTGCCATAAAGATTCTAAACTGCGTTTTCCCCAATACTTAGGTTGTACAAAACTACGCCCTAACTCAATACCTCGCTCAAATATGGGATGCATATCAGACTCATATTGAAATAGTTTATGACTGTATAGTCCATCTAATCCCTGCGTAGCGAGTAATTTTGATGTCTTAGCAAAACGATATGCACCAACTAACTCAAGCTGTGTTTGGTCCCATAGAATAATGTGCATATATTCTAGATCGTATTTATCTACATCACGTTTTTTACCCGTCCCCTCTCCAACAGCCCGAAAAGTTATTTCACGGCATCGACCTAATTCTTTTAATAGCACGCCCTGTTGTGGGTTTTCTAGTAAATATATACATTTATTATCCGACGTATTACCTAGCAGTTTACATTTTTCAATTGCTTGCTTTAAATCAACTCTCGGGACAGGGTGTGCAATCACCGATTCTGTCTTGAAATAACTAACTTTACCTTTAGCTACTCTGGAGACCTCATTTTGTAACAAGTTTACTTTTACCTGAGTTGATAACTTATTTTTAGCATAGCTATTGAAAGGAATTAATTTACCTATACTTACCTGGATGCTTTGTTGGTTATGGTTAAACATCTCCTGTACTAATAATAGACTTGCAAGTGGTTTATAAAAAAACGAAGACGCATAGAATGTCCATGAATTTCTTGCTTTTATATGTATCGGTAGGATCGGTGCTTTAGCACGTAAAGCTATTTTTAAGAAACCTTTATGCCAAGTACAATCTTTAATGCCTTTGGCTGTAAAACGAGAAACTTCACCGGCAGGAAAGATGATCACTGCACCATCACAAGAAAGGAAATCATGAATATTTAATAAATCTTGTTTTGCCGTATTACCCGAAAAGTTATTAACCGGTAGTAATAACTCATGTAACGCAGATATTTCCATTAACAGTTCATTGGCCACCACTTTTACATCACTACGCAGCTTCCTAATTAAGTGCAACAATGCCAAACCATCTAGGGTGCCAATAGGATGATTAGATACAATAACAACACGCCCTGTGACTGGTATCCGCTCAATTTGCCTGTCAATCGTGGCAAAACTAAAATCAAAATGTTCGAGGGTTTTTTCTATCAAATCAAAACCACGTAGGTTGGGATAACAATCTGCGAAGTGAATAAATTCCTTTTCATGAAGCAGTTTTTTGCAAACAGAACTGAGTAGCTTATGTTTTAAGGTATTTTCTTGTAACAGTGGAAAATATTTTTTTAAAATTTGTTGGCTTGAAATCATCTTAGTCATACCTCTTATCTCAGCGTTTTTTATGCTTTTAAATTAAGATAAGTAATAACGATGACAGTTAGGTTGCAAAAATAAGACGTATTTATGACGTATAAAAATACAAATACAAAAACTTCGGGTTTATATTTTAAGATTTATAGGCTTCAAGGTTTAAAGACTTTGTGGTTTGTTGATCTTTCAATTGATGAAAGATCAATTAATCTATTTAATGAGAAAATTCAGTTTCAACTTCCCACGCTTGTTGATGGTATTGATAAAGCGCATTACTGCCTAGATAATTAACCTTGATGTTATCTTTATCTACATAGAAATCTTTATTAAAAACAAATGACCCCGTTAATAACGGCAACGTTAACCACTTTGTTGGAACATCAATATCATTGAATGCAGATAATCGTTGTAAAGGAGGCAACCCAGTTTTACTTGCAATGGTCCACCCCCACTCACCAAATGATGGAACATTTTGATGGTATTGTTGGGTTTGATAACCAGCCTTTTGTAATGTTTTACCGATTGAGATAAAAGCTGATTTTGCATGAAATGGGGATGTTGATTGGATAACTATCGTCCCGTCACCATTTAATAAATGCTGTAAGCGATAATAAAAATTAACACTATACAATTTATTCAAATCTGGATGGCTTGGATCCGGTAAATCGACAATAATCGTATCAAAACTTATGTTAGCAGCTAATAGCTTATCAATAGCAATAAAAGCATCATCGTGAATCACTTCAACCTCGGGTTGATTAAAACTATCTTGTGTTAATGCTTTAATTTTACTGCTTAAATGTGCAGGTAAAAATTTTTCAGGTTGTTTAAATAAGGCCACTAAATTAGGGTCAAGATCAATTAAAATGACCTTTTTAGGGTACCATTTTTGTACTTCTCTTAAAGCAAGCCCATCACCTCCCCCAATGATTAATACTTTATCGTGGCGGGCTGATGCTTGCATTGCAGGATGTACTAAAAATTCGTGATAAATATGCTCATCTAGACTCGAAAACTGCAATCGACCATTAATATAAAAATTATAAATAGGTTCATAACCGCCACCAAGTAGACGCTCAGTAAATACTAGATTCTGATAGGGAGTTTGCGTTTGATAAACTACTTTATCCAAATACAACATATTCTGCATCTGCTTTTGCCAATGTCCACCAGAAACAAAAATTAATACAATTAACAGCCCTAATAGAACGTGCCCTAACACCAGCTTAACTTTAAAACGAAGATAAGTTCTGAAGCGAACTAAGAAGATAAAGCCTGCGATCAGGTTTAAAGACGCAGTTAATGCCGCTGCTTGGCTGATTTCTATTTTCAGCATGAACAACACCCAGATAGCAGCCCCTATCCCTGCACCAATATAGTCTGCACCGTAAATAGTCCCTGCATTATGGGCGAGATGATGACCATAAACGGTCTCTCGAATACGAGCGATTAGTGGGATTTCCATACCAATTAAAAAGCCAAGAACAAATGCAAAAAAGTAAGGTAGCTGCAGGCTTATCCAACTTAGCGTTGATAGAAAATCGCCATTCACTAATACATCATTAGGTATTTGATAGGTATCAGCGATAATTTGTGGCAAGGTTTGACTAAAACCAATCACCGAAGCAATTAACAAAGTTGCACTACAACCGATCAATGCAACGGTTAACTCTAATACCACAAATCCTTGAAATGCATCCTTTATTCTTTTTGCTGCAAAAGCCCCTAAGCCCATGGACACAATCATGATCCCGATGATTGCATAAATGACCGTTTCAACACTGCCTAAAATGCGGGCTGAATAATGGGATAAAAGGTATTCGTAAATCAAACCACAGCAGGCTAAGGTCGCCATGATTAAAATTAATAGTGTATCGTCAACAAGGAGTTTTATTTTGTTATTTTTGTCAGCATTGAAGGACATAGATTGATATTCGCTTATAAAAAAGGCCACCTTAAAGATGGCCTGAACGATTTAGGAGGCTGTAAATTACGACATTAATGCCATTAGTAATAAAGCAATAGAAAATGAGGTTGTTAACTCAATCGTTGCAACACCGATATTTTGCTGATCTTCAACTTCTTGTCGACGGTCAATGCCCCATAACACTAATAATTTAGCAACGGTTGTTAACAGAGTTAATAGCACCATTAATACCACACTGATCACGACCCACTGTGCTAGCCCTAACCATAATTCGTCGATATTAAATTCAATAAAGTAACTAGCTGCCGTAACAGACATTGCCGTAGAGATTAAATAGCCGCTGTAGCGAATGGATAATGCAAGATGCTCATTCACTAATGCAGTTTGAAAGGTAATACCGTTGTTTTTCGAGTACTTCCATTCAAAAATACGCGTAATGATCACTAGCATTACCTGTGACACTATCCACACGCACGTTAATGCAATAAAGGTATCAACACTGATCCCTTCTACCCAAATAATGGCAGCACGCACCACAATAGCCGTTGCAATAGCAGAAGCAGCATCAACTAAACCAACAGCAATATTTCGATTACCGATCAAATCTTGTTTATTAAAAGAAGGTAAGGCAAATTTATCGTGAATATAGCGGCCTGCTTTAATCAAGATTAATGCCGCTATTCCGTAGCTGAGCATACCAATTAACTCTATTTTATAAGAGCCTGCAACTTCGCCAGTAATTGCACCACTTAGTGCGATGCCCATAGCCGCGACACCGCCAGCCATACTAATACCAAATGCAAAGTTGTCCTTGGTAGCCAGTTCATCAGTGGTATCTAACTTATTGAATAGACCCATCATATAACGGATACAGCCGAGGAAAAGCATCGCGACTGCCATATCAATAGCTAAGTAACCTATTAGGGAACTATTGTTTTCCAATGTTGTAATTAACTCATTCATATCAATACCTTATTTACCGCGACTAACGCCGCGTGACGTGGTCGATTTACTATTTCTAAAGCTACTACTGCCAGTACTGGTAGACTTTTGCTTAGAATAACTAGACTTAGATGCAAAACTTGGGGCTTTTTGTGCTTTTTTACTCGCTGTAGACATCCGACTCGCGCCCGTTTTTGATTTGGCATAAGGGCTATTAAAACCGCCTTTATTGGCAAACTGTTTTTTAGTTCGTTGTGCTAAATCATTTTGAGACTGTTTTTGTTGTGGTGAGGTATAACGTTGGCGACCAACATCATTGTAATAACTATAATCACGTCGAGATGACCAGTTATGGTAACCGATCGGACGAGGGGAAATAGCAGAAAACAGAGAGTACGCAGCGTACCATTGCCAAAATGAACCGCCACTACTGTTTGTTTGCCACTGCCCGTAACTTGGATTACCTACTAACTGACTCCCCGCCCCATTATTTTCTGCCGCGTTCGCTTGCAAACTTTGTGCTTGGCTGATGGCATTAACACGCGCTAGCTTTCCTTCAGACATATCTGCGATTACATTGATTGGATCTGACAATGCATCACTGAACAAGTTAGGGTCGGACGCTTCTATTAAGGTATCACTTTCTGACAACTGCGCATCAATATCACCCAATAATTCAGGCTTTGATTGCAACGTAGACAAACGATGACTCAATGAATAATACATTGGTCCAGATCGACTAGCATCCTTAGATAGCTCAGTAACTAAGGGTTTAAGTGACGGTTTTTGTGCTGCGAGTAACTGAGCGTATTGTTGTAAAATAATCGCATTACGGACACGCCCGGCATCTAAGTCTGAGCCTAGATTCTCGATCAAATAATCAGCGGTTTTAATATTTGCTTGTAAACGATCATCTCGCTCATCACCACAAGCGATTAATAACCAACTCACACAGCAGATAATAAAAATACGCATAAGTGTTATGACTCCATAGAGTGTTGGGTTGCGTTTGCTAAAACATCAATCACACGTTGTAGATCTGCAGCGGTATCAACACCAGCAGGTGGTATTTCACAAGCGACATCGACGTGAATTTTAAAACCATGCCACAATACACGCAATTGCTCTAATTTTTCAATGACTTCTAATGGTGAAACCGAGAGTTCCGCATATTGTTTTAAAAAACTAACTCGATAGGCATAAATACCAATATGGCGTTGTAAATGCGTTAAATTGACTTGTTTGGCCTGTTGATTTTGTGGCGTAAAGTTATCTCTATCCCACGGCGTTGTTGCTCGACTAAAATATAATGCGAGATTGTTTTTATCGGTCACCACTTTGACCGCATTAACATTAAATGCATCCTCTTGGTCGGTGATAGGCGCACTTAATGTTGCGACACTGGCCTGTTGATTAGTAAATAAATTATTGGCCACTTGCTCTATAACAACCGGCGGAATAAGTGGTTCATCACCTTGAACATTGACAATAATTTCATCATCGGCAAACTGATAAATAGCACAAACTTCAGCAAGGCGATCAGTTCCTGACTCATGGTCAGGAGACGTTAAACAAACATCGATATTTTGTACATTGTGTAATGCATCCACAATTCGTTGATCATCGGTTGCAACAATAACTTGTTTTGCCCCACTCAGAAGAGCTTGATTTGCAACGCGTTCAATCATGGTTTTACCCAAAATATCAGCCAGTGGTTTCGCTGGTAAACGTGTTGATTGATAACGGGCAGGAATGACAGCAATAAATGACATAGTTATTCCTCGTCCGCGCTCAATCTTCGAGCTTCAACATACAATAAAGCCGGAATTCCGTCTCGCACGGGATAAGCTAAATGATCAAATTTACAGATTAATTCATTATTAACTTTGTCATAAGCTAATTTACCTTTGCACACTGGGCAAGCAATAATATCCAGTAATTTAATATCTAACATTTTGATTCCTTAATCTGTTTTAATTTTTCTAAAAAAGGCTGAGTAAAGTCAATGGATAGTTGTCCATCAATAGGTAAATACCACCAATTTGGTTGCGCAAATGCAACACATTTAACGGCATCTTTTTCTGTCATCAATAGTGGTAGATTAGATTCAAATTGTTTGAAATCTTCTTCACTATAAGGATGATGGTCAGCAAACGCCACTTGTTTTCTAACACTAAAACCTTGTTTTACCAAGGTATCAAAAAAACGCGGTGGATAACCAATAGCGGCACAGGCATTGACCTCTTGAACGGATAAAGAAGAAGCCTCTCCATTCACTTTCTTAGCAGCAGATGGTGCTAATAACATTGTGAATTCACCTGCGTGCTGTTCACCGTTATTAATAATAAAATCTACACTATTTAGGCGACTAGTTGGTTCTCTTAATGGCCCCATCGGCATAATATGCTGGTTACCGTAACGACGTTTACCATCAACGACTACAATTTCAATATCTCGCTGCAGCGCATAATGTTGAAGACCGTCATCGGTAATAATGACATCAACATCACAATGTTGATTAAGGTAAGCCGCAGCATTTGCGCGTACTGGATCAACCACCACCGGAATATTTAAACGTTTGTGGATTAAAACAGGTTCATCGCCCGCTTCTTTTCCGGTGGTATCCATGCTCACTGACAAAGGATAACTGTTGGCTTTACCGCCATAGCCTCGACTGATCACTCCGGGTTTATAACCTTGTGCCATTAATAATTCACACAAGCTGATCACAAAAGGGGTTTTGCCATTACCACCTACGGAGATATTGCCAACCACCACAACGGGTAATGCACTTTGATAACTTTTTAACCAACCTTTAGTATAACAATAACGACGAATAACATTAATACATTGCATTAACAAAGCAAAAGGCCATAGGCTCCATGCCCACCAACGTGTTGGTTGTTGATACCAAAATGGCATTACAACTCTCCCGATGCTTGCATCTGGTTTAAGCTATGATAAATCTTTCCTTGTGCTAATAATTCTGCGTGCGTACCTTGCTCTACAATTTTACCATGGTCAATAACTAAAATTTGATCGGCATGTTCAATGGTAGACAAACGATGCGCGATGACAATCGAAGTTCTGTTCTTCTGTAACTCATCTAATGCAGATTGAATATGACGCTCTGATTCAGTATCTAGTGCTGAAGTTGCTTCATCTAAAATCAAAATAGGTGCATCACGTAATAACGCACGAGCAATAGCTAAGCGTTGGCGTTGACCACCGGATAACATCGCGCCATTTTCACCAATAATAGTGTTCAGTCCGTCAGGAAATCCATTAATAAATTCCATCGCATGGGCAGTAGTTGCAGCATCAATGATATCTTGTTCAGAGAATTTACCTTCACTGGCGTACGCAATATTATTAGCAATAGTGTCATTAAATAAATGTACATTTTGAGACACAATAGCAACTTGACTACGTAATGAGGTTAAACGATATTCTTCTATATTTTTACCATCTAATCTTATTACACCGGAGTCAATGTCATAAAATCGAGTTAACAAATTAGCAATGGTCGATTTACCACTGCCAGAGCGACCTACTAACGCCACAGATTGGCCTGATTTAACTTCAAAACTGACTTGATTTAATGCTGGCTTTTCAGCCGTAGGATAAGTGAAAACGATATTATCAATGCTTATATCACCCTTCACTCGTTCAGCGTCATATGTTCCTTCATCCTTCGCTTGTGTCATGTCTAACATATTGAAAAGACTGGTACTAGCAGAGATACCTTTTTGAATTTCGTTGTTAACTTGCGTAACATTTTTAATCGGTTTCATTAACGCCATCATAGAGCTGATGATCACCACAAAAGTACCCGAAGATAGCGTATCCATGATTTGCGGGAATGTAGCAAGATAAAGCACAAACGCTAAAGCAAATGAGGCAATAGTTTGAATGACAGGAACACTAATCGCATTTGCACTGGCCATTTTCATATTTTGAGAACGTACCGTGTTGCTGACTTTTTTGAATTTTTCATTCTCGACTTTTTGACCACCAAACATCAAGACTTCTTTATGTCCTTTTAACATTTGTTCCGATGACGTGGTTACTAGGCCCATCGCATTTTGTAAGTTTTTACTTATTTTTCTGAAACGTTTACTAACGATACTAATAGCAATACCCACGATCGGTGCAACTACAAAAAACACTAACGATAATTGCCAACTTTGATAAAACATTAACCCTACAAGGCCAATAACAGTGGCACCTTCACGGAAAATTTTAACAAGTGCATTACTGGCCGCGTTAGAAACTTGGCTAGCGTCATAGGTGATTTTTGATAATAAGTCACCGGTATTGGTTTTATCAAAAAATGAGATAGGTAGCAGTATCAACTGTGAAAAAAGTTGTCGTTGTAGCTTCATCACAACATGTGTGCCTACCCAAGCCATACAATAAGAACTCAAAAATGCAGATACACCACGTAGTCCAATAACAATAACAACGAAATAAGGCATCATTTCTAGCACACTTGGATCTTTACCAGTGAAACCATCGTCGATTAAAGGCTGTAGGGACCAGATAAGCGCCATATCAACTGCGGCGTAACCTATCATGCCGATAATTCCGCCAAATAGCGCCAATTTAAATTCTTTAATATAACTCACTAGTCGCTTTAATATCGACCAGCCGTTTTCTTTATTCTCTGTCATGAATACACCAATTAAGCCATTTACAATGCAAGATGCCGATGATACCAATAAGCGGCAAGATCTTCTCTATAAGTTTTTACTTCAATGTGATGATTTTGCACATTAAATCGAATAAATCCAGTATTTGCTGTGGTTAAATGCTTAATTCCTAACTGTTGATAACGTTGTACCACTTGCTCAACAGGGAAACGCCAACGATTTTTGTACCCTGCGGAAAACACCACCCATTGCGGGTTAACTTGCTTTATAAATGCCAAACTTGAGGAGGTATTACTGCCATGATGTGGGGCGATTAAAATATCAGCATGTAAATTGTTAACATTTTTTTCGGCTATTGATTGACGGTTTTCGACTATTAATTTTTGTTCTACAGCTTTACTGATATCGCCCGTTAGTAGCACCCTATTAACACCGTCACTGACCTGTAATACACAGGAGTTATTATTGTTATTACTCCCTACTGATGAAGGAGATAAGGTAGTCAACGTTAATTTACCTAACTGGTGTACTTGCCCACTGAAACACTGTTGATACTGTGTATGACGCTTATTTTTATGTTTTTTAGATAGACGGTTATTAGTTTGGTGACTATGAGTTTGAGTTTGATTTTGATTTTGATTTTGATTTTGATTCATCAAATCAGCTTCACCCGCATACGCTTTTTTTATATCAAGGTTATCTTGAATGACTGCCCTTCCCCCCGCGTGGTCATTATCACTGTGGCTAATAAAAAAATAATCTAACTGCGTTATGCCACGAGTTTGTAAATAAGGTAAGACAGTGCTCTCTGCCACAGCATAACTACCTCCATAACTTGGCCCGGTATCATACAATAGAGTTTGGCCATTACTGTAAATAAGGATTGCTAAGCCTTGTCCAACATCAAAAACCTCTAGTTGCCACTGTTGCTCATTTTGCCATCTTTGTTCCACAACTCTAATGCCTACAAAGACTAACAATATTGACGGTAATAACCACATTTTCGTTTTAGTGATATTAAAAAAACGGTGTATCAAGTTTAATAATAAAAATAATGAACTGAAAAGAATGAAGGTTAAGATCAATACAATATGCAATTGAGATAACGTCACATATCCCGCAGACAGTATTGAGAAATAATCGAGAAAATGGCTAAGAAATTGGTCACTAATTGAGAATAGAGCTACCCCGACGGGCTCTATTAACAGTAAAAACATTACACCGAGTAACGTTAATGGAATAATAAACCAAGAAAATAATGGAATAGCAATGAGGTTAATCGGTAGTGCATAAAGACTAATTGCTGAAAAATTAATTAATTGAATTGGCAACATAAATAAGGTTAGAACTAACTGCAATAGTAATAAACCTTTAATGGTAATGAATAATCGTTGTAATTTGACCTTATACCATGAATTTTTCTGTTCTGTAGTTTCCTGAGGCCGTTGCAATAGCCAAATAAATGCCAATATCGTACTCATGGCCATAAAAGATAGCCATAAACTGCTGCTCAAAATGGATAATGGATCCAGCAATAAAATGATCCATAAGCATAAAAGAAGTAAATCCAATAGACTAATTTTCAGTTTACTTGAGAGTACTAACACACTGATTAACAACATCAATAATGCACGCTCTGTGGGTAAAGAAAACCCGGAAATATAGCCGTAACTTAAACACACTAACAACCCGACCGTGTTCACTAAACGCCAGCAAAACCAACCTAAATATCTGACAGGTAAAAGTTGCTTAAATACTGCATTTAAAATAACCGTAGAAAATATAAACAACAACCCGATGTGCAATCCTGATATGGCAAATAAATGGGCAATTCCAAGTTGTTTAATCAAGCTTTTCTCGTGCTCATTTAATAAACTTTTATCGGCAAAAATAAGTGCCAGTAAACTTCCCTGCTGTGGCAGCTCGTTTGTAGCTTGCATCACTTTTTGATATAAGCTTGCCCGTATTGATATACGCTTATCAATAACTTGCATATGTTGTTTAATATTTGCAATGTAAGCGATGTGCTGTGAATAACGCCATTTTTGCCGATCAAAACCATGAGGGTTAGCTTTGCCTTGTAACGCTTTTAACCTCACTTTGAATTGGTGCACTTGGCCCGCTTGAACTTGCAGGCTAGGTTTATACCAACGCATTTCAACTAATGGGCAAAAATCACAACGTTGTTCATTGATGGAAATAATACTTGCTATAAAATAACCAGTATTTTTTGTATTGATTAATGATTTAACCCTGACAATTATGGTATTGTCTTGTTTGCTAAGTGTAGAAGAGGTCTGACTTACTTGTTGCTTATGTTTCTTAATGTTTGAAATATTATTTACTAATTGATGATTCCCTGGTTCAAAATTGGATAGTGAAGTACGCGAAGTTGACTGCAGATGAGCTAAATCCTTTGCTAATAAAGGTGTTGCTAACAGATCATTGGCAAGTAGCGGTTTATAGTTAATGGATTCAAAAGACCCGCCAAATAAACTAACGTAACTAAAAAGGCTAAAATAAAGTGCTGTAAATGGCAAAATTGCCAAATACCGCCACTTTGGCCAACATAAAAAAACAAAAATACACAGCGCACAACTGAATATACCACTATAATTGACTAATTGTGGCCAATACAGAGTGGTAACAAAAACAGCGATTGAGAGCCATATTGTTATTCTCATTTTTTCCCGTTTACAAAGATAAAGTTTAATTATATGCCAAAAAAATTTATTAAACGTTTTTCCCCTAATCCAGAAACATTAAAAGCCCACCCGCATTTAAAACACTTTGGCGCTAAATTACAAAACCCCAATTTATGGCATATAAATAGGCGAAGTGCAGCAGGTGCGGTTGCCGTTGGATTATTTTGTGCGTGGATGCCGATCCCTTTTCAAATGTTACTTGCCACTTTTGTGGCGATGTTTTTTTCTGTGAACCTACCAATATCAGTTGCTCTGGTTTGGTTATCTAATCCATTCACTATGCCGCCATTGTTTTATGGCGCCTATCGTTTGGGTGCATTTATCCTGCAACAACCTTTAATGGACTTTCATTTTAAACTTTCATTTCATTGGATTATTAATGCCTTAGAAACCATTGCACCGGTTATGTTTTTAGGTTGTTTTATTCTTGGTTGTATTAGTGCATTTGTTGGTTATTGGGGCTTTACCGTATTCTGGCGTTATAGTTCTGCACAGAAATGGAAAAAAAGAAAACGTACGCCAAAACGTTAACTTGTCTATTAAACTTTGAACCTAAAGTAATAACCTAACGATTAAATTCTATGCCAAAAATATCATTAAGCTTAGATGACAATCGCTAAAATAATATTCATTCTCAATATTTGGTTCAAATTCCCTCGCATTTGTCACTTAAATTGAAGAGTAAATAGCCATCAAGCCTATGTGATTTCGCTTAATGCATTGGGCGGATTGATATGACACATCCATTCACTCTTGTCTTGGGATAATTTAATTTTTGCTTGAGATAGCTTGGAATAATAGGATAGAACGCTGTCATTGTGATAATAAATTACATTTTACAGTTCGGTTCATTTTGTGCACTTCAAAGCTAATTATCAAATTTTGAATTCAAGTATTAACTGAACGCTAATAAAGCGCTCGAGTTTATGGATTATTTAATTTATTCTATCTCTACATCAGCATTGTCAATATTATTGAATATTTTTTATTGTTCTCAATGCTTACTCATTATCGGTTAGCCCTAATCCTTCAACTTTAGTTGTTTTTAATAAAGTCAGTTATTAGTGGTGATCTTCAAAATTTTAACATTGGAAACGCCCATGAAAATGTATCAATACATAATGCCTACTTTACTACTTAGTACTTTTTCATTGCCTACTTTGGCAGAAAGCCTAAGCACGGAAACCGAAGCTAGTAACGATTATGTGACCATTACAGGCTATTTAGGCGCTCGTCTCAATCAAGATATTAAGAATGATTACAGTGGGCAAGATGTTGACATTAGTTCTGAGCTCGCACAGGCCATTTCTCTCGGCTGGTATTACGCTAAAAACGCAGAGGGTGAGTTAATATTTTCTAATAGTAAGCAAAACTTCTCATCTCCAAATGACTTCGATATTGATGTTTATGTGCAATACCTACACGTGGGTGGCAGAATATTATTTAGAACTAACTCGCCATTCTCATCAAGCATTGGATTAGGGATGGGTGCGACTCACTTTAATCCATCGGGTAGTCGTTATGATGCAAAATTTGCTTTTTCTGGTAGCGTTTCAGCGGGTATACGTTATCAATTGACTGAGCAGTTTGCACTACGTAGTGATTTACGTGTTTATGGAACCTTTTTAGAAAACAGTGACGAGATGTTTTGTAATAATGGTAGCTGTTTATTAGATGCTTCTGATCATCTGTATGTCGACGCAGAATTATTAGCGGGCATTGAATACAAGTTTTAAAGATCTATCCTTCGATTCTTATTTCTACAAAAAAACCTTTCTAATTTAGAAAGGCTTTTTCTCAAATTTGATTACTGTACCACTACAAGTGAGCGTTTTTAAAATAACAGCTTAGCAAATGTAAGTTTATTTTTGCGCTAATGCTTTAGTCACTTTTTCGTACAGATCAACAGCCAAATCAGGTAATGCGAGTAAGCGATTTAACTGCACTTTTATTAGCTCAATACGCTTTTTATCAAGACGTTTAAATTGAGTTAATGGCGTTATCAAACGTGAAGCGACCTGTGGATTTTGACGATTAAGTTTAATCAATTGATCCGTTAAGAACGCATAACCACTGCCATCAATATTGTGAAAGCGATAAGTATTGTTCTGTGCAAATGCCCCCACTAAAGAGCGTAATCGATTAGGATTATTAAAATCAAAACTGCGATGAGTAAATAACACTTCGATATTATTAAGTGCATTATCTGAAGGAATGCTAGCTTGCAGTGCAAACCACTTATCCATCACCAAACCATTCTCAAACCATTTATCATCAAAAGCCTGCATAACGGCTTCACGGCAAGGTAATAAACCATTGTTAGCGGCAGTTAACGCACCCAGATAATCGGTCATGTTATTACAATTTGCAATTTGTGCTAACACATATTCATCTGCTAATTGTTTATCAACACGGGCAATGAAGGTTAACGCTAAATTTTTCAATTTACGTATCGCAATATCATTAATATCGGGCTGATAAGCTTTTAACTGTTTATGGCGTAAATAAGTATCTACAAACAACTCATGCAACTGTGTTGCAATCTCTTGCAGCATAAAATCACGCGCTTCATGAATAGCATCCACATCAACTACTTCAAACAGCTCACGCGCACCATTTTCACTAGTAAAAGTAAACATATCAGCAACTAGAGAAGGATCTAATGTTTCACTAACTAATACAGATTTAAATCCATCAATGAAAATAGAAGGTAATGACAGTGTTTGACCTTTGTGTAAGGCACGTACATTACTTACTAAATATTTATTAAATAAGGTTTGCCCTGCATCCCAACGAGAGAACTCATCGGTAGCAAAGCTCATGATATCTAATAACTGCTCATCACTATAAGCATATTGATATTTAACCGGCGCAGAGAATCCACGGAATAAACATGGCACCGGGTGACTTTGAATATTTTTAAATACAAAGGTTTGCTCTTTTTGAGTCAAACTTAACACGCGATTCTTTTTACCCGCTAATAATTCAATTGAATTACCATTGCTATCTAGCAACTCAATATCGATAGGAATATGCAGTGCGAGCTTTTTGCTTTGGTCTGCAGTTGGCATCGTTTTTTGCTTAAATGTAAGCTGATAGGTGCGATTAGTCGCATCATAATGATCAGTAACAAAGACATTAGGTGTACCCGATTGTGAATACCAACGTTTAAATAAAGTGAGATCAATACCACTTGCATCTTGCATTGCAGCAACAAAATCATCACAGGTAACGGCTTGACCATCGTGGCGTTGCACATACAATTGCATACCTTGTTGGAATTTTGTTTCACCTAATAGTGTATGAAGCATACGGATAACTTCTGAACCTTTTTCATACACGGTTAAAGTATAAAAATTATTCATCTCCATCACACTTTCAGGACGAATAGGATGAGACATCGGTCCGGCATCTTCAGCAAACTGATGGTCACGCATAGTCATCACATTAGCGATACGATTAACGCTGCGGCTACCTAAATCAGAACTGAATTCTTGATCTCGGAAAACCGTTAATCCCTCTTTTAAGCTTAACTGAAACCAATCTCGACAAGTAATACGGTTACCTGTCCAGTTATGGAAATACTCATGTCCAATAACCGCTTCAATGCCCAGATAGTCTTGGTCTGTTGCGCTTTGGGAATTAGCTAATACAAACTTAGAGTTGAAAACATTTAACCCTTTGTTCTCCATCGCGCCCATATTAAAGAAATCAACGGCAACGATCATATAGATATCTAAATCGTATTCTAAATTAAAACGTTGCTCATCCCATTGCATGGATTTTTTAAGCGAGATCATCGCGTGTTGTGTTTTGTCTAAGTTGCCTTTATCAACAAACAAAGCCAATTTCACATCGCGTCCACTTTTTGTTACGTAACTATCTTCTAAACAATCAAAGTCACCAGCTACCAATGCAAATAAATAAGCAGGTTTAGGGAATGGGTCTTGCCAACAAACAAAGTGACGACCGTTATCGAGCTCACCTTGGTCTACTTGATTACCGTTAGATAACAAAAAAGGATAAAGCGTTTTATCTGCAATCACTTTAGTCGAGAATTTAGCCAACACATCGGGACGATCTAAGTAATAAGTAATACGACGGAAACCTTCAGCTTCACATTGTGTACAGAAAGCATCACCCGATTTATATAAACCCTCAAAAGCTTGATTCGCTGCGGGGTCTATTTCAGTATTAATTTCTAACTTAAATGACGCGGGCAGGTTGTTAATGTTCAAGCCTCCCTCAACCAATTCAAAATCAGTATAATCAACATCATCTACTAAAATAGAAACTAAATTTAGTGCCTCACCAAATAAAAATAAAGGCGTGCTCGCTTGGCTAACACGTTCAACACGACTAACGGCTTTGACCTTTGTTTGGTTATCAAACAAATCGAATTCAAGGTCAATACTGGTAATTGTATAATCTGATGGACGGTAATCACTTAGGTGTTTTTCTTGTGGATTTTTTTCTATATTCTCTGCTACGAGAGAGTCGACTTGGCTCATTATTTATACACTCTTAAGTCTGGGGAAATAATACGCTTAATATACAAGAAGGCTTACTATTTACTAAGCCTTATTTGCATAGAATCTTGACACACAATGATCTAAACATTGAATTAGTCATGTTAATAGGTTGAACTAACATGTAATCTCGGCTAATCAGACCGAAGGACTTTTGTTTAGTTCCATATGCATATTAATCACCCCTTCTTCTATATCTCTTTCTGTAGAAAAGCCTAATTTTTTGGCCAATGTTGCCATGCCTCGATTACTCAGCATGGTCATTCCAGCCAGATATTTAGTACCTTTTGATGTTTGATAACTAATTAATTTATTGAGCAGAACTTTACCTAACCCTAACCCTTGCATCTCGGAACTAACCACCATCCCAAATTCAGCTTCGGTATTATCTGGATCAGTAGAAGCGCGAATCACTGCTAACGTTTCTTGCTCTTCAGAACCCACTAAACGCACAGCAATAAAAGCCATTTCTCGCTGATAATCTATTTGCGTTAACATCGCCATCTCTTCGTGAGTCATTGATCCTCGTTGTGAGAAATAACGTTTGTATCTATCTTCTTTGGTTAACCCATCATCAAAAGTTTGATGCCTGACTTCATCTTCAGCTTTAATCGGGCGAACTAATACCTTCTGACCATCTTTGAGCGTGACTACCTCTTCTAATTGCTTTGGATAAGGGCTAATAGCAAAACGATTAGCTAAATTATCGCTATTGTTAGCGTTAGTGCGAGATAATTTCACTTGGCTATCAACGATGATCACATCACTGCCAGAAACTAATACCGGATTTAAATCTAAATCGTTAATTTCTGGATTATCCAACAACATTTGAGATATCTGCGTTAACATCAAACATACCGCTTGCATATCAAAGTCCTTAGCATGTTGCTTCACTTTGATTTTTTTATCCTTAATACCTTGAATCACTAGGTAACGTGCAAGCGCCATATTTAATGGAGGTAAGGCAACCACTGCATTCTCTAAAGTGGTTTGTAAATCACGCGCATCGCTGTCCTGTGAAATAGCAATAACGGGACCAAAAATAGCATCTTGCTTGATCATGACTCGTAGCTCTAATGCTAGTCCAGACGCCACCATTTTCTGTAACGTAAAACCATTTAATCGCACATCAGGCAAAGCGGTTTTAATACGTAATTTAATGGAATTTAAGGCAGAGTCTAATTCTCTGGCGTTATTAATGTTTAACATCACACCATGCACTTGAGATTTATACTGAATATCAGGTGAATTAATTTTTACCGCCAATGGATAACCAATAACTTTTGCTTTTTCGATAGCATCTTCAATATCTTTAGCGATAGCGGTATCAATGGTATTAAGATGATAGGCGTCTAATAAAGGCTTAGTAAAATAAGTATCCAATTTAACGTTTTGTGGCAATAGTTGTCGATCATGATCTGCAAACTCACAGGTGGCCTGCAGTTCAAAACGCTGCTTAATGTACTCGGCAGCGATATCAGCTTCGTAAATTAAATGATCAGGCAATGTTGTTGGAGTTTCCATTAATAACTTTTTATTACGACGATATTGTACTAAATGCATAAAAGCCGTGATCGCACCATTAGGCGTACGAAATGTCGGAATTTTTGCATTAGCAAACATTTGTCGCGCCGGTTTAGCCGCTTCTTCTCCGGCCCAATTGGTTAAAATATTAATCTGTTTACGCTTTGGATGCTGCTTAATTACATCGATAATTGCTTGAGCTGTCTCTTCACTGTCAGATAAAGCAGAGGGTGAATGCATGATCAGCACAGCATCTACTTTATCATTGTCCATTAAATGCCCTAATGCCGTAGCATATCGCTTAGGATCCGCATCTCCAATCATATCAATGGGATTGTTATGCGACCAATTCACTGGCAAACATGCATTTAATTTATCCATTACTGTGTCGTCTAGTTCCGCTAACCGGCCCCCTTCTTCCACTAAATTATCCACGGCTAAAACACCTAAGCCTCCGCCATTACTAATAATAGCAAGTCGTTCTCCATGTAAATAATTGGAATAGGCAAGTGTTTCTACTGCGGCAAATAATTCGTGTAAATCATGTACTCTAAGCATGCCGGCACGCTTAATTGCCGCATCATAAACACTATCATGGCCAAAATCACCGCGACTGTGCAACGCCGCTGCTTTAGCGCCAAGTACTGAACTACCTGATTTAATCACCAACACCGTTTTATGTTGTGCAATAGCCCGTGCTGCAGATATAAAATCGCGCGCATTATCAATATTATCGATATACAGCAAAATAGATTGGGTTTTAGGATCTCTAGCTAAATAATCTAATAGTTCAGCAAAGGAGATATCTTGCGCATCACCTAGCGAAATAAAGGCAGAAAAACCGATTCCCTTGCTGGTTGCCCAATCTAATACCGTGGTACAAACCGCAGCAGATTGAGAAATAAAAGCAATATTACCCGGTAGCGCATTACAGTGCGCTAAACTAGCATTCACTAAATTATGTGGATTAATGATACCTAGGCTACTCATGCCTAATAGACGAATTTTATGTGTCGCTGCAATATCATAAATACGGGTAGAAACGACATGGTCGCTTTCGGTGGTTACAATAATAGCGGCATGGCAACCTTTATCCGCTAATGCCTCCAATATTTTTGGAATGCGAAACTCATTAGTACAGATCACAGCTAAATCAGGCACAATTGGCAAGTCACTTACCTGTTTATAAGCAAGCACACCATGTACAGAGGTATATTTAGGGGTTACAGGCATAATAGGCCCGTTAAAACCTGCAGCTAATAAGTTATTCATCACTAAATAACCCGCTCGCTTAACATTAATAGATGCTCCGATAACGGTGATCGACTGCGGATTGAAAAAGTGTTTAAGTAACTGCAAACTCATAGAAAACTCGCCTCATATAAACATTAAAAAAATTGCTATTTGCTATCATTCACGACAAGCCAATCATGAGCCGCGGAATAAACAGATTATGTACATAAAAGTGAAAATATAACGGCTATAAGTTTACCCTTTAAAACGAATCCTGCTGTGTTTTTTAAACAAAATCAGAGCCATATCATTTAAATATTTTACGAATTCATTTGCTCACTTTGAGTACTAAGCTTACACTCGCCCTTTTGCCCTGCTCGGAGTGATTTGTGCCTTTTATTATTGAATCTAAAAAAATTATTAAACTCAGCTTACCGATATTTATTGCGCAGTTTGCACAAACTGCAATGGGGTTTGTAGATACAGTAATGGCAGGTGGAGTAAGTTCAACGGATATGGCAGCAGTAGCCATCGCATCGAGCATTTGGCTTCCTTGTATTCTGTTTGGAGTGGGTGTGTTGATGGCTATTGTGCCCTTAACTGCACAGGCACATGGTGCAAACGATCTGCTACAAATTCCTAAAACAGGGCAGCAAGGTTTATACCTAGCATTATTATTATCTATTCCAATAGCCGTGATTTTATTTAACGCCGGCTTGTTAATGAATATAATGGATATTCATGATTTATTAGCGTCGATCACCGTACAATATTTGTATGCCATGATTTTTGCTATACCTGCTTTTTTGCTGTTTCAGGCCCTGCGCAATTATATCGAAGGTTTATCACTAACCAAACCAGCAATGGTGATTGGATTTTTAGGCCTGATCGCAAATATTCCACTTAACTGGATGTTTGTTTACGGTGAATTGGGCGCACCAGCTTTAGGTGGTGCAGGTTGTGGAGTCGCCACTGCAATTGTTTATTGGTTGATGACATTTGCATTAGCGGGTTATGCTTTTTATACAAGAAAATTAAAGCATTATCCTCTGTTTACACAATTTACAAAACCCGACTTTAAACATCTATTGTCTATCACTAAGTTAGGCTTGCCTGTCGCCGTTGCTTTGTTCTTTGAGGTCACTATTTTTGCCGCAATAGCGGTCTTAATTGCACCGCTAGGTGCTAATATTGTGGCCTCCCATCAGATTGCGATTAACTTCTCAAGCATGGTCTTTATGTTACCAATGAGTATCGCTAATGCGGTTAGTATTCGTGTTGGCTTTAATCTTGGCCAAAAAAGAAACGAAGAGGCAAAACAAGCCAGCTATGCAGGACTTGCTATTGGTTTAGGCCTGTCGGTAATAACAGCGCTATCTACTGTTATTTTTAAAGAAAACATTGCCTTATTATATTCAGATAACCGAGCAGTTATCGACCTAGCTATTACGCTGATTCTTTTCTCTGCTATTTACCAATGTGTTGATTCGATACAAGTAGTGGCAGCCGGCGCATTGCGTGGTTATAAGGAGATGACGGCTATTTTCACACGTACTTTCATCTCTTACTGGGTAGTTGGGTTACCACTGGGTTATATCTTAGGCATGACTGACTTGTTAGTTTCGCCACTTGGAGCCAAAGGATTTTGGATAGGTATTACGGTTGGTTTAACCGTAGCTGCGATCCTATTAGGTCAACGCCTATATACGGTACAAAAGCATCGCTTTGCCTAATAACTCGAATAAGAGTGGTTAGTTTAAAAGGTGATAAACTAAAGTTATAGCAATAGTGATCGATATAGTTATTAAAGCAAAAGCCTAATAATTGGCATTGATGAATAATACTTTAATCAATGCCAATATTTTTTAAATCACCTTTCGACATTTGCTTTAAGGTTTAAATGGGCTTAATGTTTAAAAGTACTTAATGCATAATTGTACTTAATGTTAAAATGGGCTTAGCCCTTTAAATAACTGCCACGTCATCCTATAGACTAATAAACAAAGTAATAACAAACTGGCTAAGATAATCCCTATCACAGACAGCGTTGATAATAAATTCAATCCCCCTGTTAAACCAGAATCCCATTCACCACCTAAATATTGATAAAATCCTTGTACTATTAGGTAAATGACCAGTAAAAGTATCAACCCGCTCCACGATCCTTTTAGGTCCTCCTTTGAAGGAGATAAATGTAAACTGATCGCAGCACATAAATAAGCCCAAGTAGCAACATGATAAGGAGAAGTTAAATAAGCACTTTTAAAGAAGTAGAAAAGGTCACTGCTTAAAGCAAGTAGCGAATGCAATTGAAGGGAATATAAGTCGTTCAGGAGTGCGCTTTTGATTATAAACAATAAAGTACCGCTATCCTCTAACATTAACAATGTTAGTAAATAAATACAGCCCAGCCCGCCGAATAAAGGTGCGATACCAATCAGGAAGTTACCCAACACTTTCCATAATTGACGGTTATCATAAGAGTGTGTCACATAACCTAATGTGCCACGTCGGTCAGGATTAAATAAAACCATCCGCTGAATTTTATGACCGAATAATACACAACATAATGCATGACTTAGCTCATGAACAGGCGTGCCAATCCAAGCACTGATATAAATGAGTCGGCCACTTAACATGTTATTTGCAAATATCAATATCGATTTTTGTAAAAGAAAGAGGATCCCTACCAATACAAAAAACACACCCACATGACCGCACAAGGTAACTAACTGAGTCACTGACCAAGATAACCACTCAACCGAGAGACTATTTATAAACTCTAGAAATGCTGACATTAAATTGTGCCTACTAATAAGTTTGGTTACTTTTTAACGTGATACTTGCCCGGAGTCTACTTGATAAGCTTTAATCCTTGCCACCAAAAAATCTATTGCCGCTTTTAACTTAGGCACTTTATAACGTTGTTTTTGATACAGTAAATATATGCCTAAATTAGGATTCTGAGTTATGACTAAAGCAGGTTTTATTGCTAACTCGATTAATTCACCGGATTGTAAATAAGGCACTAACGCCCAACGAGGCATCATTAAAATACCTTTACCAGCAATAGCTTTCTTTAATAACCAAGGTCCATGATTAGAAATTAACACGGGTGGCGCAGATACATCCTGCCATTGTTCATTAATTTCACATAACCATGGTGTTGGTCCATTTGGGGTTTTAAAATACAACCCATGATGTTGCTGCAGGCTTAATGCGTTATTAGGATAACCGAAGCTAGCAATATAACTTTCTGCACACACGGCAATAAAATCATTATCCATTAATCTGATCGCCACAACACGTTCATCGGGGGCGTAACCGCCTCGAATCGCGATGTCAACTTGATCTCTTGCAAGTGTAGATAATTCATCACTTAAATTAACATTTAAGGTTATTTTCGGGTACAAACTTGAAAACTCATCTAACAGAGGTAATAGAATTTGTTCACCAAACCCAACCGTGGAACTAATATTTAGTACTCCCATGGGTGTACTTTGATATGAACGCACAGACTCATCGGTTATTTCCAATGATTTTAAAATTTCACTGACTTGTTGGTAATAACGCTGACCAATCTCAGTTAATGTCACCACGCGAGTTGAACGCTTTAATAACGTAGCACCGAGACTCTTTTCTAAATCAGCAATCCGTCGAGACAGAGAGGAAGGCGGAACAGAAAATACGTCTGCAGCCTTAGTGAAACTTCCTGCATCAACAACTTGAACAAAATATTTAAGGGCACGTAGCTGGTCCATAAGATTCCTAAAATGTTTTAGTGTTTGGCTTACTTTTTAAGGTACTTTATATGTGTATATATCTATTCATTGCTCAACGAAATGAATACTGATCAGGATTGAATTTTCTAATATCCAGTTCAGATGCTATCAATCTATTAAATATCTTTATTATTGTCTTTAAGACAATAGTAAATGCTAAATTAGCTACTATATCTTACTGTTTAAAGTTGCCATAATGATTTCAAGCAATACGTTCAATCTTTAATAAAAGGAACATACAATGACAACATTTACAGCCATTAACTTAGTTAAACGCCCTCAAGGCGGAGCAATTGATTCTTCGTTATTTGATGTAGTACAAAAACAAATACCAAGCGTTGCACCGGGGCAAATTTTAGTAAAGCAAAATTACATGTCATTAGATCCTGCTATGTTTGGTTGGATGAGTCCGGACACTAATAGTTATATTCCACCCGTTGCATTGGGTGATGTAATGCGTAGTTCTGGCATTGGTGAAGTCACCGTTAGTAATCACCCCGACTTTACCGTTGGCGACCGAGTAATGGGTATGATGGGATGGCAGGAATACTGTTTAAGTGACGGCCAAGGTCTTAACAAAGTAACAGCTCCCCTTCCTGATGAAAGTATTTTATCAGTGTTCGCGCTACCAGGTTTAACAGCTGTACAGGGTTTGTTTAATGTAGGTAAACCTCAAAAAGGCGAAACCCTAATCGTTACTGGTGCAGCAGGATCAGTAGGCTCTATTGTTGGCCAACTTGCAAAAGCCGAAGGCTTACGTGTGATTGGTGTGGTGGGTAGCCAGGAAAAAGCAGATTGGATTGTTAATGAATTAGGATTTGATGCTGCCATCAATTACAAAAGTGATGATTTAGATGCTCAATTAGCTACCGCTGCACCCGATGGTATTGATTTATTCTTTGAAAATACCGGGGGCCCTATTCAGCATTTAATCTTCGATCGAATCAATGCGCATGGGCGAGTAGTTGTTTGTGGTCTAATTTCAGATTATCACAACGAAGTACCCGCAGCAGGACCAAGTTGGTTAAATATCATTAAACGTCGCATTACTATTCAAGGTTTCACTATGCCTGATCACTTTCATCAAGTACCTGAGTTATTAGAAAAATTAACTCCCTATGTGATGGCCGGAAAAATAAAACATCGCACGCATTTATTGGATGGATTAACCTCTGCCATTGATGGTTTGAATCTTTTCAGCACCGGCGCTAATAAAGGCAAGTTGATCGTTAAATTATAAAAAAAGCTGAAATTATAAAAAACTTGAACTATAAAGAGCTTAAATTATAAAGCTCTTTGATTTGTTACTATGGGCTTAACACGGGCTGAAGATTACATTTTAATTGGCAATGAGTAATCGCCAAATCCCAAATGTAACTGCTTTAGATTTGCCGCACACTTTGCATGTGTGGCTTTTTATTTGTATTGTTTAGCAAATAATTAATTAAGTTAACTTTCAAAGTAGAACCAACTGAACCAATTGGAAGAACTGAAACCATTAAGCTAAAGAGGAATAACGATGACTCGCAACACCATATTATTTGATATCAATGAAACCGTGCTTAATTTAAATTTATTAAAACCTAAGTTTGCTCAAGCCTTTGGTGATGAATCGGTCACCGCACTTTGGTTTTCTACCCTATTACATTCATCAACGGTAGCTTCATTAACCGGATTAAAAACTGGTTTCGCAGCATTAGCCGCTGATATTTTAGATAACATAGCCGCCCGAAAAGGCATTAATTTATCGGCTAGTGACCGAGATGAATTGCTTGCAACTTTCGCTAGCCTAGCGGCTCATGATGATATAAAACCTGCATTAACACATTTACGTGAGCAGGGTTACCGCACTATTGCTTTCTCAAATTCATCATTAACCTTAATTAACAAACAAATACAAAACGCAGGGTTAACGGATTACTTTGATGAAGTTGTTTCCGTTGAAGAAACCGGTAGCTTTAAACCCGATCCTAAGGTTTATAAATTTGTGGCTAATCACTTAGGGCAACCTATTTCATCCCTACGTTTAGTGGCGACACATGATTGGGATACACATGGTGCAATGTCCGCTGGTATGATGGCGGCCTATATAGATCGTTCTGGTGCCCCTTATCACCCGCAATATTTGAAACCAGCTATTGAAGCCACCAATATGAAACAAGTGGTTGAGCAAATAATCAAAGAAGACAGCGCGAGTGAATAATTTGAAGTAGGCAATCTAAAGCTGCTAATCAGTAGCTTCTAATTGGAAGCTGCTACTCGGAAGCTTCTAATCGGAAATAAGGAATCATACAAAAGCCAATAAAAGAAATTAATAAATAGCCTCTAATCATTGATTAAATCTATCTTTAGTAAAAAACACCGGTTCGTATTTAACTGAATCGGTGGTTTTATATTTCAAGAATATTATTGCAAATACTCAATACTGTTTTATAGCGTCTAACATTCACATCATATTTCCTGCACATAATTTATTTATGATTTAAACCCAAGACTCAAAGAAAAAACCGTTTTAATGATACTAGCAATAATAGTCATTGTTAGAATGGTAACAGTAAAAGTAGTTATATATGAATATTGCTACTACAGTTAATTCTTGATCTTGAGTCGAATAATAATGTGCTATTTAAACTAATTTAAAATGAAAAATAGCGTGCCTACTGTCAACCCACCCATTACATAGTTAAAGTATTTTTTACGTTTTGGCGTGGTTAATAGTTGAGAAATGGTTACACCGAGATAAGCCCAAAGACTAATTGCAACAAAACCAGTGATAGCAAAACAGAGCATGATCCATAATCCAGACTCAATATACTGCTCTCCTGCAATCGTAAAGCTACTGATACTTCCAACACTCATCGCCCAAGCTTTTGGATTTACAAACTGAAAGCAGGATGCTGAAAACAGGCTCATTGGTTTACTCTTAATATCTTGGTCATCAACTTGTGAAGGAGCTAACGTTGCAACCTCAGTAGATGCCGTTGTTATCTTCCAAGCAAGCCAAAATAAATACAATGAGCCGACGATGTTTAATACTTGATATAACTCAGGGTAACGCTCAAACACAATACCAAAGCCTAATAATATAGACGCTAATAAACAGGCAATGCCAATCACAATACCAAAAATATGCGGTAAGGTTCTTTGGTAACCAAATTGGGCGCCAGAGGCAAGCAACATAACATTGTTAGGACCTGGCGTTACCGACATAACAAATGCAAATACGGCTATAGCCAACAATAATGACGAATCCATATTAGCCTCCCTTCAGTAGATAGAGAAAATGGCTAGCAGCAAGATTAAGTAACTTATTTTTATTTAATTCTTGTGCGATCTCAGCTTTAGTTAGCCCTATATCCTGAAGTATAAAATCAGGTAAATTTTGTAATTGTTTACGCGTTTTATAAAGTTTGATCAGCTTTCCTATTTTGTTTATTTTATTCTCCATACCCATCTCCTTAACAATTACTGTGAATATTCATTGTAAACAAGCCGACAACTCAATACAGATCCAAATAAAATTACTTTATAGATACAGATGACCAATATAAATGACTGTATGGCTCACAATGCATTAAACTGTATGGTTATAATTTAATATTGACGAGTATATTAATACAGATAGAAGTATCATAAATGTATCAGTCCGTTTCTATTGAGCTAGAAACAATAAATTGAATTTAAGATTTATCACTTAATGATTGAAATCGATATTAATAGGGAAGCAGGGATAGCATGAAATTATACGATAAAGTCGCAAAGGGCTTACGAGAAAATATTCACAATGGTTTGTTTGTCGCCGGAGATAAATTACCTTCAATTCGTCAACTGGTTGCAGAGCATAGCGTCAGTATTTCTACCGTACAACAAGCTTATCACCAGCTTGAGATGGAAAACTTAATTGAAGCCCGCCCTAAATCTGGCTATTTTGTTGCTTATAAACCGATCGCTGCCACACTGCCAGTGACCTCTCGCCCAGCCCAACGCCCAATCGAAGTCTCACAATGGCAACAAGTACTAGAAGTACTGCTTGCCAAAGAAAATGTTTCAACAGTACAACTACAACATGCAATGCCTGATATGACAGTACCCAGTTTAGCGCCACTATTAAAAAAGATGACCTCACTGATGCGACACCAAGCCTCACTGAGTTTACCCTATGGTAATATTGAGGGCTCCTTAGTGTTACGAGAACAAATAGTTAAGCTCGCGACTTATTCGGGCTGTGCACTGCACCCTGATGATCTGGTGATCACTTCCGGCTGCCAAGAAGGTTTATCCGTCTGTTTACGTTCTGTTACAGAACCTGGCGATATAGTTGCCGTTGAATCACCGAGTTTCTATGGTTCAATGCAAGCCATTAAAACCGCCAACTTAAAAGCTATTGAGATCCCAACTAATGCTGAAAGCGGATTAAGCTTAGAAGCCTTAGAGCTTGCACTAGAGCAATGGCCAATTAAATCTATTTTAGTGACTCCTACCTGTAATAATCCAATGGGTTACAGCATGCCAGAAACGGCGAAAAAACGCCTTTATCAGCTCGCTCAGAGTTATGATATTACCATCATTGAAGATGATATTTATGGTGATATAAGTTACCAATCTCCTCGTCCAAAAAGTATTAAATCCTTTGATGAGGATGGCCGTGTTTTATTGTGTAGCTCTTTTTCTAAAACCGTTGCTCCAGGGATCCGTGTTGGTTGGATCGCACCCGGTCGTTATCGAGACAAAGTGACCCACGTAAAATATGTAAGTAGTTCAATGTGTCCAACTTTACCACAATTAGCGATAGCAGATTTTATCAAAGGTGGCGGTTATGAACGGCATACTAGAAAAGTACGTTTACTTTATAAACAAGGGCGAGATCACCTTATTCAATGTATCAAACAATACTTTCCTAGTGATACTCGTATCAGCTATCCGGAGGGAGGTTATATTCTATGGGTAGAATTGAATAAACGTTATGATGCGGTCAAATTGTCGACGCAGTGTAAGCAAGGTAGCGTCAGTATTGCTCCGGGTATTTTATTCTCTGCTACGGGTAAATATAGACACTGTATGCGTCTTAATTTTAGTGAAAAAACAGAATTAGAACGTGAACAGGGTATAAAACAACTTGGTCATTATATCGCTAAACAAGAACAGGATTAAGCTTGTAACTTCTTGGGATGTTTTGTTGCAATATTTTGTTGCAGTGTTGGCATGATTAGTTTTTTGATTTTAATTAATTTGCAGTTATTATACGCAGCAATTTAGTTAGCTAAACATTCAGAATCAATGATTAATTAGCCATTAACTAATATCCGCTATATCTGTTATTTCTTAAATATACTTTTATTCGCTCGAGGCACTGCTCGTTAATGTTCAACAACACTCAAGACATGAAACAAACATATGACCATCAAGGTTACTTTGTGATACGTAACTATTTTAATGATGCTCAAATAACTGCGCTTAGAGAAGTAATTTTAACCTTTCATAATGCATGGAAGCAGGCCAATAAAAGGTTTTACCAAGAAGAAGCATTTAACTCGTCACTCATTACTGGCAGTGAGTATCTAAATGATGATGATCGAGTTTCTCTTTTTAATTTTATCAGTTCAAATAAAATAATGGATATTGTTAATGCGGTGATCCCTAACCACCCTGCTTTTATGAATACTCAATTGTTTTTTAATCCATACAATCAACAACAAGAGAACTTTTGGCATCGAGACTGTCAATATGATCACAATCTTGCCGATCAACAAAAAGCGATTCAAGAAACACAAGTTTTGCACCTTCGCGTACCACTATTCGACGAACCAGGTATGGAGCTTGTTCCCGGGTCCCATAAACGCTGGGATAGCACTGAAGAATTAGATGTACGATTAGCGCGTAAAAGAAAATTTAGCAGCGATGCTTTATCGACAGGTAAACAAATTGAATTAGCAGCAGGTGATCTATTAGTATTCTCTGCGGATATGATCCATCGTGGAATATATGGTTTAGATAGGTTAGCTTTTGATATTTTAGTATTTGATTCAGCAGGCGATTTTGTAGATTATGTTGATGATGACTGTTTGCCCAATCAACAAATGTTAAAAGAAATAAATAACCCTAGTTTATTTAACAACACCCTAAGATTAAAAGCATTACAGTTAGCCAACCACAGCGACGAAGTTATCGTTTAAAAAGCACACTTAACAAGAGTTCTGGGGATCAGTTCCGAAGATGGGTTTCGTAAATTAATTCCGGAGAAGCCAACTACTTAACACAACTAGTCTGACACAGAGGGCTAATGGCTATTTTGGTTATGCAGTTCCGTTAGTTTTGCATAGTTCAAGGCGAATTATTGAAGCAATAACTGGTTATTGAGAGATTATTTAACGAAGAAATCTGCGGAAATAACGATGTTGTATCGCTTTGCTTATCCAAAATTGAAGTTATTTAGTTAACAACTTAAAATAACTATGATCATTCAGTGCCTTACTGATCATCATTCCTCCTTCCAACACACTCATTGTCATGATAGCTGCATAAGCTGGATCTTGTTCATTATTTGCGCTATGTGCTGTTCGCAACCAAGATAAATTTAGTTCGAAAAAACGTTTAACTTCTAAACGCACTTTATCGGGTAAACTTTCACTTTGAGCACCTAATAAACCACATAGACACATTTTGTCATCCTCTAAAAGTGCCTGTCGAAAAAGGTCAGTATAAATATCAATAGGATTTTGGCCTTTTTCTTTAATCTCGTTAGGCTCACCTAATGCAGATAAAAAAGAATTAGTATATTGATAAGCAAGCGCGGCACCTAAATCAGCTTTAGTTGGAAAATGGTAATGCACACTGGCACTTTTAATGCCGACTTCAGTCGCCAGCTCTCTAAAGCTAAAATTATTATAACCACCAAGACGAACTTTATTTTCCGCCGCTTTTAAAAGTGCTTCTTTTTTACTCATTCTCAAATTTCCTATTAATTAGAAAGAAATTATCGGCCAGTTGATCCTTATTTACAAGGGGTTTTAATGCTTTAGCTGCATTCTATTGTTAACTCATATTATTTTAAATGTTGACTTGAGGTAAACTTCATAATATAACCTACCTATCGGTAGATAGGCAATGTAAAAACATTGTAGTATAAACTTATAAAGGAAACCCCATGAAAATTTATGACGTAGCAAACTTCCCTAATCCCCTTCGTGTTCGTATTGCTTTAGCAGAAAAAAATGCGCTAGATAAGGTTGAGTTCATCCCAGTTGATATAATGAATGGCGAACACCGTAGCGACGCCTTTTTAGAGAAGAATCCGCAGGGCACTGTTCCACTGCTTGAATTAGATGATGGCACTTATATCTCAGAATGTTCCGCCATCATTGAGTACATTGATGCAGAATTTTCTGGCACTTCATTAACCGGTACAACGCCAAAACAACGTGCAGTAATTAGTATGATGCAAAAACGTGCAGAGGAAAATGTATTGGATGCAGCTGCTACATACTTTCATCATGCAACCGATGGCTTAGGTCCAACATTAGAAACCTATCAAAATGCAGAATGGGGTCAGAAGCAAGGTAAAAAAGCACTACACAATATGGTTTATTTCAATAACGTATTAGCAAAATCAGATTATGTCGCCGGCGATACCTTTACTGTCGCCGATATCACGTTATTTGCAGGGTTGATTTTTGCAGGGTTCGCACAAATTTCTATCCCTAGTGAATTAACATCTTTACTCCAATGGCAAGAAAAGCTGTCAAAACGAGCAAGTGTTATGACGGTATGTTGATCTTTAACGATTTTTTCATACCAGTATTTTAATACCAATGATACTAACTATATTAGCTAACATAGTTAGTATGCCTTACTTTTTATTAGATATTTAAACTAACGTAAACACATGTTTTACATGTAAAAAATAACAAAAAAAGTGATTCAAGCCAGTAAAATAGGTGCATCGCTATTATGATTGGTTTAATTTAAGAATCGAAAATAGGAATGAAAATGAAAATATCAGCAGATTTTAGCCAACGTAAAGTTGTACATAGCGAATCACTTGAATGGCTGTCATCTCCGATGATAGGTGTTAATAGAAGACCGCTTGATAGAGTTGGAGATGAAGTTGCTCGAGCGACTACTATCGTACGCTACGCACCTGGAAGTGAATTTTCTGCACATGTACATACAGGTGGTGAAGAATTTCTGGTACTTGAAGGCACATTTCAAGATGAACATGGTAGTTTTCCAACGGGCTCATATATAAGAAATTCCCCACAATCTAAACACCAACCTCGTTCAGAAACAGGTTGCATAATGTTAGTTAAGTTGTGGCAATTTCAACCTGAAGATAGAACTCATGTGCGATTACAAACACAATTTATGGGGCAAGTTGCACACCCTGATCATAAAGGAGTCTATCTAACCCCACTTTACAAAGATAATTATGAAGAGGTAAGTTTGTTGTATTTTTCGCCTGATAGTGAAGTCAATATGAAGGTTGAGGGAGGTGCAGAGTTACTAGTACTCGCAGGCGCATTATTAGAGCAGAACGATAAATTAATAAAACACAGTTGGTTACGAATACCGGTAAAGGGAGAGTTTAATGCAAAAGCCGGTCCTGAAGGAGCAAAAGTATGGATAAAAACAGGCCACTTAACCGATGTTGATAAACAGATAGAACGGGTTGAGAAAGTATAATTAGCTTGAAATGCAACATGAAGAATTTATTAAGTTATAAATTAGAGCTATTCACAGTTGCCGTTGAGCACTTAGATTCAGATCATAAGTAATTAACGTGAAAGCTAACTGGTAAATATTTACTGATCTACATTTTAGTAAAGTACAAAAAAGTAAACATAAGCACAGTTCCAGACTAAACAAGCTAATTTTACAAGCTCAATGTACAGGTAGAAGTGTCAGTGACTTTAATCATGTTGCTAATTGAGCTATTTCTAATTAAAGCCACGTTGCTAATACACTTACATCTTTCAGAGCCTTAGTGTTTCCACCTAAACGTGTAAAGCAAAACTGAGTAATACTCGCTTACCGGATTCAATTTTTGAAACGCTATGGGGGTATAAATCAGGTCGAAATAAATAGATGCGGTTGGCTACATTAATAATACTCTTAGCACACTTAAACACCCCTCCCACCTTAGGCTGTCGTAATATAAAATTAAGTTTGTAATAACGTCCTTTTTCTACCAAATCAATATGTTCCATCACACTGTGGTTAATAGGGTAAGTGACATAATTAATAGAAAATAGTTTACTACTAAATATGCTCTTATTGGTGACTGTGTTGGTCATAATTCCTCAATTGATATCGATTTAGTTGTTGTTCTTATTTAGGTTATACAGTAGCGATTTAAATTGCAGTGCCGACTTACTTTGCAGTATCGATAACATTAAAAATGTGTTGGAAATGATAATGATCCAATAGACATTTTTAACCTGAACGAAATGAAACTAACATGAAATAGCAATAACTTACAGTCATTGAAAAGTGAAGTTTTTTATCAATAACAGACAACCTAGGGGAACTAGCCTAGCGCCTGATGCTGTTATTAAAGTTAATTATACTTAGGAACAAAATATTATAACGACTAGCAATACCAAGAGAAAAGATTAGCGACTATTGCAGTTTTGAAAAGTAATTATAGTGCGGTTCGCTTTATAACGTTAATCCGTGAATAACGTTATATTGTTTATACTGGTACTCACGTTTATACCCATGCAACGTCGTTAACATTTATCGGTGCATTACCCCTACAACCAAGCGTTTTACACCAAAACAACTAGCAAAGACTACCCCCCCTTTTTAGTCTTTGCATCGAGCAAGTGCCAGTTTAGGAAGTATCACCTGACTCGAGAATCGATGTTTAACACAAAACACTAAAATCGCTCTTTAACTTGTCAAAATAACAACTGACCGAGGTGCAGCTAAGTAGCTATCCTTGAACCAGTACTTTTTATCACCTTCAATATGTATATCTTTTCCACCACTCAAAGCCGTATCCACCGCTCGTAACCATTTCCCTGAAGGGGAAGTAGGTAATTCGAAATGTAATTCTTCCCAATAAGCATTAAAAATGACATATGAAACACTACCACAATGAGGATGCTGACTTTCTAGTGCAATCGCATGTGAGTCATCGCTCCAATTCGGTTTATTAAGTTTTATTCCATGCCAACTGATACCGGCCTGCGCGATAATGTCATGTAATGAATTTCGGTTTGTCTCATCAAAACAAACCAGTTCCAACATTGAACGTTGATCCAGTAACGCTTTAGTAAAACGAAATTGTTCACTATTTTTTTCAAGGTCAGTCCAATCAAGCCAAAAATCAATATTATCCTGACAATAGCCATTATTATTGCCTTTTTGTGTTCGTCCTATTTCGTCACCCATCAATAACATCGGAGTGCCCAAGGATAACAAGTTAATCACCATCATATTTTTCATTTGTTGAGCACGTAACCTTAAAATTTCCGGGTCATCCGTTTCGCCTTCAACTCCATGATTCCAACTAAAGTTATGGTCACAACCATCTTTATTATTTTCACCATTTTCTTGATTGTGTTTGTCGTTATAACTAACCAAATCAGCCAAGGTAAAACCATCATGACAAGTAATAAAGTTGACCGATTTAGCAGGTTCAAGAGAGCGATCTCCATAAATATCTGGACTGCCAATTAAGCGAGCTACAAACTGTTTGATCATGCCGTTATCACCTTTGACAAAGCGACGTACATCATCACGGAAGTGCCCATTCCATTCTCGCCAACGCTGTCCAGCTAAACTGCCAACTTGGTAAAGGCCACCTGCATCCCATGCTTCTGCAATTAATTTAACCGGAGAAAGGATCGGATCAGTATCGATACTCCACAATGTAGGCGGGCTTAACATCGGCTGCCCTAACTCATCTCGCGATAAAATTGATGCTAAATCAAATCTGAAGCCATCGATATGCATTTTTTCAACCCAAAAGTGCAAGCTATCAATGATCATGCGGCGTACCACTGAATGAGTGCCATTTAGCGTATTACCACAACCGCTGTAGTTCATATAATGTTTCTTATCTTGCGATAAAATATAATAATCTGAACTATCAAACCCGCGAAATGAATAAGTCGGGCCTTGCAAGTCGCCTTCTGCTGTATGGTTATAAACTACGTCTAAAATCACTTCTATATCGGCGGCATGTAATGCTTTGACCATATCTCGAAACTCGTTGATTGGCCCAAGCAAAGATTTATCCGCACTGTATTCACGGTGTATTGAAAATAAAGAGATGGGGCTATAACCCCAATAATTTACTAAGCCAGCATGGTGCTCGTTAGGGTCAAATTGATAAACAGGCATTAGCTCTACAGCTGTAATGCCTAATTTTTGTAGATACGGTATTTTTTCTATAATGCCTGCGTAGGTGCCTCGTTTATCTTGATCCAATCCAGAGCTTGGATGACGTGTGAATCCACCCACATGCATTTCATAAATAACTGTTTTTGCAAAAGTATGACGTGGATGACAATCATCTTCCCAGTCATAATTATCAATATCAACAACAACACCCTTTAAGCATTTATCAACATTTGCATGTTGTCCAAGTGCAGCATCGCGAGAAAAATTATCGCCTCGTTCAACTAATAAAGCATAAGGGTCGAGTAATATTTTTTTAGGATAAAAATTTACTTTCTTATTCGGTCGATAAGGGCCATCAACACGAAAACCATATAATTGCCCAGCTTTTACACCTTTTACAAAAATGTGCCAATAAAAGGCCGTTCTATTATCTACATCAGATAATTCAAAAACATGAGAAGGTAACAGTGCATCTTTATGATCGAAAAAGATTAATTCTACTGTTTTAGCAAGACGAGCATAAACACAAAAATTTGCACCTTCAGAGGTAAATGTAACGCCTAATTTGTCAGGAACACCATCACAAGTTAAAAACATATCTCTCTCCCAGATATCTTACCAATCTCAAATAACTTTACTGCATTAAGCATGTTCCTTTGTGCTCAATAAAGCAAAAAATAAAAATCAAATTAAACGGAATGAGCAGATAATAATAATCAGATAATAATGATCAGGGGTATTAGTCAGATTACTTTGATGTGATACAGAAAAAAGAAAAAACAGTTACTTCCAATTGCCCGTATAGGTTAAATAGTCTGTATAAGTTACATGAGCGCTATTAATAATTATTCTTAGAATTAATGACTTCACTCAGTTGAATTAGCAATTTTATTGGAGTCTGTGGAGAGTAGATTAAAATTACTTTGCAAATAATCATTAACTTGCTTACTTTCTATCGGTTTGGAGTATTTATAGCCTTGCACATAATGTACACCAAGTTTTAATAAAGCATCGGCTTGTGCCTCGGTTTCTACACCTTCAGCGACTACCGAGAAACCGAGTGTGGCAGCAATATGCATCACTGCAGAAATAATGGCCCCACCATGACAATCTATGTTATCCACGAATGATTTGTCTATTTTAACCATATTAACGGCTAAGTTTTGCATAACGGAAAGTGAAGAATAGCCAGTGCCAAAATCATCAATCGAGACTTTAATTCCCATTGTTTGAAGCTGCTTAATCTGTTCCTCTATAAACACAATATCAGACGCAAAAACAGACTCAGTAATTTCTATATACAACCGCTCAGGTACTAATTTGCTGTTATTTAATGCATCCTTAACGATGTTTATAAACCCAGCATCTTGGAGTTGGATCACCGAGACATTTACACAAATAGCAAGTGATTGTTCGGACTGCCATTGTGTTGCTTGTGCACAAGCGGTTTGTAATACCCACGCCCCAACTTCATGGATCAACCCATATTGTTCAGCAATACCAATAAAATTATCTGGTGGGATATTTTCTCCATCAATTTGCCACCTTAATAACGCTTCAAAAGAAACCACATTAAGCCCTTGCGCAGATAGAATAGGTTGATAGACCAAACGAAGTTGTTGCATTTCAATTGCTTTAGACAGGCCATTTTTTAAATGTAGCTCGTAGGAATAAAGCTTTTCCATTTGCTCTGAAAAAATACCCACAGTCGATCGCATCTGTTTTTTTTGATAATACATTGCCATATCAGCAAATTGAATAAGACGTTCCTCTGTATTGGCTTGTTGTGGATAAAGCGCAACACCTATGGTCGCACCAACCGACAAAATACTATTTTCAATAGCAATAGGTTGAGATAAAACGTCTATTAATTGCTTCGCATTTTTAACGATAAGTTCGGGATCATACTCTTCAAATATAACTAAAAATTCATCCCCACCCCATCGACACAATAGCGGTGAATTAAGCATAAATACTTTTAACCGCTCAGCAGTTTTTCGTAATATTTCATCTCCAGCTTTATGGCCAATGCTATCGTTTATTTTTTTAAAACCATCTAAATCAATAAACAGTAGTGCAAAAGGAGAACTGTTGGTTGTTGTTAATTGCTTTAGCTGGTTTAGGAAGGCAGTACGATTATATAAATGAGTTAAAGGGTCAAGGTTTGATAGTTCATAAATTTTTTGAGTTCGTTGCTTCACTTTCTCTTCCATACGGAGAATTAGGTTAGCATTTTGATTTTTTAAAAAAAGTGTATGTCGCGTAAAGTCAGCAGACTTTCTAGCAATAACGATGATCACCAGAGTAAAAGAGATCCCTAATACACCGAGTAATTGAAAATTATATTTATCAGATAAAAGTAGCGAAATTGAACCCGGTAGTAACAATATCAAAGGGTAAAACATGACCGTAAATTTATGCGCAGTAAGTACAGCAACAGAGCCACCAGCCATAGAAGCAATAGCGATAATAGTGGTTGCTACTTCAATATCCTCATTCATGGTTGTACTATGTACTAAATAGATAGCCCATAAAACTGCAGTTATATTTGCCCCTGTGACAAAAAATAAAACAGATCTTTTACCATCAAATTCAGTATTTTGTAACTTTATTTTCCACCATGCTACATCGACAAGCCTGACTAAAAGAACAAAAGTCATCACGAACCACCAATCTAACGTGAAATGCTCAACGGAAGGATAAGTAAAAGCAAATACTAAAAAGGTAGACGTAATAAAGGTAATAAAAAGGCCAGCGAATGCATTGCCATATAATAATATAGCTGCATCACGGTCCATGTCTTTATCAAATTTTGTAGTAGTGTTGGTCACAAAGAATGCTCGATATTATCTAAAGTATTAATTCTTGAATTCAGCAAGAATGTATCAATATACACCATTATTGGTATTTTTGTATTTCAAGGAATTTTCAAATAAGTAACTGAGAGTAATTGATCGTTAATATTTCCTAGACTCGCATCATAAATGAATACGTATTTAAACAATAATTGCTTGGCTATTACAGTAGGTTATAACAACTTGGCTATTACAAACAGATAGACTAGGCATGGTATGAACTTTAGGAGAATAGGAATGATGTGAATCTTAGGAGAATAAGAATGCATGCTTATTATGCATGCACTCAATTATTTTTCTTTTGTAGGTGAGATTATTTACACTCGCTAGCATTCAAAATTACTGTACCACTACAAACTAGCAAGCAGCGAGAAAATAGCATCCTGCCAGGTAAAACCTATTAGGCATAAAGATTAAGATCTAACTTAGAATGATATAGTTGATTTATACATTTAATACAAAATCATTGATTACTTTAGCAACACCATGCTGATCATTTGTCACGGTAATATGGTCTGCCACTGCTTTAATGTCATCGGTCGCATTACCCATTGCCACACCTAACCCTGCATATTGGAGCATATGAAAATCATTACCAGCATCACCCATACAAATAACCTGTTCAGCGGGAATTGATAAATGATCAGCTAAAGCTTTAACACCAATACCTTTATTACTGTCTTTATTTAAGAACTCTAAGAAAAAAGGAGCACTTTGCACAATAGTAAACTGCTCATATAAAGCGGCAGGTAATTGCGCAATAGCTGCAGATAATTTGTCAGCATGATCCACTAACATTACTTTTAAAATGGCTTCATCATCAGTTAACTCTTCAAAATCAATGAGTGTAATTGTATCGCCATTTATTACCGATTCATGAGTCGTGTAATCATTATGAGCGGGTGTAATTAGCCCTTTTTGAGGTGAAAAAGCATGAATATTTATATCCAATTGTTTAGCAAGATTAGCCAGTTGTTTCGCATCATGCCCTGTCAATATCTGGCTACGAATAATGGTCTCACTTTTTACTTTTTGCACTACAGAAGCGTTATAACTTAATACATAGTCATCATCTGACAACATATTTAACGCTTCCAAAGACTCTCTCATGCCACTCGTTGGACGACCTGATACTAGGACGACTCGTACTCCTTCTGCTCGTGCAGCGTCAATCGCAGCTTTATTTTCACTAGAGATTTGTTTATCGCTATTGAGTAAGGTGCCATCAAGATCTAAGGCAATTAATTTGTACATATTCACTCCGCTATATTCATACATCTTTATTTGAATAGTTTATTTAAAAGTATTGTTGTTAAAATGCTGTTCTTTAAAGTCGTATTGCTAAAATTTTTGCCACTAAAAAATCAATTATTGATTCTGTATCCAAGCTAAAACATCGGCAAAACGATAACGCTCTAAGGCTGCAAACCCAGAGAGTTGACGTGCTTTAATACGTGTAAAAAGCGGTGTTGTCAGACCACAAAAAAAGCGAGCCTGTAATACCTCGCTATTATGCTCACCCAATTTACTTGTAATTTCAGCACTCAATTGAGCAGCATTGTATTGTTGTAGAGGCGTTAAAGCCTCAACCACAGGCATGATTGCGGGGTGTCCAGCACACACGGAACAATGTCCACAGGGCCCCGTTAAATTATTATCAGCAAAATAGTTTGCAAGTTGTAAGTTTAAACACTGGTCACTGGCAAAGAAGTCCAACAAATGATGGATACGCTGAATTTCGCTACTTTCCTTTTGTAAAAATCGCTGCGTTAATTCACCGCGTAATTGCGCACTGATTTGTATTTTATTAACTTTATACACCTGCGTCATTTGCTTTGTTTGTAACTCGATCAAACCTTGTTGATCTAAATAGTCGATGGCGGTTAACACTCGGCTTCTTTCACTTTGATAAGTTTGCTGCATTTTTTCGAAGTTTAAAGTAAACCACGTACGCGCTCTATCCGACGTCGCTAAAATGGTTTGCACAAATTGTGCGCGTTCTCCATTAAAGCGATTAACTAACTCTTGTTCTGGCACTAAGAGTTTGTATTTATATTCAGCATAATAGCTATAGGCAGGTTCTATCACATGCTCTAATTCTAAGTACACCAATAAAGTTTTGAGTGCTAACAAACGGATATTAGACTGTGTTGAGAGGCTATTCATAACCACCTCCCAGTTACCTTCAGTTCGATCTATTTCATTAATAATAAAATCGATCGCCGTCCCTTCTGGTGTATCTGCATAAACAAAGTTTTCTAATACGTTCAGGTTATTTTTGTTGGCTAATACTAAACATTCAGAGCTGTTACCGTCTCTGCCTGCTCGTCCAATCTCCTGTGCGTAATTTTCAATTGATTTAGGCAAGTCATAATGCACTACAAAACGGATATCACTTTTATCAATACCCATACCAAATGCAATGGTGGCGACGATTAAAGATATCTGCCCCGCCATGAATTGCTGTTGAATCTGTTGTCTTTGTTCATTACCTAATCCCGCATGATAAGCAGTGGCTTGTATCCCTTGTCGTAATAAAGATTCAGCCACCTGTTGCGCGGTTTTTTGTAAAGTCACATACACAATACCTGCAGACTGTTGACGAGTCGTTAACCAAGGCACCAAGGTTGCTAATTTCTGCTCTTCACTTACCCCAGTAACGGCTAGGTTGAGATTGGCGCGATAAGAGCCCGTTAAGGTAATATGATTGAGTGCAATGTTAAACTTAGCGGCCATATCCTCAATTACTTGTTTTGTCGCCGTAGCAGTTAATAACAGCACTTGCGGGATAGCAAATTCTTCACGATAACGCGCTAACTTTAAGTAATCAGGTCTAAAGTTATGGCCCCACTCACTAATACAATGTGCTTCATCAACCACTAATAATGAAATAGGTACTTTCTTTAAAAATGCCCTAAAACGTTCACTATTAAGGCGCTCAACAGAAATAAACAAGATATCAATCTCTCCGTTTGCAACATTTTTATAAACCTGTGATGATTCTGCGGGACTCTGCATCGATTGAATACTTGCAGCAGCAATGCCTTTACTATGCAAAAAGTCTAATTGATCTTGAATCAAAGCTAATAAAGGAGACACTACCAAGGTAAGATGTGGCAGATGCAATGCAGGTAATTGATAGCATAATGATTTACCTGAACCGGTAGGAAATATTGCCGCTGCACTGTGGCCATTTAATAGCGCTTGTATGACGGGTTCTTGCCCGGGTCTAAATTGCTCAAATCCAAAATATTGCTTTAATGAAGCATGCATAATATAAAACCTAAATAGTATGTTAACGGTTATGACGCACTGATTGGTGAAAAACACGACTCATTATAGCGTTTATGATTTCCAAATTTATGATGTTCGACTCTCATTATGATCTAATACTTTTTGTAACAAACTTTCTAACTGTAAACTTTCATTCTCAGATAAGCCTGCGAGTAACTGCCGCCCTTGCTGCTGTATCGTCGGCATGATCGTTTCAACAAGTTGCTTACCTTTTTGATTAAGCTGTACCAGTTTACTGCGTTTATCATGCGGATTTTCTAATCGCTCAATTAACCCCGCCTCAGCTAATCGTACTAACACTTTTGTTAACCCTCCCGAACTAAAGAACATGCTTTGATATAATTCAGTTGGCGATAAACAATAGGGTAAAGGACTTCGTCTTAATGCTGTTAATACAATAAAATCTGCATGTTGTAACTGAAATTGTTCAATACATTGGTCGATGCCATTGTTAAAAAGGTTATGCAATCGTGACACTTTTAATAAAGAAAATGACATCGTCTTAGCACATTCGGGCCAATTCTGTTGCATCCCTAACTCAATTTCTCGCACACTATTTTTCACCGGACTTCCTTTAAACAGAGGTTTTAATAATCTAACACCAATATATCTTGCGAGAAAGATATGATCCACTTATTATCTTACTAGCAAGATAAAATAGAGGTCAAAAATGATTCAAACCCAACCAAAAACAGTCAGTATGGCATTAGTGATAACACTGTCATCTATTTATGCAGTTTCGCCCTTTGCTATTGATAGTTACCTACCAGCGATACCGATTATTGCAGAGGAAATGCAAGTCGATATTTCGATGCTGTCTGTTACCGTGAGTTTATACATTTTTGGCCTGGCAATTGGTCAGTTAATTGGTGGCCCGTTATCAGATAGACATGGTCGATTACCGATCATGATTCTAGGTTTAGGTATTTTCGCTTTTGCCAGCATGTTGCTCACTACTAGCTCCCATATTAGTATGTTATGGATATGGCGAATTTTGCAATCAATCGGTGGTGGCATTGCTATTGTCGGGGTACCAGCCACGATTCGAGATAATGCAGAAGGCAAAGAAGCCGCGAAATTGTTTGCCTTAGTTTCATTAATAATGATGATAGCGCCCTCTATCGCACCTACTATCGGTAATTTCATTTTATCTTTACATAATTGGCACGGGGTTTTCTACTTTATGACCGCCTCCTCTTGCTTCGCTATTTTGATGGCCATTAAGTTCGTCCCCCATCAATCATCGAAACGAAAAAAAGAGTTAGCCATCACCATCGAACGTAGAAAAGGGATTCGATTCATTGATGTGTTTAAGCACAAACATGGCATTGGTTACATGATTGCTCAGGGCTTTGCGTTTGCAGTGATGATGACGTTTGTGACCAATTCAGCAATGATTTATATGGGTGTTTTTGAAGTAAGCAGTGATGTTTTTTCAATGTTATTTGCGGCTAACATCGCAGGATTAATTGTTATCAATCGCTTGAATACGTTTTTATTAAACCGTTTTGAACCCGCTACTTTATTACGTTGCTTCCTGACTATGCAAGTGTTTGGCGCTCTATTGTTAGTGATATCCAGCCTGTTAGAGACTAAAATTCTAGCCTTTACTGTGGTCGCGTTTGTCATTACGATCAGTGCAAATGGTGGCATCATGGCCAACTCCAATGCCTGCTTTTTGAAACACTTTGGTAAAGATGCCGGAACAGCTTCCGCCGTATTAGGCGCTTTTCAATGTACCATGGGTGCAGCCATTAGTGCCTTTGCCGCTTTTATTAGCATGGGTTATCTACAACCGGTGGTTATCATTATGCTGATATCTTCTGCGACAGCACTGACAGCTGCAATTCACAGTAACAAACAAGCACAGATTGCGGAGGTAACGGACGAAGTTAATTGATGGGCAAAGCCAATTGATGCAAAAAATTAATCTAACTTTGCTTGATGGAGATATCAAGATGAGGAGCAGCTTAAACGAGCGTACTTTTTCTTCAAATCACCTTGTTTTTCAAGTAATTCTGCTTTTTCAAATTTATATTTATAAAAAATTACTGCTAAATGAAGCATACGTTTTATAGTGAATTTTAAAGCTATAGCAAACTTAAAAAATGACCATAGTAGATTTTTTCGCCCACCAAGGATTCAATTTCCAGACTGCTCGGAAAAGAGGCCCATTTTTTAGCCGTTGCTTTCACTGCGTCTTGGTTAACCCAAGTTAATTGCCAACAAAGCTGGTCATCTGACTCTGTATTTTGAATAATATCGTAAGAGCTAATCACAATACCCGCTTGGTTTATTTCATCAAACAGTAATAAACTCAATGCCATAACTCTTGGAATATGTTTTTTTTCAACTTTGAAAATAGCCACTTCATAACAAAGGCTCATACACTTCCTTTCTGGTTTAAATACAAGGTTATCAATACTTTTTTAAAGCTATGTGAAGGTATGTAATGTTAAGTAAAGTTATCACATAAGGAAATAAATACTTTCTTTCCTCTATTGTTACTCTCTTTCAACATATTAATTGGCGAAAGTGTTTTATCCAATCCTTCATACCCATTGGTAATTTTATTAATTGCAGCTTGGTCTAGTGATTTAAAAGCCATAGACCAATCTTTAAATGCTCTTTCATGAATTGCACCCTCATAAAAAACACTCACGCGAGTATGTCGAGGATCTTCAACAATAGTATCAAACAAGGCTTGAACAGCACTTTTCTCACCTTCTAAAATTTGCATGACCTCGCGTTGGTGATAAATCATCATACCCGAGATCCCAAGTTGTTTATTTTTGATGCGAGCTTTAGTCAATAACTCTAGCAATTCCTGTTCCGATAAACCTTGCGGGGCAATACTGGTATAAAGTAATTCAAACATATTGGCTTAACCTATTTTCCACCTAATTTATTGATTAATATGGGGTAGTGACTTCGATAAATTGCTCACTCCTTAAAAAAGGATACGAAATTATAAGAAATCATCAGCCATAAATAATACTTTATTCATAAATTTCTAACGGTAACCCATCGGGATCACTGAAAAAAGTATATTTTCTATTGGTATATTCATCAACCCTAACCGGCTCGACCTCAATACCAGCAGCAATTAAATAAGCTTTAACAGACTCTACTGAATCGACACTAAAGGCTAAATGTCTGAGCCCTAATGCTTCAGGATAACTTAGACGTTGTGGCGCATTATTAAAAGAAAACAATTCTATTTGCCCACCATCGGGTAATTGCAAATCAAGTTTATAGGAGTCACGTTGTTCTCGATAATTTTCAGCTACTATTTGTAATTTTAGAATCTCAGTATAGAAACGTTTTGAAACGGCATAATCCGAACAAATAATAGCGGCATGATGAATTGATTTGAGCATTTTAAATCCTATTTTAATATCGTCTAAATGTATAAGCATTGTTGAGGAAGCCAAACGAACGACACAGCTTAATATGAAAAAGATTAACATATTGATAGTTAATAGCATTAGGTTTTCATTTTCTGCAGATGAGATCATATTCTTGAATTCAAGTAATAAAAGATAAGTAGCCCGTGAAAAACTCTCATTTATGATCGAACAACTGAATAAACATAATAATGTAGAACAATGTAAAAATATTGTTTATATCATTAGCCAAGTCACACCAATAACCTCTTTGTCACACCAACCTCTTTTTTTGAGATAAGCATTACTTAATACCCCTCTCACTCATGGCATTCAGTGATACCTAAATAGGTAGCAAAGATAATCACTTAATCAACTTTCAAGACTTACTTAAAGCAGTGCTTACCGCAACCATTGAACGTTAAGAAAAATAAGAGTGCAGCAATGAAACTAACTGATAATGAGTGATAAAATTATCACCAGTTAAAGACACTAATAGATTGATAAAACATATAAAGTAGAACAAAAAACTAAAATAACGTGGCGTTTTTGTTGCAATGTTTTTAAGGTAAAAAAAAGACTGAATTTTCATTAAAATACTCACATAATTAAATTGTGTAAATATTTTATTGCCTGAAACTTAAGATTTGCTTTAGATAAACTGAAGGTTCACTGATTACCTATTTAAATAACTAGATTTTACAAATAAATATAAACTTTAAAGCACCGGAAAAACTGCTACTTAGGCCTTAAGGTATACAGATTCTCCGGGTAATAGTAATGAATATACTTACCACCACTTTACTATGGTAATCCTTGATAGGAATTCACTCATTTTTGTAATGGTAACTGCTCGCTTTGCGTACGCTTCATTCTTATTAGGGCTAATGTAATGACAGCTACAATAAGCGGTATAAAAGAAACCCAAAGTACAATTTTCCAACCATTTTACAACGAATTACTGGCTATTTGTAAAACTTGCGAACAGCTAGATCGATACTGCACTTTATTGTATTACTCGAAAATTACACTACACCAAATAGTCAGTACCCCAAAATAGTGAGTAACCATTGTCTCTTGTCTTTATTATTTCCCATAAAATGCATATTATTGGAGACACAAAACTTCTTAGAGTAAATAGACCATTTTATGGCCAACAAACTTTAAACTACAAACAGCCTCGCAGCTTTCATTACTAGCTAAGCTATTTTGAGGTGCTTTACTGATCACTAATAAGGTAACTTTTTTGTGCCGTATAATAGTCATTTTTAAAGGCTAAACTTCCCCACATCGCATTAGCATGGGCACGCCTAATGATGGATTGCTGTATCGGCTTTTCACTCAACAAATCTAACTGAGGATCATATAAGTAAGAACTTGCTGCTTTGCCAGGACTAAAAACAACTACCTGATTATCTTCTGTCATCCAAGCAAAATCTTGACCGCGTTGCATCATTGCTCGTTGTTTTTCAATAGGCACTTGTTGTGTTAAGTCATGTCCAATGATCGGATTCTGACTATCAATACCCGCTAATGATAATAAAGTAGGCAGCAAATCTAACTGACTTACTAAACGGTTATCAGCACGATGCTCGATACCACCTCCAAAAATAACAGCAGGAATTTTAAAGTGTCCAATGGGCACATTCAACGCTCCACCCGCTCTATTATCGTGGTCGGCAACCACCACAAATACTGTATTGTTCCAATAGGTTGAATTTTTTGCTTTTTCAACAAATTTACCTAACGCATAATCTGCATATTTAACCGCGTTTTCAACAGTTTGTTTAGGCTCATTAAACAACGTAATTTTATCATCAGGGAAATCATAAGGACTATGGTTTGAAGAAGAAAATACCAAACTGAAAAATGGCTTATGTTGCGCAGATAATGCAGTAAACTGCTGGTCGGCTTTATCATATAAATCCTCATCGCAAGCACCCCAAGAACCAATAAACGCCGGTGATTTAAAAGTCGCAAGATCTTGCATATCAGCAAAACCATTGCCTAGAAAAAAGCTTTTCATATTATCAAAATGACTTTCTCCGCCGTAAATAAATTGAGTGTGGTATTGCTTCTCTTTTAATAAGTCAGCAATACTAAAAAAGTTAGTTTGGCTTTTACCTAGCTTAACCACAGAGCGAGCAGGCGTTGGAGAAAAACCTGTAGTTACCGCTTCAATACCGCGCACTGAACGAGTACCACTGGCATAAATACGCTCAAACCCCCACCCTTGTTGATAAAGCTTATCTAAATTAGGTGATAAATCCTGACCCCCAAGACTTTTAACATATCGTGCACCGTGGCTTTCTAACAATAATATGACAATATTTTTGGGTTTACCCTGGTACGTTGCCCTATGATTTGCCAACGTCGGCTTAGCATCTGTTACTTTCCCCTCCGTAACAAAAGCAGATTGTTCTATATTCATTGAATCTCGTACTTCTGAAATAATAGTGTCAGGCCCAATACGAGGATAAAAATCTTCAGCGCTTTGTTCACTGGCCATCTGTTTAATAGCAAACATTAAAGAATAAGAAGAGTTTAAAGTTAAATCATTAATCAGAGGATCACTTGAGAATGCTACCATCGCCGGATTTAATGGACGGTGCCCTAAGGTTGAACGGGCTCCCATCACTCCTATTGCAACCACAACAAGCGCAACGAGTGGACGCCATTTCCATTGCGTAACCGTAAGCCCCTGAGTCACCCGACAACTTAACTTCCAACCTAAGGTTAGCGCTGTAATGGAGGCTAGTAATCCGATCAATAGTTCAATTTTATATCCGCCCCAAAGCATTGCTAAGACTTCTTTTGGGTAAATCAAATACTCTATAAATAAACGATTAGGGCGAAGATCATATTCAATGATAAAAGCAGGCGTGACCACTTCCATATAAACAATCAACCAAAGTCCAAAAGTGATCCAACCTCTCAGCCCCCAAATACAGATCCTCCCCATTAAATGTTTACCTGATAGTAAGCTCATCAATAATGCAGGTAATACAAATAGATAACTAATTGAGGCAATATCTATTCTAAGACCACTACTAAGAACACGTAACCATCCGTCGGCTTCACTCACTCTATCGAACTGCCAAATAGACAAACCTAAACGTGACACAGTAAAGATCAGCAATATAATTAAGCTGGTGATCAAAATAGGATAAATTGGGCCTAATTTTGCTTTTAAACGTTGCATTTATTTCTCTTAATTATATTGAGTCGAATTGAAACATCATTTTTTCAAAACAGTAGTTAACCTTAATGAACTGATTTCAAGGATTTAAATCAGTTCAGTTAAAGCGATTTATTTCTTTTTAAAACAACATATTGGAAAGGTAATAGAAGGAAACTCAGATCTAAAAAAAGAGCTTAAACAATGTGATAAAGATACAATAAATGGTTTTAACGACAAATGTATGGAAGCACAAAGCCAAGCAATAGCGGCCAACAACAGCGCGACCATAAACAAAACTAAAACATTGATATAAATGATAAAATAGGTAAGAGATGAGGCAGCTTGAAGTACTTTTATTGACACAAGCTGGAGAGTCATAGGATTCATTGTTTTCATTAAAATATCTGCTCAATTAAATAATGCAGATATCGTATCCCTTGAAACTTAAGGTTTACTTTAGAAAAACTGAAAGTTCACTGAATGTAATTTGAAAGCGCATTGCTCTGGCAAGGAACAACTGCGTTTAACAGAGTTAAAACGCAATAAGCAAAAGGATTAGTAATCAGAGTCGGTGATAAATTGACTGTTCGGTAGATGTTCAAACAGTAGATGCTCAATAAAATATTAGGATTTTTAACTTAAGGTTTTTTAGCTTAGGCTTTTTTAGGTAAGTTAAGTTGATGATAATACTGCCAAAGGAAAAGAGCCCCCGCACTTTGCCAAGGTGACCAATGCTTTACAATTTCACGTGCTTGTTTTGCCGTTGGTTTTTCAGGTACCCCTTTGAGATGTTTCAAGGCCACTAATAAACCTAAATCGTCAGCCGGAAACACATCTTTTCTATCTAAAGAAAACATGAGATATATTTCCGCACTCCAGCGGCCAAACCCCTTAATTTCGGTGATTGCTTTAATCGCATCATCATCGCTCAGCTTACCCAAATTATCTATATCAAACCGATTCGTTGCGATCGCTTCAGCTAGGCCTTTGGCATATTCAACCTTACGCCAAGATAACCCCGCATCTCGAAGGCTCTGATCCGGAATATTAAGAAGGCTTTCAGGAGTGAGATCCTCCATCAAAGCAACAACGCGATCTTTAATGACCATAGCCACCTTCGTCGATAATTGTTGGCTAATGATGGTAGAAAGGAAAGTTTCAAAACCCTCTGGGCTGCTTCTCTCAGCAGGTAACCCAATCTCTGTATACGCCTGTTTAATATCTTCATCAATAAGGCTAAGCGCTTCCATTCCAAGCATCATATTTTCTTTGTTCATCATTACCTCATATAAAACGTGTCGGCTACAAGGAGCTTTAGCGGTGCAAGATGCAGCGGTCTAGGCTAATAAACTAAGTAGCATGCTCAACAAATGAATGCATTTAGCACACATAGCTATTTATTAAATAGTGCAAGGTTAAAAGTACATGCTTAAAAGTAATTGAGTAAAGGAGCTTGAGTATGGCAGTTAGGTTTTAGAAGTGATTTCCAGAGTCAATCGATTAACTATCTGAAAAAACTTTATTTGAAAATACAACTGTTCTATTTCTCCCATTTTCTTTGGCTTCATAAAGCGCCTTATCCGCTCTATTTAATGCTTCACTTATATGATTATCATCGCGATAGTTAGTGCTCGATATGCCTATACTGATAGTAAATTTTATATTATATCGTTCAATACTTATCGTGTTATTTTCAACTACACGCCTTAACTTCTCAGCTATTGCCAATGCGCCGGTGCTATCAGTGGAGGGTAATAATATTGCAAACTCCTCACCACCGAACCTTGAAACAATATCAGCAGCTCGCGTGTTGTCTATTAATATTGCGGATAATACTTTAATGACTTCATCACCGATGAGGTGCCCGTAGCTATCATTAATACCTTTAAATTTATCGATATCTAGCATAAGGACACTAAAATTATTACTCTCTCTTTTAGCAACTTGTAAAAAGCCCTGTGCAACTTCATTAAAATACCTTCTATTATACAAATTAGTAAGGTAATCATGATTAGCCTGTTCTGTGAGTTTATTTTGTGCTTCTTCAAGTTTTTTATTGGCATTATTTAATTCGTCAATCACAGTATTCGATAAATTAGTGAGCGCATCCAACACGATAAAGTGTTTGTTTTTAAAAACATTCTTCTCTTCATTTTTAACTGTATTTTTTTGCACTGTATGTATGATCTGTTGATTAGTATTTTCAGACAGCCCGAGTATTGTCAGGCTAATATTAAGAAAATTGTTTTTACCGTGCTTATGAAAAATTTCACCGAAAGTAAAAAAACCAGCAATAGGTGCAACACAATTCAGAGGCTCTAACTCCTGCACAATATCAGATTGTAAAAAAGCAATTCTTGACGCACAGCTATAGGTGAAAATAGCTTCAAATTGTAAAAGAGAATATTCTTGAATATTTTTTCTTGCTCTTTGAAGAATTAAATTAACATTCCCAAACGCCAGCCTGACTTTGTCGCCGACCTGTAAGTTTCCAATTGATAGAAGCGATCCATCTTCTTCAAATTTATGGGTAAAGACTCTACATACTTCCATACCATCATCTTCAATTTTTAATAAAGGAAACTCGGTTGCAGAATGCGGTAATCCATCGCCAACTGCATCACCTAAATATTTTTTGTAAATATCACTCACTGAAATATTGTCTATTTCGTAAAGATGATTCTTATCAGCCTTGGTCACCGTCATAAACTTACCAATAGGTTGCCAATTTAATTGGTAATCAGTAAATACTTTTAAAACGTCGCTATTAAGGGAAACGACAACAGCGCCTTTGCGGTATACACCTTCATTATTAAATAAAAACGTGTTTTTTAACGCCCCATTTTCTGCCGCCATACCACCAGCGATAGGAATGTTAGAATTGATTGAGGAGATGCCATCAACAACTTCACTTCCATTGGTTAGCAGCCCATCAATAAAGATGATGGCAACTTTTGTATCATTCTTAAAACTTGTCTTTGCGATATTTCTACCAAGCTCATAATCATCATCATGGTGAAAATAATAAGAATTAAAGCCTGTGAATTCAAACTCCATAATAGAAATCGAGATGGTATTTTTAAAAACTTGTCCGTTATGGATCTCTCCTGCCGTCGTTGTACCAATAAATGTAATACCACTGCATTTTTCATTAATAATGGATTGAATTTGTCTCACTTCACTTTCTGTCACCAAGCCACTGAAAACTTGCATTAATGTATTTTTAGAATCGACATGGGATAAATCTAAATTTTGTTTTAAATCAGCTAAGTTTTTATAATTATGGTTAGTGACTCTCATAGATTCCTCTTCAGTACAGTACTTTAAATTACAATTTATGCGAAACGTTCATGCTGTTACGACTATTTACAGGAGAAAATAAATACTTTCTTTGATAAACGTTAATATTAGGCTAACTCGACTCACCTTGCCCCAATGTTATTCAAGTAACTTAACTAGCTATCGTGATTGTTATCCCTACTTTCACCAACAAAATAAACTAAGGATTAGAGTAAAAATGGTTTATGTAGTGAGTCTACAGATAAGCCCATTGCGATTGCAATCAACAATTCATCCAAATAATTTCACCAAACAATTTAATTAAGCGGCCATAAATAATGATAAAATTATGGTAAAAAATATAATGGCATTACTTACCCAAATGAGAGTATGAACGGTTAGCTATATTTTCAACCTAAGCGACTAATTTATTTGCAGGTAAAATAAGAAGTGGAGAAAAAGAGTACAGGTGAAAAGAGTATAAAAAATTGTTAGCCAAAATGAACAAAAGCAACTCGCAAGTCCCTGCTTGCAAAATATAAAGGGTAACCAGTACATAATCAGTCCTAAGCTTTTGAGCATAGTGTCTGTTTGTATTAATATAGCTTTTATTGTGTACTCTTCGAAAAGATGATTGTTCATGAAAAAACGTCTAGATATACCCTCACATTCTTACACTGAAGCGTTTGATAAAGTTCAACGTGCTCTCGAACAATCACACCCATTACTGGACCCACAATTACCTTTCTTAGTAACAAGATTTGAGTTAATGAGTGGCGTTGGCGTGGTTAATTATCCTCACCGTCATGATTGTTATGAGGTGTTATATATCAGCGAAGGTGAAGGGATTCATATTATTGATTTTGTGCCATACCAAATTAAACCACCGATGTTTTTTTTCCTATCAAAAGATCAAGTTCATTTTTGGCAACTGATAAAACCATTAAAAGGCTATGCCCTTCTTTTTACTGAGGAGTTTCTAGGTTTTTCATCTTCTAATATTATCCGATCTCAGGACTTTTGCATTTTTAATGATACAACTGATAGTCCTTGGCTTTCTGTTGCAGATGAAAACTTGAGTGTGTTTAATGGATTATTTGCCGACATTGAGCAGGAATTTCATCACGAAAATGCCAGAAGTATTTCTGTGTTACGTGCTTATCTACATATCTTGCTTACTAAAATCCATCGATTATATCTCATTGACCATCCCGAAATGGGCTCTGTAACCTCATCATCTTTGGTTCGCCAATTTAAGCAATTAGTATCTGAATATTTTATTACAGAACATGGGGTTCATGATTATGCAAAAAAAATGGGGATTACTACCAGCCATCTTAAAGACACGGTAAAAGCTATTACGGGATCTGCGCCGGGCAGTATTATCCGTCAACAACTTATTGTTGAAGCGAAACGACTACTTGCTCATAGTAATGTCACTGTTGCTGAAATTGGTTATTGTTTGAACTTCGAAGATGCTTCCTACTTTGGTCGTTTTTTTAAACGCGAAACAGGTATGAGCCCTCTTGCTTTTAGACAGCAAGTTAGGAATAAATATCAAATCTCACCAGAATAGATCCCAAGCAAAAACTTAATTTTTTCTCACATCGATAAACTATATTATTGAACCGCGGAAAGTGCCAGAAAATATGCGTTCAGTCTCTTTATAGAACCAGTGCTAAGGCAGAAAATATACTCCTGAATGAAACATACCTGTTGAGAGGCTTTTACTTTTTAGTGATGCCAATCATCGAGTAATACAAAGGAGTATGAACAATGACATTATCAAAAAAAATAGCAAAAAAATTGCCAAAAAGGTTGTTAAAAATATTGTTACCGAGACGTATGCATAATGTACTAGGTGCATGCGCTATTGTCGCCCTCTCTTCATTATGCGGAAATGTACAAGCCTCGGATAAATTTGATATAGAAGCGGTAAAAACAAAATATAATTCAATAGATTACGTATATACGTCCATACCAGAGCGAGGATACAACTACTACAAGGTTGCTGACAATGCTTACTATATTCATAATGAGTTCGATAGCATGGTCTTTTTTATTACCGATATTGGTGTAGTCGTTTATGATGCAAGACCAGAACTAACACCAGGTGTATTAGATCTCATTCCCAAGCTAACAGATAAAAAAATCACTCATGTAATCTACTCCCATCATCATAGAGATCACGCTGAAGGTATGCACCTTTATGTTGAATCAGGCCTAATGGCAAAAGATGCCAAAATCATTGCACAACGTGAAACAGAAGAATTCTTAAAAATTGCCCATGAAGATTTACCGGCAGAAAGAGCAAATATGCGTCCAATGCCAAATCTTGTCTGGGATGATGAGTATGTACTTGAAACCGGTGGACTGCGCTTAGAATTTAAAAACTATAGCCGAAACTGGCATTCTCATGATGATGCCGTTGTTTATGCACCTAAACAAAAAATCCTATTTGCTACGGATACATTCCACGCGAAATCAGCTCCTTGGATCCATTTTGGTGAAGCAAGCGATCCTATGATGACTTGGAAAATCCCACAAATATTATTAGATGATTACCCTGATTTTGAATTTGTCATTACCGGACATGAAAAAATAGTTGCGACACACGAAGATCTAGAACAATACAGAGATTTAATCGCAGATATGCAAAAGATCATGTGGGAAGTGGTTAAATCGGATGGCTTCCATGCAACGATGAAAGAAGCTGGACTTCGCTATAAAGATGGTTCTGAGTGGTGGAACTACAGAGAAGGGATTGATCTCGCCGCTGAGTTATGTGCAGCAAAATTTGTTGAACGTTGGGCACCAAAAGTACGTAATGCGAGCTTAAATGCAAAAGAAAACTTTAGCATGATGTTTATGCAAAACATGATCCTTAACCCATAATTATGTATAGGGTCCTCGAGTAAACTATTCAATATACTCACGGCCAGTTTCAAACTCGCCGTGAGTTATCGTTTATTTTTTATAAAAATATTTGAAGTAAAAAATGGTTCATCCAATCCTATAAGATCTTAACCGCCGCTATTCAACAAAAAATATCACCCAAGCAAGCGTATCTCTGCTTATAATATGGCTGTGATCACAGAAGCGCTAAATATGACTACTTCATCCGTTAATACACAACCGTGGAAGTTTATTGTTATTGAAAGTGATTAAGCAAAGCAACGACTACATGAAACATTTGCGAACAAATAATAGTAATAAATGAGGAATCTTTCGAAATCACTTTCTTCTAGGTAAATAGCCTGTCTTTCATTACCAGCTGATGATGAATAATAAAGATGATATGATAATACGCACCTGAAAATTCTAACCTCAACTGACGACTCATCCCCTAGCCCTATAATTAATAGTGAATACTACAAATCTAGCTTAAATAATCCATACTTAGATTCAGATGAACAATGAAAATCTTGGCGGCATTTTTTGGGAACTTCTCCCCCTCGTATAACAGAGAGGGAGAATATTAGGTGAGTTTAATAATGGGGTTAATTATGCACTTGTACTCCCATATGATTTAAATAACCATCTTCATTTAATTGTTCTCTCACTTCTTTTACTTTTGATGCGGTGACGTCAGAACTGATTTTATTACCCCATGTTGTATTCGCAAAATTAACTAAATTAGCAACATCCTGATCTGAGATACTATCTGTAAAAGAGGTCATTGCTACAGACCCTTTTACTAAACTTTCTTGCTGTTTTGGAAGACCTCGAAGGACCACTGCAATAGCATTAAAAGCAGAATTGTCATTGAAGATGGAGTTCTTATTCAATGCGACTACTGCATTGGGTTTTCCTAAACCATCGGCTCCATGACAGCCAGAGCAATACGCGGCATAAGTTTTATAGCCTTTGTCTGACTTTTGTTGAGCAGATAAATAAACCCTAGATGATGTGAGTAAAGCATCTACCTCCTCTGGTTCCATATCCAATAGATATACAGACATTGCTAAACGTTGTGCTGGCGTTAAATGGCTTAAACTTTCTTGAATAACCAACTTCATACCTGCAAACGTTGTACCTTGGTCAGAGTTACCTGTTGCAAAAAAATCGGTTAAAGAGCTTAATGTCCAACCATTTTTCTTTAGCGCTTCTGGGGTGATAGCAACTGCATTCCAACCTTCAATGATTTGGCCTTGTAATGCTTGATCTGTTTTCATAGCGAATAATAAATTTCTTGGGGTATGACACTCACCACAATGACCTGAAGCCTCAACTAAATATTTTCCTTCATTCCATTGTTCACTCTTGCTTGTATCCGCTTTAAAATCAGTGTCATCAAAAAACATTTGATTCCAAGTGCCTAATGTAAAACGAATATTTGCAGGAAACATAATATCATTGTTTATATTTTCAGCTGGAATACCGGTGATAGTTTTCATATAAGCCCACAGTGCATCCATGTCTTCATCACTTAATTTACGATAAGATGTGTAAGGCATCGCAGGGTACAAGTTACCGCTGTTTTTAGAATAACCATATTTTACGGCATGATAAAAATCTTCACGGGTATAATTTCCGATACCATATTGTTCATCCTGCGTTATATTGGTCGAATACAGTGGGCCAAAAGGTGTCTCGAATTCTAATCCCCCAGTATAATCTGCACCGCCTTCTGTGGTGTGACAAGCTAGACAGTCACCTTCATAAGCAACTGCTTTACCCCGTGTTATTTTCTGTTCTAATATCAATGCAGATTTTTTTTCTGCAGCAACTTCAACATGTTGTCCACTCCCGTAATAGACAAACAGAAGTAAAGCGGCGAGTATGACAATAAAACTGACACTGATAATTTTTTTCATAATCGCCTACTTAATGAGTTCAGGTTGCGAAAGAATTAATGTTTCCATTGCCTCATAATATTTCACATAACCGGTGCACCGGCAGACATGTTCCCCTAATGATGCTTCAATAGACTCTCGTAGCTGTTCTTTTGCAATTGGCGTTTTCTTTAATTCTTCGTAATAACCAACGGCTTCATTAACAAACCCTGAAGTGCACCAACCACACTGAAAAGAAAAGTTTTCAATGAAGGCTTGCTGTACTGGATGCAGTGCTAGTTCTTGTGTTTTAACATCAATCCGAGCATGCCCTTCCACTGTCGTTAATTCCATGCCGTTGAAGGCTGCAGCACCAGTAATACAAGTCCTATGAGTGTTATGCCCTGTCATCGTTTTTTCTAAAATTACACAGGCATGACAAATACCAGCTCCACAACCAAATTTAGTGCCGGTTAAATTTAAATATTCATGTAAAAAGGCAATCATCATCGTACCTTCTGGTACTTTTGTTGGACCTACTTTTTTGCCATTTAAGGTAAATTCTACTTCGTTATAATTCATCCGTTTAATCTCTTTTTAATTTGTTCTGCGGTAATTGGCGTTTGATCGAATCGTTGTCCTGTTGCATGAAATATAGCATCTTGAACTGCTGAGACAACAGGCATCATGACGACTTCTGCAATGCCTTTAGGGCGCGCTGTTTTATCTGATGTAGGTAGAATTTCAGAGGTCATTGTCCAAACGTTTACATCTCTTGCCATCGGCACGTGATAACGATTAAGGTTCCATGTACCGTTACCAGCACCTTCTTCAAATGAAGGTAAGTATTCGTGTAACACATGCCCTAATCCCATGACTAGCCCTCCTTGAATTTGACCGTCAACGATAGGTTTAGAAATAACCGGTCCTGCGTCAAGTACACTGTGAGTACTCAATATTTCAACCTTGCCAGTATGTTTACTGATTGCTAATTCGATGAGGCAATCACAAGGTGCGTAATAAGTCACCATGGCATTGTTATATCTGGTACTTGGGTATTTAACCCAATTTCGTTTAATTAAATGATATCCGAGATCATCCATGGATTGTTTTTTAGAAGTTGTTGCGCCATTGCCGTAACGAACGGCTACTGCGTCTAATGAGTGAATCCGTTTATCACCTTCAATCTCGAATTCAGCTTCAGTCCAAGACCAGCGATTAACGGTATGAGCAACAGAGCCTGTTACTAAGCCTTTCTCATGTGCCTTTTTAGCTAATACTCTCAGTGATAATGGTTTATTATCTTCAAATGTTAATTTGCCATCACGCCATTTAGCATTGCTTAAATCAGATTTGGTATCTAGTTTCCATAGTAAACGCGCAGCAGGCAAAATACCGTACAAATAAACTATATTACATGCACCTTTTGTTGCTTCTGTCTGGAAGGTCGCTGAGTCTGAAGCACTACTTGCCATATGCTTAACTGGTGTCCATAGAGGATCTTTAGACATTTTATCTTGTTTTTCTTGGCTGATAATATATGGGTTATCTGTTTCATACAGTTGTAATGCTTTCCATGTTTCGGTAACGGCTATCTTCACTTCCCCAGCTGCTTGGCCAAAAAAATCATGTGTCAATAAGCCTTGGCTTGTCTGAGCTCCAGAACCCATTTCCATGTATTCTATTTCAAGAATTATTTCGCCGTCAGCTGTAATATTAACGGCCGAATTTGGTCCAACATTACCAGTGCCATAGTTTTTTGATAATAGTGAATAACCTACGCCAAATAATTTATCAGGGTTGATTGCTTCAAAGCTTTTTTTGTTAGTAAATCTTTGTTGCCAAACAGGGTGTTTTTCCGCTTTATCTAATATTTCTAAGTATCGGAGTTCACCATCTATTTGGGCACCTTGCGTATTAAGATCATTAGTTTTTAATAGATTTTTTCGGCGAATTTCAAATGGGTCCACATCTAGTTCAGCTGCTGCTTGAGTGATCATCAAGTCAATCACAGGCATACATTGAACGGATCCATAACCCCGCATTGAACCAGAGGCTACATTACGAGATTGGAAAGCGGTCGCTTGTAAATCACTTTTAGGAATATTAAATATACCTTGCATGGCTGACATACCAGCAGAGGCAACACTTGCTGAAAAGTTTTCTCGGCCACCACCATCAACTTCTGATTTAGATGTTAACGATTCAATCTTCAATGTTTTTTTATTGATAGCTAATTGGTTATGGATCTTAAATGGATGACGTTTTAAGCCTGATTGAAATTGCTGGTATCGGTCATTTGCAATACGGATAGGGTTGCCATCTGAAAATAAACTCGCAGTTAACGCATAGAAAGGAAATACTGAATGATCTTTTGCGCCAAACCCTCCACCTACAAATCCAGAATAAAGCACTAAGTTTTTAGTTTCTTTACCTTGCTTAGAGGCTTTAACCATATGCACGGCCATTTCAGTAAAATCAGTTGGGTCTTGACAGGTAACCGCTCCATGAAGCGTTTTTTCTTTATCATCGTACCAAATATTAGCCGCTTCAGGTTCTAGCATCATTGGGTCAATAATTTGTGTTTGGTAATGTCTATCAACTACATGCAAATCTGGATTCGCCATATCTTCGGCTATTTTATCAGCATAAAACATACCTCTTTCACTTAAACTTCCATTCACATTTTTGGTTGTAGGCCATTTAGGTTGTCTTAATTGATAAGCAGGAAAAAATAGCCCATCTTTAAAAGGCGAGTAGATATCGACACCTTCAGTTTTATCCCCTGCAACTCTAATAACTCGCCACGATGCATAAGGATTACGTTTATAAAGTGGAGTTTTATCACCGTACTCAACTAGATTAGGGTTAAAGTCTAAACGTGATTTCGCAGCGTTAAAATCATCAAATTGGTCAAATAATAAAATAGCGACAGGGTGACCGATGAAATGAGGTGTTTTACCTTTTGGTAGTAACATATCTTCACCATGAAACTCAGGTAAATAGATATCATTTTCTATTAAATCTTCTGACAATATGATTTTTGTTGGCGGCTTTTCTAAGAAACTTAAATTGATATCTTTGAATATATGATCTGCTTGCGTCGCACAAACGATGTAACCATGCCATTGGTTATCAGGCCAGTTTGTAAAGTCTTTAGCTCTAAAATCACGAGCAAAAACTTTTTGCCCCGTTACTTTTTGAATCGCATCTACGCGATGCTTAGCTTGATTGCCTTCCGCCCATGGTTGATTAGGTTTGTATAAATAGTTTTGTTCTCTACCAGAAGCGGCTCTAGTAAGTGATGCAAATGAAACGCTCACGCCAGCAATAACCATTGTTTTTAGGAAGTCTCGGCGACTTTGTGTAAATTTTTTCATTATAATTACCTACATTTATAAGTATAAAGCTTCATTCGCATGCTATGAATATCCAGACCACAGACTCAAGTTATGTTGAGTTTTTACTATGTGTAATCACCCGACATAAAATAATCTGCTTCATATTAGTACTTTTAGGAGAGCCTTAAATTGAACTTAATGATATATATTGTGATGAGCTAGCACTTATTTTAAACCCTATGGATAACAATTTAAATAAAACGATTAGATATTACTGATTGTTTTATATTAAAAATATCCACGTAGTGCTTTGTTAATGCTGAATATTACAGTCTAAACCATTTTAATTGAAATATATAATTAATCTACTTTTTAATGATAAGGCTGTGGTTTTCTTCTCTTTTAAGCTGGCTTCATTGATGATCTTTAAGGAGTGATTTTAAAGGTATTTTTAAGGTGTTTTTAAGCTTCATATCTTTCCTTTTAAATTATGTTATGTTTTACCCGCAGGTATAATCTACTTGCTAACGAATAATGTACTTTAAAATAAGCACTGATTTATTTCATTTTATTCCACCAGAGTTATGGCTCTTATCATCGCAACAGAGCATTTTAACAGCGCATCCACTGCTAACCCGTATAGAGAAGCTTGTTTTCCGGCCATACAATGCCAACTACTCCACTGCCATTCATCAATTCAAAATGAAAGACAGGCCCCCACTTTCCATTGTTAAATTTCCATATTTCAAAGCAAATACTAGCTAGATATTATTAACATCAATATCACAACTCTTGTTTGTTTAATCACCACACATTTTAGTTTTCGGTTATAGTCTTTTGATTAGCCGACTATTTTAAATAGTTGTTAAAGCACTTATTTTACAACGTAAATTACATTATTTAGCATTAAAAAATAACGGCTATTCGGTAAATTTTTAGTCTGATCAGCATTACGGCTATCAGGTTTCTTTGATAAGGGAAGTCATATGAAAATTTCAAAAGTGGTTCTAGGTGTTTCATTAGCACTCGGTCTTTCAGTGGCAGCGCAAGCTGCAGAAGTAGAAGTATTGCATTGGTGGACTTCTGGCGGTGAAGCAAAATCTATTGCAGAGCTGAAAACAATGTTAGAAGCGAAAGGCCATGTATGGAAAGACTTTGCTGTTGCTGGCGGTGGCGGTGAAAGTGCCATGACAGTGTTAAAATCTCGTGTCGTTTCTGGTAATCCTCCTGTAGCTGCCCAAATCAAAGGCCCAAGTATTCAAGAGTGGGGTGAAGAAGGCGTATTGGCTGACCTTGATGACCTAGCTAAAACAGAAGATTGGGACAATCTGTTACCTACCGTTGTTTCGAACACAATGAAATATAAAGGTGAATATGTAGCCGTTCCAGTCAATGTCCACCGTGTAAACTGGATGTGGACAAACCCTGAAGTATTTGAAAAAGCGGGTGCGACTGTACCAACAACGTGGGATGAGTTCTTTGTTGCGGCAGACAAAATTAAAGCAGCGGGCATGACAGCTGTTGCCCATGGCGGACAGCCTTGGCAAGACGCAACAACGTTTGAAACAGTTGTATTAGGTACCGCTGGTGCAGAATTTTATAACAAAGCATTCATTGACTTAGATCCTAAATCATTGAATAGCCCTACCATGATTAAGGCGTTAAAAGTTTTTCATAAAATCAAAGACTACACCGATGCGGGCTCACCAGGACGTGACTGGAATCTAGCGACAGCCATGGTGATTAATGGCGAAGCGGGTATGCAATTCATGGGTGATTGGGCAAAAGGTGAATTCACTGCTGCGGGTAAAATGCCGGGTAAAGACTATCTATGTGTAGCTGCACCAGGTACAACCAACGATTACACCTTTAATATCGACAGTTTTGTTATGTTTGAAGTGGATGACAAAGAACTACAAAAAGGCCAAAACGATTTAGCGAGTACTATACTAAGTCCTGCTTTTCAGGAGATATTCAACTTGAATAAAGGCTCAATTCCTGCTCGTTTAAACCTACCTATGGATAAGTTTGATGACTGTGCAAAAATATCAGCAAAAGACTTTGTCAGAACGGCTAAAGCAAACACCTTATTACCTAGTATGGCGCACGGTATGTCTACGTTCTCTTCTACTCAAGGTGCAATCTTCGACACCATTACTGAGTTTTACAACTCAGATTCAATAACGGCAGAAGCCGCAGCTGCAAAACTAGTAAAAGCAGTCGCAGCCGCTCAATAAAGTTTAACCCTTTAATTCATCCGGATATCAGCTATTTCTAGTTGGTATCCGGCTTTCATTTTAGCTATCTCATTTAGCTATTTAAGAGGATCGATCTTCTTATGAATAAATCCAGCGCTCCCCGTCAATCGCTAGGGGAATTATTACCAAAATTAGTCGTAGCGCCAACTTTTGTTGTGGCAGTGATTTTTATCTATGGCTTTATGTTGATGAATGCTTGGTTATCCTTTAGCTCATCCCGTATGTTGCCAAAATATAATTGGGCAGGATTTCTTCAGTATGAAAAGCTGTTTGCCAATGATCGTTGGTGGGTAGCCGCTGAAAACCTATTTATATTCGGTGTTTTATTCATTGTAATTTGCTTAGTACTTGGATTGTTTATGGCGATTTTTCTGGATCAGAAAATTCGTGCGGAAGGCGCTATTCGAACCATCTATTTATACCCGATGGCACTGTCTTTTATTGTTACCGGTACGGCCTGGAAGTGGATATTAAATCCTGAACTGGGGATCCAACGATTAGTGCGCGAAATGGGATTTGAATCATTCACTTTTGATTGGTTAGTCAACACGGATATGGCCATTTATACCGTGGTTATCGCTGGTGTCTGGCAATCATCAGGTTTCGTTATGGCACTATGCCTTGCTGGTTTACGAGGTGTTGATGACAATATAATTAAAGCAGCTAAGGTTGATGGTGCTTCAATGCCACTTATCTATCGAAAAATAATTATTCCAGGGTTACGCCCAGTATTTTTCAGTGCATTTATAATACTTACCCATATTGCAATTAAGAGCTTCGACCTCATTATTGCCTTAACAGGAGGAGGCCCCGGATTCGCGACCGATGTGCCTGCTACCTTTATGTACACCTTTTCCTTTACTCGTGGACAAATCGGATTGGGTTCAGCAGCTTCTATGATGATGTTAATGGCGGTTATTACCATTATCGTCCCGTATCTGTATTCGGAGCTAAGGGAGAAAAATAATGAACATTAAAAGAGTTTTGATTTATAGCATTCTAGGCTTTGCCGCCCTTATATATTTATTGCCTCTCGTAGTTATGGTGATCACTTCGCTTAAAGACTTGGACGAAATCCGTTCAGGCACCCTATTATCAATGCCACAGGCTTTGAACTTAGATTCGTGGGATAAAGCATGGGGCTCTGCCTGTACAGGAGTAACTTGTGAGGGCTTGAAAGGCTACTTCTGGAACTCAGTATTGATCGCAGTCCCTGCCGTCATAATCTCTACGGTAATAGGTGCATTAAATGGATATGTACTGACCAAATGGAAGTTTCGTGGTAGTACTCTATTTTTTGGCATGTTACTGATTGGTACGATGATCCCATTTCAGGTTGTCCTATTGCCAATGGCGCGCATGCTAGGTTTTCTTGGGCTTGCAGGAACCACCTCTGGCTTGATCATGGTACACATCATTTATGGTCTGGCATTTACTACATTATTTTTCCGTAATTATTACATCAGTATTCCTTCAGAATTAGTCAATGCCGCACGTATTGATGGTGCTGGATTTTGGATGATTTTCCACCGTATTATTCTACCTCTTTCAATACCGATCATTGTTGTATCCGTTATTTGGCAGTTTACACAAATATGGAATGACTTCTTATTTGGCGTAGTTTATTCATCAGGAGATTCACAACCCATTACAGTTGCACTGAATAATCTGGTCAATACGAGTACGGGTGTTAAAGAATATAACGTAGATATGGCAGCTGCCATTATTGCAGCACTACCTACCTTGTTCGTCTATATCGTTGCCGGCAAGTATTTCGTTAAAGGACTCACAGCAGGCGCTGTTAAAGGTTAAGGGACATTATATGCACGCTTTAAAAATACAGAATATTGAAAAAATCTATGGAAAAGTCAAAGTACTCAAGGGCATTGATTTAGAGATACAACCGGGTCAGTTTTTGATTTTAGTGGGTCCATCTGGCTGTGGTAAATCTACCCTGCTTAATATGATTGCCGGTTTAGAGCCTGTTAGTAATGGCAATATTTTTATTGGAGATAGAGACGTCACGCACTTAGATCCAAAAGACCGTGATATTGCGATGGTATTTCAATCTTATGCGCTCTATCCAAATATGACCGTTCGTCAGAATATTGAATTTGGTTTAACCATTCGTAAGACGGAAAAATCAGAACAAAAAAAGATTGTAGAAAAAGTGTCAAAGTTATTACAAATAGAATCATTACTGGACAGAAAACCTAAGCAACTTTCTGGTGGCCAACGGCAACGTGTTGCAATGGGCAGAGCCTTAGCCCGCGATCCTTCGATTTTCTTATTTGACGAACCTCTATCAAATCTTGATGCTAAATTACGTGTTGAGATGCGAGGTGAAATTAAAGAATTACATCAGCGAGAAGGAACCACCATTGTTTATGTTACTCATGATCAAATTGAAGCCATGACATTGGGTGATGTTATCGCAGTGATGAAAGATGGTGAAATACAGCAATTTGGACCACCACAAGAAATTTATGACAATCCGCGTAATCAATTTATTGCCAGCTTCATGGGAAGCCCTTCAATGAATTTCATCCCTTGTCAGGCTGAAAAAGTGGATGGTGATATGCCGACTATGCAAATAACTCTTGAAAGCGGCAATGAGAAAGTGAAGGTGCCAATTAAACAGAGTATTAAAGGATTAGAAGCATACGCTGGCAAATCTGTTATTTTGGGTATTCGACCAGAGCAAATTACTCAGCAAGGTGAAGAAAAACCCGATAGCGCCATGTTGAATTGTGATGTCGAACTTATAGAACCAACAGGCCCAGATACCCTAGTGACAGTGAGAATAAATGGTGTAAAAACGGTTTGTCGTATCCACCCAACTGCAGAAAGCAAAGTCGATAAATTAATGCCATTATTGTTAGATATGTCAAAGGTAGTGTTTTTTGACCCCGATACACAGGAACGTATTTATTGATGGTTAATTTGAATGTAGATTGTTAATGCTTAAGTTATTAGCCTAAACCTATTAATAGTTAACCACAGATTAAACACAATAATCTGTGGAGCTATTTTAGCTTTCGCTAATAGCTTATAAAGAAAGAAAAAGATCAATAAATTAATGCATATTTCGTCGTAATTCGTTTTTACTGGCAATCCAACTTTACCGGTATGCGCTGCAAATGCGGCTAATTCATCTAACGAGCCTACCGCCCTTGGTAGTCTTTTCCATAACTACCAAAGTTTATGGCTGTCCACTAGTTATAGTACTCTCACTGATTTAGAAAACATTTCATTAGAAACGATTAGAAGTAGTCTCAAAGATAATGAGCTTAAACCCTGGAAACGCAAAATGTGGTGGCACCAGAAGCAAAAAAAATAATTTGATATCATCTAAAGAAGCCTTCGGTTTAATCCCTAATGTTGAAGATGTAATGGCGCAGGCGCCCACTTTGTTAACTTCTTATATGGTAGGTTGGCATCAGTTTAATCAGAACAGTTTGTCATTAAAATAAAAACAGGTAGTTTACCAAGCAGCTAATTTTGAGAATAATTGTGAATATTGCATGCCATGGCACACTCTACTTTCAGTGCAATCAGGTATGTCAGATGACGATGTAGAAGCTTTAATAAATGGCAGTCCGTTAAGTGATGTAAAGTTAGAAGCTTTACGCCTTTTTACAAGAGATCTTTTAAGAACCAGAGGGAGCATTGAACCTTATGCTTTAAATGCTTTCTTTGACGCTGGTTATGGTGAGCAACAAGCATTAGAGGTTGTGCTCGGGCTTGCGGTTAAAACGATGAGTAATTATACCAACGCTATTGCTCAAACACCTTTAGATAGTGTGGCTAAGCATAAGCAATGGAAAAAGCCTTCATTGAGAGGTTAAATCAATTATGTGTAAACCTCTGTCTAGTGGGTTTACATATTTAAAGCTTTCAGTAACGACAAAGCTTCCTTTATAAATAGGTTAGCTTTTTAATTATCCGTAGTGCAGTAAAAAGTGATTTGTTTTTCCTTTTTAAACTAACCTTATGCTCGAAATATTTACCACTTCAAAGTGCTTAAGCTTGTCTTCGTTTTATCAATTTGCAGTTTAGGGCATATTGTTAAAGTGGCCCCTACAACCAATAAATCATGTATCACTAACAAAATGTTATTGTTTCAGCTTGTTAAAAATACCCTATAAAATCTCTATATGAAACGTTACAAGTTAGCGTGTTAGCCCCTGTTTACTTAATTTATTGTAGGAAAAATTATGTCTATTAAAGTTATTTTAGAGTTAAAAGCCAAACCAGAAAAACTGCAAGAGTTAAAAGATGTTTTAGCAGTTTTTATACCAGAAACAAAAGCATTTGATGGATGTTCTGATATTAAACTGGTTCAAAATCAAGATGACCCTTTACACCTAACAACCATAGAAAATTGGGATTCTCGAGTATATAACGAGAAATATCTAGCGTGGAGAACCGAAACTGGAGGGCTTGAAACTCTCAGCCATTTAGTATCAGAGCCTCCAAAGCTCACTTACTTCGACGAGCTTAAAGCATAGTAATAACTACCGAAATTTAGAGTGCGATGCATTGCACGAGATGCTAGAGCAATTAATCGCATGTTATTTTTACCAGGTGTTTCTCAAATTTTGATATTAAATATAATTTTAAAGCTTTTATACCAACAGATAAAACTCAGCAGCTACTTTATAAGTAAGCTACTGCCATGTTAATAGGAATAATTAAAAATGAATGAAGATTTAACCATAGAGCAGTTTATGGTGGGGCTAATTAAACGTAACCCTAACGAGAGCGAATTCCACCAAGCGGTTAAAGAGGTTGCAGAGTCTGTGATCCCTTTTATAAATAAAAACCCTAAATATATAAAAGCACGTATTTTAGAGCGTATGACCGAACCAGATAAAGTTATCTCGTTTCGTGTTGCTTGGGAAGATGATCAGGGGGATATTCAAATCAATAAAGGGTATAGGGTACAATTTAATAACTCTATTGGGCCCTATAAGGGCGGCTTAAGGTTTGACCATTCTGTAAACCTAAGTGTATTAAAGTTTTTAGGCTTTGAACAAACATTTAAAAACAGTTTGACTACATTACCAATTGGTGCGGGTAAAGGAGGGGCAGACTTTAACCCTAAAGGAAAATCTGACAGGGAAATTATGCGATTTTGTCAGTCTTTTATGACGCAACTTTATCACCATATAGGTCCAAATACTGATGTTCCCGCAGGAGATATAGGTGTTGGTGCCAAAGAAATTAGTTATTTATTTGGCCAATATAAGCGACTTACTCATCAATTTGAAAGTGTATTAACAGGAAAAGCTTTAGAGTTTGGTGGAAGCCTTATCCGTACAGAAGCAACGGGTTATGGTAATGCTTATTTTATGGAAGAAATGCTTAAACACGCCGGTCACTCAATAAAAGGCAAGTCTGCGTTAGTATCTGGTTCAGGAAACGTCGCATTGCACTGTGCTGAAAAAATCATTCAACTTGGGGGCAAAGTGCTAACAGTTTCAGACTCTAGTGGCACACTTTATGTGCCTGATGGAATTGATCAAGAAAAACTTATGCTACTAAAAGATCTGAAAATAAACCGTAAGCAACGTCTCTCTGATGCAACAGAATTGTTTGAAAGTAAATACTTGGAAGGTCAAAAACCTTGGAGTATAAAATCTGATTTGGCTTTTCCTTGTGCAACCCAAAATGAATTAACGGGTACTGATGCTAAACTATTATTCAATAATGGCTGCATTGCGGTATCAGAAGGCGCTAATATGCCATGCACTCCCGAGGCTATTGAATTGTTTAAAGATAATAATATCTTATATGCTCCAGGAAAAGCGTCAAATGCAGGTGGTGTAGCCGTTTCTGCTCTAGAAATGTCACAAAACAGTATTCGTATGTCTTGGACTGAACAGGATTTGGAAGAGAAACTCCATGGCATTATGAAAAACATTCATAACCAGTGTGTGCGCCACGGCGATGATAAAAGTAGAGTGGATTATATCAAAGGTGCCAATATAGCTGGGTTTATAAAAGTAGCTGACGCTATGCTAGCGTATGGTGTAGTTTAGCGACGATATGCTCAGATCAAAAAGAGTATGATGATGTATAGTTTTACTTGGTGACTAAGCTCTACATGTTTACGCATCATTACGGGGTATTGTTACTAAAAAGGCCGCAGTATTATTTATTGCGGCCTTTTTGTTTATTACATGGTTTTCCAGAATGCAGTGTTACTAATTTTAAAGGCTCAATTGATGATTGGTTTAAGAAATTTGGCTTAGAACGTAATGTTGTTGTTTCAGCACCCTGTTTTTCTATTGTGCCAATGTATCTTGAAACTACCGACTCAATTGCATTTTTACCTTCAAGAGCAATTAAAGGTTTGAATTTAATTGAAATTCCACTAGAGCAATCGCCAGACTCATTTGATGTTATTGCCGCGTGGCACCCACGCTACAATGAAGATGCCCTGCAAAAATGGGTAGTTTCACTACTTGAAATTGAGTCGTGAGTAATGGGAGCTACTAGCATCAATTAAAGACTAAATATTTTTGATAAAGCTTATCTAATACCAATTCCATTAAGTATGTGATCTAAATTTTACGCCGAAAAAATAATTCAGTTCTAGGCGTAAATTGATGTAAATGGTTGTTCCCTTTGCGAAATTTACAACAAAGAAATAGGTTGTTTTAGCAAGTAAAATAGATCAGCTATTTATTGGGATTGGTATGATTATTGACCAAAATCTTCCCAACACACATACAAGCATCAGGCTAAGTTTTATGATCTACTTAGCCTGATTCAGGTTTAGATTGATATTCAAAATTACCTATACCATATCGCTTTAGGATTTATGCTTGATTGATATTGGTTATGGCCTCTGCTGCAATACTATAAGATCGCAAACGATCTTCATGTTTATATATAGGACTATTAATAATAAGTTCATTAGGTTGATAAGTTTTTATTAATTGAGAGAGTTCATCTGTGACTTTCTCTAAACCACCTGTTGCACCACATCGCAACGAATGATTAACACGAGCAAATGTCGCGCTATCTAGCACCGTTTTAATATCTTTAACAGGACGCGGTAATAAGCTAGGTCTACCTGAGGTTACATTAGCAAAACCTTGTAGATGAGAGGTTCTAATAAACTCAGCCTCTTCATTTGAATCCGCAGCAAAGACATTAACCGAAAACATAAGGTACGGCTGCGCTAATTGCTTTGAGGGTTTAAAGTTTTCACGATAAACTTGTGCTGCTTGTGCCAAGGCATCAGGTGAAAAGTGAGAAGCAAAAGCAAACGGTAACCCCAAATGTGCAGCTAATTGTGCTCCGTAAAGGCTAGATCCAAGGATCCACAGTGGTACTTTTGTTCCTTCTCCAGGTACTGCTCGTATTGCTTTAATTGATGATGTTTTATCTTTAAAATAGCCTTGTAATTCCAAAATATCTTCAGGAAATTGCTCATTGTTGCTCAAGGTGCGACGTAACGCTCTTGCTGTATTACCATCAGTTCCAGGAGCGCGACCTAAACCTAAATCAATTCTGTTCGGGTATAAAGTTTCCAATGTACCAAAATGCTCAGCCACAACTAACGGTGAATGGTTAGGCAACATGATACCACCAGCTCCTACACGGATACTGTTAGTTCCTCCGGCAATATGGCCAATCACCACTGAGGTAGCTGCACTAGCCACACCTGGCATATTATGATGTTCAGCAACCCAGTAGCGCTTATAACCTATTTGCTCAGCATGTTGAGCTAAAGTAAGTGAGTTTTTTAATGAAATAGTGGCAGTTGACCCTTCAACAATGGGCGAAAGGTCTAAAATAGAATAGTTTGTCATCAGAATGTCCTTATGCTTAGCATAATTAATTTATATTTATCGAGGGTGAAATCTTTACTTAATGTTCGAGTAATTACTGGATAATGACTAAAGTAATTTACAAAATTAAAAAGAATCAGTAATGGCTAAGACACAATCAACACCTTACTCATTACTGTTTAAGGTTAAATTATTTTAATCCCAATTATTGGTAGAATCATAGTCATTGCATCTTGCGCCAAAGAAGCACTGCTACTCAATAATAGAATTGCCAATGCTGCGATTTGTCGTATTGTTTTCATGTGTATCTTCATTAATTGAACTGGATTTTATTTGATGATGAAATTCTAAACCACTATATAACTAACAATGCTAGACAGCCAAAACTTTTACAATTAAAAAATGAGTTAATGATGCACAAAGTTGAGTGAAATATGGTCAAAAAACTGTAGATTCTCGTCAACAGATGAAAGTTGAAGAT